>NZ_JBNFXM010000009.1:0-179992 GCF_049943995.1 Lysinibacillus sp. VIII_CA
CGAACACGGAAGTTAAGCTCTTTAGCGCCGATGGTAGTTGGGGGCTTCCCCCTGTGAGAGTAGGACGTCGCTAGGCAACAAAGCAGTCAGCTGTGTGCTGGCTGTTTTTTTATTTGCAACTATTAGTAAGAAACCATCCAAGCATGAAAACTCTTTCTATGTATAGGTCCAATCATTCAAATTCTTTTTAAACTAAAGTTGCAGGCTAGTCCAATAATCAATCTTTATAACGAATTTAATAATAATTAAGGTGAATCGTACATAAAGACAGTATTCACGACTTGTGAATAGACTTTCACCACCTAACTATACATGTCAGATGCACAATAGAAAGTACCATAACCATAAAAGTTCGGTAATCCAAAATGTTCGCCTATCTAGCAGGATTCTTTACAGGTATGTACCGAATCAGTAGTTTGCCTAGTGAATAATTGAAAGGTATTGTGCAAAGAAAAAAATCAGGTATTTCACCAGATTTATAATGCTAGACATATAGTGTTGACAAACATTAAGTAGGAGTCCATCCCAAATTCCCCATTATCTATTTTACAGTAAGTCCAATTGTTTAAGTGCTTTATCCCTATTAATAGTTCAACTTGATTAATTGTTAGTTCATGGGCTGAACAATCTTGATGCAATATCAGGGTTATTTAGGGTAGTTAAAATTTTCCTCTGAATCCATCCTTCTTTATTTGTAACCATGAATTTATAAAAAATCAATTTGAGTAATTGAGTGTATTCTTTTCCTTACAATACGTCTTGTCTTTTTTTAAAAGATAGGGTTAGAGTAATTAGAAATGTGTGCGTTAATTACAGTGTATCTTTGCAAATTTAAATTTCACCTTTCTTATAATTTAAGGATAAACAGTAAGTTAAGGTTATTGCCATTTAATTTGAGATTATAAATGGTTTCTTGAACAGCAGTGAAAAATGGTTTGATGGTGTAAAGAGAAAAGAAAAGTTTAAAAATGTCATGAAGACGAGTGTTATAACATAAGGTATGTATGTGTTCCTGGTTCTTTAAATTCTGTTTAATGTTATTTTTATGCTCGTATTAATAGGAAAAATCTATTTGTTGCTAGACACCAAATTTTGAGAATGCTATATTTATATGGTCATAGTATTTTTATAATTAGGAAAAAAAAGAATTCTTTTATGAAAGAGAGTTGTTTTCCTGATTATAAGGAGTGATGGAGTATAGAGCTAGACGAAGGATGATAGGGCCTATGGTAAAGAAAACATTAAAGCAAAGAATTGTAGACGCTTCAGTTGAGCTGTTTCAGCAGGATGGTTATCACAATGTAACTGTTGATCGTATCGTTGAATATATAGGGGCATCAAAAGGTGGATTTTATCATAATTTTAAATCAAAAGATGAATTGTTGTATGAAATTCATGATGTTTTTATTTCATATGTTATTCAACAATCACAAGATGCATATGACAAATACGATACGCCCATTACCAGGTTATGTGCGATGCTACAAACGCTGACGCAAGTATTTGATATGTATCAAGCACATATTACAATTTTTTATGAGGAAAGTCGTTCACTCTCAGAGGAGTATAGTGAGATTATTCATAAAAAACGAGATCATTATCTGGACATCTTGCAAAAAGTGATAGCAGAAGGCCAAGAAAAGAAGGTTTTTCGTACAGAATTGCCTTGTACCATTGTTACGATGGCGATTGTGGGGATGATTAACTGGACATATAAATGGTTTAAGCAATCCGGGCCATTAACAATGGTGCAAATTACAGATGTTTTTACGGACATGGTACTACGTGCGATTGTAACAGAACAAGCAATGGAGGAAGCAAAGCAATTTATGATAAAGGGGTAGCCAGTAGAAAACACTGGTTTTATTATTTGCTTTTACAAACCGACTAGTCGGTATTTACTTGAAGGGAATTATCTTTGAGCTAAATCTACTATGGCAAATTTGACATTAGGGGGATTAGGGATGAATTTTGAATTAACAAAAGAGCAAGTGATGATTCGAGACATGGTACGTGATTTTGCTGAAAAAGAGATTAAACCGTATGCTCGTGAGGTTGATGAGACATCGACAATGAGAATAGAAAGCTTTAAAAAGATGGCGGAACTAGGCTTATTGGGTATCCCGTTCCCTGAAGAATATGGTGGTTCAGGTGGTGATACGGTGTCCTACGCTTTAGCTGTAGAGGAAATTGGTCGTGCATGTGGGGGCACTGGCTTAAGTTATGCAGCTGCTGTTAGCTTAGGCGCTTCGCCAATTTACAACTTTGGTACGGAGGAGCAAAAGCAAGAATGGCTTGTTCCATTGGCAAAGGGTGAGACATTAGGATCATTCGGTTTAACAGAGCCTAATGCAGGTTCAGATGCAGGCGGTACACGCACTACGGCTGTCATTGATGGAGATGATTATGTTATTAATGGAGAAAAATGCTGGATTACCAATGCAGGATACGCTCGACAAATAATCGTAACTGCAGTAACGGGAAAACGGGAGGATGGCAAAAAGATTATTTCTTCTATTATTGTGCCAACGAATACTCCAGGTGTAACGATTAATTGTAATTATGACAAAATGGGTGTCCGTGGTTCTAATACATGTGAAATTGTTTTACAAAATGTTCGCGTTCCTCGATCCAATCTATTAGGCGATGAAAAGCGAGGCTTTAGCCAGTTTTTAAACACTTTAGATGGTGGTCGTATTTCAATTGCAGCTCTTTCTGTAGGAATTGCACAGGCCGCTTATGAGAAGGCACTGAAGTTCGCAAAAGAACGCGAGCAATTTGGTGCACCTATTTCGAAGCTACAGGCGATCCAATTTAAATTAGCAGATATGGCGATGGAAATAGAGCTTGCTCGTACGCTTGTACATAAAGCGGCATGGCTAAAAGATCAAAAGAAACCATTTGGTAAAGAAGCGGCAATGGCTAAATTATTTGCTTCTGAAATGGGCTTCCGTACATGTAATCAAGCCATTCAAATTCATGGAGGTTCTGGATATATGAAAGAATACGATGTAGAACGTCATTTACGTGATATTAAATTAATGGAAATTGGTGAAGGAACATCTGAAATTCAGCGTCTTGTTATTTCTCGCTTAATTGGCTGTTAATGATTTTCAACACATTGTGTCCGGGAGCAGCTTTGTGCTGCATAGAGCACTTCTTTCCGATACCGAGACACCTACTAAAAAATAGCTTAAATCCGCATTTATTTCATTGCTGAAAGACGTTTAATAGCATTAACAAGGGGGATCTTCATGGCAGAACTTGTGTATCAAACAATTGGTCAATTGCTAGATGAACAATCTAAAAAGTACCCGCAAAATGAGGCTTTGGTCTATGCAGATAGGAATTTACGAATGACTTATGAGCAGCTAAATCGTCAAGTACGATTGGTAGCAAGGGGCTTAATGGCTTTAGGGATTGAAAAAGGAGACCATATTGCTGTATGGACGACCAATGTTCCTGAGTGGGTACAGCTTCAATTTGGTACAGGCAAGATGGGGGCTCCAATCGTTACAGTAAATACTAATTATCGTGCTAGTGAATTGGAGTATCTATTAAAGCAGTCTGATGCCAAAACGATATTTTTAATTGAAAATTATCGAGACCATTCTTTTATCCATACACTTCAAGAGTTATGTCCGGAGCTTGAACATTGTGAACCAGGTAATTTGCAATCAAAGCGACTACCTTTATTAAAAAATGTTATTTTAATCGGCGAGACTAAGTATCCCGGTGTATTGAATTGGTCAGATGTAGTAGCAGCGGCCAATCAAGTAACAGAGGAACAATTAGAACAAAGAGAGCAATCTCTTCATTATAATGATGTGATTAATATTCAATATACATCTGGTACGACAGGTTTTCCTAAAGGTGTGATGTTAACACATTTTAACTTAGTTAACAATGCGGTCAACATTGCAGAGTGTATGCGTTTAACAGCAGAGGACCGCTTATGCATTCCTGTTCCATTTTTCCACTGCTTTGGCTGTGTTATCGGAACATTAGCTATTACAACTAGTGGTGGAACGATGGTGCCAGTACAAGAATTTTCACCTGAAGAGGTGCTAAGGACGGTTCAACAAGAAAAGTGCACAGCCTTACATGGCGTTCCAACGATGTTTATTAGTGAGCTTAATTTACCGAATTTTGAGTCTTTCAACCTTTCAACTTTACGGACAGGAGTCATGGCAGGCTCTAATTGTCCGATAGAGGTAATGAAAGCGGTCATTGAGAAAATGGGCATGACAGATATTACGATTTGCTATGGTCAAACAGAATCATCTCCAGTGATTACACAAACGAGAACGGATGATCCGTTAACGTTAAAAGTGGAGACGGTTGGCCGTGCCTTACCAAACTTAGAGGCGAAAATTGTTGTTCCTGGGACGAACGAGGAAGCACCCACAAATGAACAAGGGGAGCTATGTACAAGAGGGTACCATGTAATGAAAGGCTACTATAAAAACCAAGAAGAAACCGATCTTGCCATTGATCAAGATGGCTGGCTGCATACTGGTGATTTGGCTACGATGGATGAAGCGGGCTATGTCCGTGTAACCGGTCGTTTAAAGGATATGATTATTCGCGGTGGTGAAAATTTATATCCCCGTGAAATTGAAGAGTTTCTTTATACACACCCAAAAATATCAGATGTTCAGGTTGCAGGGGTTCCTGATCCTGTGTATGGGGAGGAAGCGGCAGCTTGGATTATTTTAAGAGAAGGTGAGCAGGCAACAGAAGAGGAGATTCGAGAATATTGTCGGGATAAAATCTCTAGACATAAAATCCCAAAACATATTTTCTTTATCGATCATTATCCAATGACTGCTTCAGGAAAGGTTCAAAAATATAAATTACGAGAAAATTTTGTCATGACCGTCAGATAAGGAGGGGCAGTGAATATGTTTAATAAAGTATTAATTGCAAATCGTGGGGAGATTGCTAGACGTGTTATCAGAACATGCAAGCGCCTAAATATTAATACGGTTGCTATTTATTCTGAGGCTGATGCTGAAAGCTTACATGTGAAGGATGCGGATGAGGCATATTGTGTAGGGAAACCGCCTGTTGCACAAAGCTATTTAAATATAGAACGTATTCTAGAGATTGCACTAGAAAATGGCGTCGAGGCTGTTCATCCTGGCTATGGTCTACTATCAGAAAATGCAGAGTTTGCAAAGCGCTGTGAAGAGGAAGGTTTAATTTTTATAGGACCAAGTGCTGATGTAATTGCTTCAATGGGAAGTAAATTAGAAGCACGAAAAACAATGAAAGCCGCTGGGGTTCCCATTGTAGAGGGTGTAGAGGCACCTATAAAGGATGCAGAAGAAGCTACTGAAATCGCTGAACGTTTAGGCTATCCAATTATGTTAAAGGCATCGGCAGGCGGTGGCGGTATCGGTATGCAACTTGTTGAAAATGCAGAGGAACTAGCAAAAGCATTTGAGGGAAATCAAAAACGTGCCCAGTCATTTTTCGGTGATGGCACGATGTACATGGAGCGATTTATTGCTAACCCTCACCATGTTGAAGTACAAATTATTGCTGATCATCAAGGCAATGTAGTTCCGTTATTTGAACGTGAATGTTCGATCCAACGAAGAAATCAAAAAGTAGTAGAAGAAGCACCATCACCATTCATTTCACAGGAAACAAGAGATAGGATGCTTGAAGCCTCAGTGAAGGCAGCGAAGCATATTGGCTATGTCAACGCTGGAACGATTGAGTATTTGGTGGATGAGAATCAAAACTTTTATTTCTTAGAAATGAATACAAGATTACAAGTAGAGCATCCTGTGACAGAGGAAATTACAAAGCTTGATTTAGTAGAAGAGCAATTAAAAATTGCTGCACAGCAACCTCTCTCATTTACAAAAGAAAGTATTACGAAACAGGGTCATGCGATTGAAGTGCGTATATACGCTGAGAATCCTTCTACATTTTTCCCGTCTCCAGGTACGATCACAGCTCTAGAATTACCAACAGGGGAAGGGGTTCGACATGAGTGTGGTGTAGAGACAGGTTCTGCAGTTACACCATTCTATGACCCCATGATTAGTAAATTGGTAGTGTGGGGAGAAACAAGGGACATTGCCTGTGAGAAATTAATCCAAGCACTGAAAACATATAAAGTGGAGGGTATTCAAACGAATATTCCGATGCTGCTGAAAACTGTTACGCATGAACAGTTTTTAAAAGGCTATACGACAACAAAATTTGTAGAACAATTTTATTTACCTCAATTAGCAGAGTCAAAGTAAGTATGTAATAGCATTCGCGCTTCACAGAGAGTGCGAATGCAAAATTAATGAATAGTAGGAGTGAGTGTTAATGGCAACAGTAAAAGCAAGCATGGCCGGTACAGTATGGAAAATCGTCGTAGCAGAAGGTGAAAAAGTAACAGCAGGTCAAGATGTAGCTATTTTAGAATCAATGAAAATGGAAATTCCGATTGCAGCCGAAGAAGATGGCGTGGTAACAAAAATCATCGCCAATGAGGGAGATTTTATTAACGTTGATGATGATATTTTAGAAATTGAATAAGAGGAGGCCTCTTAATGCAACTACCTAAGCAGGTCGTGATTAAAGAAGTTGGTCCCCGTGATGGCTTACAAAACGAAAAAAAACATATTACAACAGCAGATAAAATACAATTAGTGAATTTGTTAAGCCAAACGGGATTAAATTACATCGAAGTGACTTCATTTGTTCATCCGAAATGGATTCCACAGTTGGCGGATGCTGTCGAGGTTCTTCAAGCCATTAAAAGGAACAATGATATTACTTACGCGGCACTTGTACCTAATATGCGAGGGCTAGAAAGGGCGTTGCAGGCGGAAGTAGATGAAGTAAGTATATTTATGTCTGCTAGTGAAAGTCATAATCAAAGTAATATTAACAAAACCATTGACGAAACATTTCCTATTTTAGAGGAAGTAGTATTAGGAGCTAAAGCGTCAAAAAAGAAAGTTCGAGGCTATATTTCTACAGTTCTTGGCTGTCCCTATGAGGGATATATACATCCTGATAAGGTGCTACGTGTTACAGATAAATTATTGGAGATGGGTGTAACGGAGATTTCCCTAGGCGACACGATTGGCGTTGGTGTACCAACTCAAGTTGAGTTTCTTTTAGAGGAACTATTAAAAAGGTATTCCGCTGAAAACTTTGCTATGCATTTTCATGATACACGTGGCACGGCGCTTGCCAACATTATGAAATCTTTAGAGATGGGTGTAACCAAATTTGATAGTGCGCTTGGTGGTCTAGGGGGCTGTCCATATGCAAAGGGAGCTTCTGGTAATGTAGCCACGGAAGACTTACTTTACTTATTTGATGAAATGGGTGTTCAAACTGGTGTGGATCAACAAAAAATACTAGAGGCTGCACTCTTTATTGAACAGAAATTAGGCAAAGCTGTAGCTTCAAAGCAAATGGCGATTGTCCGTAATGAAAGGAGTGCGAATCCATTATGACTCAACTCGTTCGTTTTGAATTACTGGAGGGAAGTATTGGACTGATTACTCTCTTAAGACCAGAGGCTGCGAACGCGATGTCAGTACAGTTACTGCAAGAGCTATCTGGGACGTTGGATCAAATCAACGGTGATCCAGCAGTGCGAGTAGTCTTACTAACAGGTGCTGGGGAAAAAGCATTCTGTGCAGGGGCTGATTTAAAAGAACGTAAAGGTATGTCTGATCGACAAGTGAAGCAAATCGTCCAGTTGATTGGTGCCACAGTCGCAAAAGTGGAGACACTCGCTCAGCCTGTCATTGCAGTACTAAATGGAGTAGCTTTTGGTGGTGGTCTAGAATTAGCCTTAGCTTGCGACTTACGTGTGGCAGCAGCACATGTCAAGCTAGGTCTCACTGAAACCTCTCTCGGTATTATTCCAGGGGCAGGAGGAACGCAACGACTTCCACGTCTAATTGGCCTTGGGAAGGCAAAGGAATTAATATATACAGCACGTCGCTTAAATGCTGAGGAAGCCAAAAATTATGGCATCGTTGAGTATGTTCATGAGGCACATGAGGTAATGGAAAGGGCACAGCAGCTTGCACTAGAAATGGCAAAAAATGCACCATTATCGTTAGTACAGGCTAAAGTAGCTATGAATCAGGGGGTTGAGGTAGATTTAGCTACCGGTTTGAAAATCGAATCACTTGCATATAGTGCACTGATCCCAACTGAAGACCGATTAGAGGGCTTACTTGCCTTCCAAGAAAAGCGAGCACCACAATATTCAGGAAAATAAGTAAGAGAATCCAATCAGATTAATCACTCTGACTGAAATCTAAGTTGATTTTTTTGCGCATTGACAAAGGGAATAGGGGCGCTAAAAAAATAATTTGGCGTAATTGAATGGGCAAAGGGAGGAAATAAAATGAGCAATATTTCAACAGAAAACACGCCACCTACAATGAAAGATAAAATTCTTTCTGGCGGTTTACCAAAATATCATGATAAAAATGCACAGCAAGGGAAGCTATTTGTACGTGAACGACTTGAATTATTATTAGATGATGGTCTTCAATCAGAGGATGGCCTCTATGCAAACTGTTTGGCAGGCGACTTACCTGCTGATGGTGTCGTCACAGGGATTGGTAAAATTCATGGTCGTACCGTTTGTATATTAGCTAATGACTCAACGATTAAAGCAGGATCATGGGGAAAACGTACCGTTGAAAAGATGATTCGTATTCAAGAAACTGCAGAAAAACTTAACTGTCCGTTACTATATTTAGTCGATTCAGCAGGGGCACGTATTACAGATCAGTTAGAAATGTTCCCAGGTAGAAGGGGTGCTGGTCGCATTTTCTACAACCAAGTCAAGTTATCAGGTAAAGTACCACAAATTTGTTTACTATTTGGTCCGTCCGCGGCAGGTGGCGCCTACATTCCTGCATTTTGTGATATCGTTGTCATGGTTGAAGGGAACGCATCCATGTATTTAGGATCTCCTCGAATGGCTGAAATGGTTATTGGAGAGAAAGTAGATTTAGAAACGATGGGTGGCGCAAAAATGCACTGTTCAGTTTCCGGCTGTGGAGATGTGCTTGCCAAAACAGAACAAGAGGCCATTGCCTATGCTCGTAAATATTTAGGCTATTTCCCTAATAACTACGCTGAACGTAGCAAGGTGGAGGTACCTAAGCCACCTGCTACATTCGATAAATCGATTGAGGAATTGATACCACAAAATCAAAACGTTCCTTTTGATATGTATAAGCTAATTGAACGTATTATTGATGAAGATTCGTTTTGTGAGGTGAAGAAATTATTTGCACCGGAATTAATTACTGGTCTAGCACGTATTAATGGGCAATCAGTAGGAATTATAGCGAATCAGCCTCGCGTTAAGGGAGGCGTACTATTCCACGATTCTGCGGATAAAGCGGCTAAGTTCATTTCACTTTGTGATGCTTTCAATATACCGCTTCTATTTTTAGCGGACGTCCCAGGCTTTATGATCGGCACACAGGTCGAAAAAGCTGGGATTATCCGTCATGGCGCAAAAATGATTTTTGCGATGAGTGAAGCAACTGTTCCAAAGCTAACAGTCATTGTTCGTAAAGCATATGGAGCTGGTTTATATGCCATGGCTGGTCCTGCCTTTGAGCCAGACTGCTGTATCGCATTATCAAATGCTCAAATTGCAGTAATGGGTCCAGAAGCTGCAGTCAATGCAGTTTATGCCAATAAAATTGCTGAGCTTCCAAAAGAAGAGCAAGCAAGCTTTATTGCTGAAAAACGAAAAGAGTACCAAGAGGAGATAGATGTGTATCGATTAGCATCAGAACTAATTATTGATGATGTCATTGAGCCAAATGATTTACGTAAGGTGCTTGAAAATCGTTTAGAGCTTTACATGTCAAAATACTTACTTTTCTCACAGCGTAAGCATGGGGTAAACCCAGTATAAATACTTACTGGGAAGGCTGTCTCTCTATCAGGAGGCAGTCTTTTTTAGTTGATAAAAATTTAACAGCTACTTGCATGGTGTAGAGGAGCATATTAAAATATGGGAAGGAATAAAGGGAAGAGGGTGTTTAGCATGTCTAAAAACAACATAACGGATGTTCAAGGTAATGCCAAGCTCCCATTACCATATCGAGATGTTATTGATACATATTATTTGCCAATAAAAATAGTGGGTTGGATGTTATTTAGCATCTATTCTTGTTTGGCTTTTTATAAATTGGTGATTGATCGCTTAGTTAATGTAGTCGTTATATTATGGAAAGGTGATTATTCAGTCGGTGATTTAGGGCTGTTTGATTACAGCAGTTGGCGATTAACTACTAATTTTATTCCCTTTGAAACGATATTCCGCTATATTAACTACTCTCAGTATTTTAATTGGGATACAATAATTATTAACTTACTTGGTAACTTATTAATTTTCACCCCTATGGGCTTTTTACTGCCATTACTATCGAAGAAATTCCGCAAAGCAGGCGTTATACTTTGCTTAGGCTTTTTTTCCAGCCTTAGCGTGGAAACTATTCAATTTATTTTTACAGTAGGCTCTGCCGATATTGATGATTTAATTTTAAATACAATTGGTGCATGGCTCGGGTATTTAGCTTATAAGGGGCTATTGCTTACACCGAAAAAATGAGAAAACAGCCAGTTACCCCGTAAAAGGTTTAGACATCAATCTAACTTTTATGGGGGTTTTTTTTATTTATTAACACTATTTATTTTGTGTAAATGGTAGTAATTTTTATTGAAATCGAAATGAAAGTAATAAACGACTGAGGAGTATATTCTAAGATAGTGGGTATTTTAACCTAAAAATGATATTAATTTTTGCTTCTTTAGGTGGTTAGTAGTCATTTATGCTTGAATTTAATAATGAAAATTCCGATAATAAGTGTATAGAAGCTGTTTCGGAGGAATAGATTTTGTCATAAAAGATGTTCATATCTAGTAACAAGTTAGCATATGAAGATAGAAGGATGAGGTGAAAACTATGAAAATATATAATTCAATGGAGCAAGAGAGATTATCGTCCCCATTTAATCGTAAAAAGTTTCTGCAACGTAAAGAAGCGGGAGATGCATATCGAAAGAATGCCATGTATTTTCAGCCAAAGAAAAATCCATTATTGCTGGAACTTGAAAACCTACTATTAGGGCGCACAGATCAAGATTTATACGAGCAGCAACAAGAAGATACAGAAGTAGTAACACCCCAACAGCAGGCCATTATGGATGATTTGCAGCAGACTTCAAAGAATGTCCATGCACATGAGCAGGCTTATAAATGGGCAAGTGGTAATCATGACGGAGCACCTGTTGTAAATAATCCGGATTTGAATGATACGTTACAGGTTTTAGAGCAAATGCGAAATGCAGCATTATCATCGTCAAAGCCATCTGCTCAAGATGTAAGGTTAGCAGAAAACGTGAATGCTCAAATTCAGCATATTCTACATGAAGTTAACTCAACAGATGAACAGGACCAACCTTTTGTCAATGAAGTGACTACAGTTAAGGTTCCTGAACGTTTCTCGAAGGAATTGAAATTGGACCCATTTGCAGATACAATTTTCCGTAAGAGCCATGATGCTACTTTAAAATTGAGAGCCTTCAAACAGGCATCTGAAAAGTATGCAGCACATGTTCAAATGACGAAGAATGGCTATCGTCCAGGAAATGATTCGATGTTCTCTTTGATAGCCTAATGTTGTAGATAGGAGATTACGGTTATGGCGAAGGCAAAGCATGCCAAAACAAATGCGATAAGATTATTAGAGCAGCAAAAAATCCAATTTGATGTGATGGAATATGAAATTGGAGACGGTCAAGTAGACGGTGTATCTGTTGCCGAAAAAATTGGTCAGCCGGTTACCCGTGTTTTTAAAACATTAGTAGCAAAGGCAAGTGCACAAAAGCTATTTGTATTTGTTATTCCAGTGTCTGAGGAACTGGATTTAAAGGCTGCCGCAAAGGTAGTTGGAGAAAAGAAAATTGATATGCTACCTGTAAAAGATTTACTTAACTATACAGGATATGTCCGTGGTGGATGCTCGCCTGTAGGCATGAAAAAATTGTATCCTACGGTAATCGATAAAACTGCTCAACAACAAGGCAGTATTATTGTAAGTGCAGGGAAAATAGGTATGCAAATCCATGTTCAACTTAATGATTTGAAGAATATTACAAAGGCCCAGCTTGCGCCAATTACAACTATCCATTAGTGAAAAATGGGTAGTTTTTTATTTTAATAGAATAGGGTTATCCATCCTTCCATTTACAAGCACGATTTCACGATATTTGCAGAAAACATGATACAGTTAGAGCATTATCAAATATAAAGAGAGGGATAGGCAATGCGCAAAATAATGGGGTGGCGCTGGACATTTTTTATTGGCGGCTTGATTGTGATGTCATTGGGGATTACGATGTCTATTAAAGGGAAGATAATTGGAACGAGCCCTTGGGATGTCTTGCATGTAGGGTTATTTCAAAACTTTGGATTAACGATTGGTACATGGTCTATATTAACAGGTCTTTTTATTGTCGCATCTACATCAATTGTATTGCGTGAGTGGCCTAAAATTGGTACATGGCTGAATATGCTACTAATCGGTTCATTCATCGATGTATTTAACTGGCTATTGCCTTCAACAGATGTGTATGGTCTGCAAATGACATATTTCACCATTGGTTTATTTGTCTTAAGCTTTGGCTGTGGTATGTATATTGCTCCAAATATGGGTGCAGGCCCTCGCGATACTTTAATGATGATACTTGTCGAAAAATTTGGCGGAACTATTAAAACTGCGAGAATGGGGATCGAAGTTCTAGTAACTATTGTAGGATGGCTACTAGGTGGCCCGGTTGGAGTGGGAACAGTATTAATTGCTTTAACTTCGGGATATATTGTGCAATATTCATTACCTTATTGCCGCAAAGTATTAATGAAATGTATTGGTCATATTGAAGACATGAAGCCTTTTTATTAAACTGTAAAGCTACTTTTATCTGTTAAGGATAGGAGTAGCTTTTCATCTTTTTTAGTGTTCCTTCATATAATGCAAGGCAGAAACAAAAGGAGGAACGACATTTGAACGGAAATGTGACGTATTATTTTGGACATGCATTGACTGGGCAAGGTGTGAAACATTTATATAAAGAAATGATGGAGGAAGCGGAGCTAGTTTATTTTTTACAAGGTGCCTCCACATCTAAAGGATCAGAACTATTGAAAGAGCTAGGTTATTTTTATGTTAAACAAGGCTTTGCTGTCGAATGGTTTAAGCATGCGTTATTAGAGGAAGTAGTCGAGGCTGTTTATGTAAAGGGTTGTAATAGACTGTATGTCTGGGCATCGGAATGGGGTATTGGGCCAACATTACTTGGTACGAAGCATCGTGTTATGTCTTTTTATGATTGCTTGGAAGATATCCAGCTTGAGAAAATAGGAGAGCAACTTGCTGAAGCAGTACAGGAACGTACGGCTTGGCGTGATAAATGTATTGCCAAGCTAAATCAAGCTATCAAGCTCCACGATGATTGGGAGGTTGTGACGCAAAGCTGCATGAATTGGCAGGCATTAAATGAACAGGTGGAAAATTTAAAATCGGAAGTCTTCCAATCTATTGTTTTAAATAAAACGGGTGAGCGAACACACCGTTTACTTGGAACATTGACTCCTAGAGGGGCAGAAAATACAGTGGAAAGCATAACGAAAAATATATCGACAAGATTAATGATTAAAGGTAAACCGGGTACAGGCAAATCCTCCTTGATGAAAGGTCTAGCAGACGAGGCGAATGCAAGGGGACTCGATGCACAAATTATATGGTGTGGCTTAGATGCAGGATCTGTTGATATGGTCATTATCCCTGAACTAAATTTCTGTATCTTTGATAGTACAGAACCTCATATTTTTAACCCACAGGATGGTCGATTAGGCGATAAGATATTTGATATAGGACAACATTGTGCGCTTACGGAAGAGGCAGAATTAGCAATTGAGGAAGTACGAGCGTGCTATAAAGAAGCCATGCAAGATGCGATGGGCTACTCAAAGCGTTATGCAGAGGCAGAATATACAGTGCGGCGTTTATTGGATAATTGCCTATCTGCCTCTTTGTGGCGAGAAAAAACAGCGTCATTATTCGAAAGATTAACAAAATAATTTAGCTATAGGCTTGCTTATGCTAAACTAGGAACTAGAACTGTTTTCCTAGGAAAGGATGATACGCTTGTCAAAAGTATTGAATGCATTTTTAGACGAAAACCTACAAGCCCTACATGAACAAGGCTTATACAATGAAATTGATCCAGTAGAGGGTGCAAATGGCCCGATAATACAGGTACGTGGCAAAAATCTTGTTAACTTATCTTCTAACAATTATCTAGGCTTAGCAACGAATGAAGAATTAAAGCGTATTGCCAAAGAAACGATTGAAAAATATGGTGTTGGGGCAGGTGCTGTTCGTACCATTAACGGGACACTGGACTTACACGTTAAATTAGAAGAAAAGCTTGCTGAATTTAAAGGAACTGAAGCAGCTATTTCTTATCAATCTGGCTTTAATTGTAACATGGCAGCTATTTCAGCTGTTATGGATAAAAATGATGCAATACTTTCTGATCAATTAAACCATGCCTCTATTATTGATGGTTGTCGTTTATCTAAGGCGAAAATCATTGCGTTTAATCACTCAGATATGGATGATTTACGTGCCAAGGCAAAAGCGGCAAAAGAATCTGGTTTATACAATAAAGTGATGGTTATTACGGATGGTGTATTCTCAATGGATGGCGACATTGCTAAATTGCCGGAGATTGTGGAAATTGCCAAAGAATTTGATTTAATTACTTATGTTGATGATGCACATGGTTCAGGTGTAACTGGTAAAGGCAAAGGAACTGTGAAGCACTTTGGACTTGAAAAAGAGATTGACTTCCAAATTGGTACACTATCAAAAGCAATTGGTGTTGTAGGGGGCTATGTAGCTGGTAAGAAGAATTTAATTGATTGGTTAAAAGTTCGCTCTCGTCCATTCTTGTTCTCAACTGCTTTACCACCAGGTGATGTGGCAGCCATTACAGCTGCTGTACAAATGCTAATTGATTCTACAGAGCTTCACGATAAGCTGTGGGATAATGGTAACTATTTAAAAGCGGGACTAGAGAAGCTTGGCTTTAATATTGGTGAATCTGAAACACCAATTACTCCTTGTATTATTGGAGATGAAAAGCTGACACAAGAGTTTTCAAAACGCTTATTTGAAGAAGGCGTTTATGCGAAATCAATCGTATTCCCAACCGTTCCTAAAGGTACAGGTCGTGTTCGTAATATGCCAACTGCAGCTCATACAAAAGAAATGCTTGATAATGCGTTAGCAATTTACGAAAAAGTTGGTCGTGAACTAGGTGTAATTCAATAATACGAAAAGGCTACCTCCACAGCTGAGGTAGCCTTTTTTAAAACGAGCGCTTCGTTCCAATTAAATTCTATAAAGTGATCTTTAAAATAAAGGGGTACTTATTTTGAGCTAATTACATGCGCTTTTTTTAGCTGTTGAACTTCATGATCAGTGATGTTTAATGCCTGCAAAATTTCTTCATTATGCTGTCCTAAAGTGGGCGCTGCACTAGTTAATTGTCCCGGTGTGCGTGAGAATTTTGCTGGGAAACCTAATGTCCTCATTGGCCCAGCAGTCGGATGGTCATAAGACAAGACCATGCCACGCTCTAAAATATGGGGATCATTCAATGTTTGGTCATAGGAATAGATTGGGCTGGATGGTACGCCGTGCTCATCTAAAAGCTCCAGCCAGTAGGTCGCTGGATGTTTCGCTAATTCGCTCTCTATTTCTACCTCTAAAGCTTTCACATGTTGGGCACGTGAATAGTTAGTAATAAAGAGGGGATTGTCTAACCAATCAGGACGTTTGACAACCTTTGTCGCAAAGATTTCCCACAGCTTTTGATTGCCAGCACCTAATAAAATATAGTCATCCTGTGTTTTAAAGCCTTGATAGGGTGCGGATACTCGATGGGCAGTTCCTGTTCGTTCTGGTAATTCGCCTTGACCAAAGTAGGCAGCAGCCTCCCAAACAGTCCAAGCAAGCCCTGACTCTACTAAAGAGACATCTATATATTGTCCCTCGCCACTACGTAGCTTATAAATATAGGCCATTAAAATAGATTGTAAGGCCGTTTGGGCAGCAGCAATATCATTGACAGCAAAGCCAACTTTTACAGGCCGACCCTGCGCTTCGCCAGTCATATGCATTAAGCCACTTAAACCCTGTGCCATAATATCATAGCCACCTTTTTGGCTATAAGGACCCGTTTGTCCGTACCCAGAAATAGAGCAGTAAATGAGTCCGGGATTAAGAGCCTTTAAAGTATCATAATCAATACCTAGTTTTTCCGTAACACCTGGCCGGTAGTTTTCCACCAGCACATCTACAGACTGGATAAGCTCTTTGAATAAAGCCAAACCATCTGGCGTTTTTAAATTTATACAAACACCTTTTTTATTGCGATTAACCATCATATACATATGACTTTCTTCATTAATAAACGGACCCATTGCTCGGGTGTCGTCTCCGTTTGGATATTTCTCGATTTTTATGACTTCTGCGCCCATATCTGCTAAGACCATCGTACAATAAGGGCCAGCTAAAACTTGAGATAAATCTACAACTTTTAAACCGTCTAATGCTTGTTTCATTTGACCTCAATCCCATCATTTTTGACTAATGTAATCGTACGTAACCCTTCGATGGAGGTTGTGCCTGCTAATGCAATGGAAACCTTTAATTCATCATAGATATTTGTCATGACTCTTTCGACACCCTGTTGTCCTTCAAGGGCTAGACCATAGATGAAGGGCCGCCCAATTGCCACAGCATCAGCTCCTAAAGCAAGCGCCTTTAAGGCATCCATCCCGCGATATACACCGCTATCTAAAATAATAGGGATTTGTCCTTTGACAGCACTCACGATGGAGGGAAGGGCATCAAGTGACCCAATAACACCGTCTAATTGTCGGCCGCCATGGTTCGATACGATAATACCGTCAACCCCATTTACAATTGCTAGCTTTGCGTCTTCAGGATGTAGAATTCCCTTTAATAATATAGGGAGATTTGTACGCCGTTTTAATTCACGAACATGCTCCCAATTGAGTGTAGGGTGGAAGACATTTTGCAAGACGCTTTGTACATACGATTCAAATGAATCATTAGGCAAAGAAGCCATAAAGACAGGATCATTTATGTAATTTCCTTTTGCGTAGCCTAGCTTTAATGGTGAAAATTGATTGCGTACATCTTCTTCTCGCCACCCAAGCATTACTGTATCGACTGTTAAAACAATGGCTTCAAAGCCTGCTGACTCTGCTCGTGCGGCCATACTAAATGCAATTTCCTCATTTGTAGACCAATACAATTGAAACCATTTTGTTGCTGAAGGGGCAGCTTCGGCAACATCTTCGAGTGCATAGGTGGAGACTGTGCTTTGAATATAGGGCATATTTAATTGCTGGGCAGCGCGTACAGCGGCAAGTTCACCTTCCTCGTGAACCATTCCGTTCATGCCTACAGGTGCAAAGATCAATGGTGTTGGATATGTTTTTCCGAATAAATTAATGGATGTATGAACGTTTGAAACATCATTTAAAAAGCGGGGAACAATGGAGTACTTTTCAAAAGCTGAACGATTATTGCGTAATGTTTGTTCACCGCCAGCTCCTGAGCGAATGTAGCCGAATGGTCCGGCGGGAATTTTTTCCGCTACTGCTTTTTCTAAATCTGCAAAGCAAATGGGGAAGGGCGCTTGGGCAGTGATATTTTTTAAGAGTAGGTCACCATCAGTTGTATTTGTCATCGTTACTACCTCACTTATTTATTGAAAATAGGCTTTCTTTTATTTAAAAAAGCTTGAATACCTTCGTTATAATCATCAGAACTAAATGAATCGAGAATCAATTGAGCCAGTTCATCACTCTCTTCATTTTCACCATCCACAATAGCTTGAATTATTTTTTTACTACCTGCATTGGCAATAGGTGATTTCTTTAAAAGATGCTCTGCAAAATGCAAAGTGGCATTTTCAATTTCCTGCGGCTCATGAAGGGCAGTAATCAAACCAATGCTTTTTCCTTCCTCCGCTGTAAAAATGTTTGCTGTGTATAAAATCTCTTTAGCCTTCGCGACACCCACAATATTTATAAGTCGTTTAGTGCTTTCAAGATTATAGACAATCCCAATGTTCGCAGCGGTAATGCCAAGCTTACTCTTTGGTGTTGCCAATCTAAAGTCACATGCATTGGCTAACTCTAAGCCGCCGCCAATCGCTAAGCCCTGAATCATGGCAATCGTAGGATGTGGAAATTTATAGAGGACATCAATGGCCTTTAAAGCTAGATTATTATAGGCTTTAGCATTATCTGACGCATAGCGGATATCTAAAAATTCACTAATATCTGCGCCTGAGGAAAAGGCGACTTCATTGACACCCCGTACAATTAATAGCTTGATAGACATATCTGTACGTAACTCTTCTAGCTCGTCTATGATCGCTTGGAACATTGCTCTCGATAAAGAATTCCGTTTGTCGGGACGGTTTAACACTAGCGTTGCGATATAGCCGTTTTTCTCTACATAAATCTCAGTTGCCATGGATATCTTCCCCCTAGTCTTTCTTCAATTTGGCTGAAATGCGATTGCCTATGGATTGTATGCTTTGTACAAGGATGATTAAAATAAACACCGTTGCATACATGACATCTACCTCGTAGCGTAAATGACCATAACGGTAAGCGAGGTCGCCTAAACCACCAGCACCAACCATTCCCGCCATTGCTGTTGCGCCAATCAATCCAATTGTAGCAATCGTTAAGCCTAAAATAATGGATGGGCGTGCTTCACGTAATAATACATGCCAAATGATATGGCGACGTTTAATACCCATGGCTGTGTAGGCTTCGATAACGCCAGAATCAACCTCTAAAAGCGCTGACTCCATCAGTCTTGCAATATAAGGAGCTGTATAAACTACAAGCGGAACAATAACGCCTTTAACACCAATCGTTGTACCGACGATAACCTTTGTAAAAGGTAAAATGAAGAATAGTAAGATGATGAATGGCACTGAACGGATAATATTGATGATTAAATTAAATAATTGATAGAAAAATTTATTTTCAAAGGATTGACCAGGTCGTGTTAAAACAATTAAAAGACCTAAAGGTATACCGATTAGAATGGAAAAGAATAATGAAATTCCGACCATTTGAAATGTTTCGATAATTGCTTTGCCAATAACCTCAGACCAATCATGAAAGAAATTATTCATGGAATTCTCCTCCTAACTCTTCAACAGTAACGCCATTCTCTGCAAAATAGGTTAGCGCTTTTTGAACAATGCTTGGCTCTCCGTTTAAATGCACCACAATATTACCGACAATGCCGTTTTTTAATTCAATAATATTGGCTGTTAGGATGTTTGGTTGTACATCATATACTTTGCTGACTTCAGCTAATAATGGCTTCCCAGTACTTTCCCCAAGAAATGTTAAACGAATGACGCTACCTGAAACATTTAGCTGCTCAATAAGAGAAGGAGTTAAGTTACGCTGTGAAATGGTACTTAAAAACTTTCTTGTAGTAGGGTGTTGGGGCTTTGCAAAGAGCTCAATAGCCGTACCAAATTCAACTACTTTCCCGGCCTCTAGAACAGATACCTCATCACATATTTTCTGAATAACATTCATTTCATGTGTAATCAGTAGGATTGTAATTCCTAATTCACGATTAATTTTTAACAATAGTTCAAGAATGGCCTCTGTCGTTTCAGGATCAAGGGCACTTGTTGCTTCATCACTAAGTAAAATCTCTGGCTCTTGCGCTAGAGCGCGTGCAATTGCGACACGTTGCTTTTGTCCACCTGAAAGCTGATTGGGGTAGCTATCTAGCTTTTCTGTTAAACCTACAATTTCGGCATATTTAGCCACACGATTTTGGACTTCTGTTTCGTTATAACCAAGTAGCTTTAAGGGAACCGCAATATTGTTATAAACTGTTGCTGTCTTTAAGAGATTAAAATGTTGAAAAATCATGCCAATCTTTTGCCGTGTTTGACGTAAGTCATGAAGTGAAAGGGTAGTAATATCCACATTATCAATCAAAACCTTGCCTGCTGAGGGACGCTCTAGTAAATTAACACAACGAATAAGCGTACTTTTACCGGCACCACTATACCCAATTACACCATGAATTTGTCCTTTTTTTACATGAAGATTAATTCCGTCCACTGCCTTAATACTGCCTTTTTTCGTCTTATATTCTTTTGATATATTTTGTAATTGAATCATCAGATTACTTGCTCCTTTCTTAGCTTCTAAAAAGCAAGAATCTGCGCGATTTCCATAGTGGACAATTGGCAGATTCTCAGCCTTATATCAGCTTTTGGCATGTATTACCAGCTAGGGATTACAGAACCTTTGAATTCCTCTTCAATGAATTGGCGCACTTCATCAGACTGGTAAGCCTCAACGAATTTTTTAATTGTTGGGTCATTTTCATTTTCAGCACGAACGACAATGTAGTTCACATATGGAGAGTCAGTAGATTCTAAAAGAATAGAGTCCTCTTGTGGATTAATGCCAGCTTCCAGCGCAAAGTTCGTATTAATAGCAGCTACATCTACTTCACTAAGCTGCTTAGGAATTTGTGCGGCTTCTAATTCTATGAATTTTAAATTCTTTTTGTTTTCTTCCACGTCACGAACAGATGCTGTTAAGTCCGCTCCATCTTTTAATTTAATATAGCCTGCCTCTTGTAAAACAAAGAGAGCTCGCGCTCCATTTGTTGGGTCATTCGGTAAGCCAAATGTTGCGCCTTCAGGAACGTCATCCAATGATTTATATTTTTCAGAGTAAATCCCCATAGGATTTAAAATTGTTTTGCCAACTGGTACTAAATCTGTATCGTGATCTTTATTAAAAGTATCGAGGAAAGGTTTATGCTGATAGCTGTTTGCATCAAGATCTCCTTCAGCTAAGGATGTATTGGGTAAAACATAATCAGAAAAAGATTTTAGTTCTACTTCTAGCCCCTTTTCCTTTGCGACTTTAGCAGCTACCTCTGCAATTTGCTCATGAGGTCCTGAAGTGACACCCACGACAATTTTATTTTCATCGATAGCGTCGCTTTTTCCTGTACTATCTTCTTTAGAGCCACAGCCCGCTAGTGCTGCTACTAATGTAAGACTTGCTAAACCTACTAAAAATTTATTTTTCTTCTTCATGAAAACTACCTCCAAAAATTGTTTTATCGGTTTTTTGAAAATAAAAAAACTCTCTTATAAATTAAGAGAGGCTCATGAAAAAAAGTCCTCTCTTATCTATCAAACGAATTTCGTTTGCAGGATTTAGCACCTTCCTTCATAAAAGGAGGTTGCCGAGCTTCATAGGGCCAGTCCCTCAGCTACTCTTGATAAGAGATTCATATTATATTTTTGTATTTCCGATAGAACTAATATAATTTATAGGGTATAGTAAGTCAATAAATATTTTTGAAATTTTTTATATTGTTATAATATTTTGTCGCGAAGGAGGGGGAAGAATGCCAGTAAGAGTTAATTATGGCATAGGTTCATTTGGTAAGGTGATTAGTGCACGTCTTCTCATGGGGACAGACATCATTGAAGGAATAGAGGCACTTTGTGAAGAGAATAATATTGATTCAGCAACCATTATTAGTTGTATTGGTAGTTTTCAAAAAAGTAGCTTTGTTTATTTAGTACCCGATGAAACCTCCCACATTAAAGTTCGATTTAGTGATGTGGTAGAGAAAGAGGGGCCACTCGAGTTTATCCAAGGTTCAGGAGTGGTTTGTAAGCGTGATGCAGGATATGAAACGCATTTCCATGGTTCCATGAGTGATCAATGGGGAGTGGTTTCAGGCGGTCATTTTATAAAGGGCGGAAATATCGTCATAACAGCAGATGTAGTACTGGCAGAAGTGCAAGGCATTCAGCATATCCGTCAGATGGATGATGAAACAGGTCACGTACAATTTTATCCATTAGAACATGGGTTAGATTTTCCAAGGGAAATTGAAAAATAGTAAGTCCTGTAGCTAGTGAAAGCTACAGGACTCTATATGGTTACATGTTAAAATAATTTCAATTGCTCAATTCTTTGGATGGCCTCTCGTAAACGTTCCTCGCTTACAAGCAAGCCAATACGCACATAGCCTTCCCCATATTGACCAAAGCCATTACCTGCGGCTACTGCAATATCAGCTTTGTCGAGCAATATATCGGCGAATTGTTCGCTTGTAAAACCTAATGGGACAGGGAGCCAGGCAAAGAAGGAGCCTTTTGGTGCTGTTACTTGCCAGCCAATTCTATGCGCTTCTTCGATTAGAACATTTCGACGACGCTCATAGGTAGCTCTTAGCTCATCTGCACATTCCTGTGAAGATGTAAGGGCAATAGCTGCTGCTTGTTGAATAGCTGGAAATTGACTACAAAACAAATGATCCTGAATAAGATTAATCGCAGCAATTAAATCAGCATTACCAACAGCAAAGCCTATACGCCAACCTGCCATATTATAAGTTTTTGATAATGTGTACATTTCGATTCCAACTTCTTTTGCGCCATTGGCCTGTAAAAAGCTAATAGGCTTATTGCCATCAAATCCAATTGCACCATATGCAAAATCATGTGATACGATGATATTATGCTCCTTAGCAAAGCGAACAGTTTCTTCAAAAAATTCAAGTGTTGCTGTACCACCCGTAGGATTATTTGGGTAATTTAAGTACAGTAACTTGGCCTTTTCCTTAACTTCTTTAGGTAGGGCATCATAATCAGGTAAGAAATGATTCTCAGCAAAAAGTGGCAACACTTCAAAATTTACATCACCTAATACAACACCTGATAAGTAGTCTGGATAGCCAGGGTCTGGTAATAGCATTGTATCCCCTGGATTTAACACAGCCAAAGGTAGCTCAACAAGACCAATTTTTGTGCCACCAAGAATCGCTACTTCAGTATCGGGATTAATCTCCACATCATATTCCCGTTTATAAAAGTCGGCAGCCGCTTGACGTAGTTCGGCGATACCACGAAATGGCGAATATTTGTGGTTTTGAGGATTTTCAGCTGCTCCCTGTAATGCTTGAATAATATGAGTAGGCGTAGGCTGGTCGGGATTTCCTTGACCAAGATTAATCACATCGCGTCCTTCTTCCAAGGCATTGTTTACTTTTTGGACAAGCGCCGCAAAAAATTGAGTGGGTAATTGCTGTAGTTTTTTCGAGAATTCCATGCATGATCACCTTTTTCAGAATATAATAATTATTATTAAAGAATATGAAGCAAATAGTATTACTTTTTTTGTTAATTGTCTATAGGAGGAATTATTATGAAAATCGGTTGTATTCAGTTAAACATTGGCTTCGGCAAAGTAGAAGAAAATTTTACACGGGCGGAGGACAAGATTCGTGAAGCAGCAAAACTAGGGGCAGAAATTATTGTGCTACCGGAAATGTGGAATACAGGCTACGCATTGGAGAAACTACCAGAATTGGCGGATGTTAATGGTGAGCGTTCAAAAGTATTTTTAGCTAACTTAGCGAAGGAGCTTAGTGTACATATTGTCGGTGGCTCCGTTTCCATAAAAAAGGACGACAAGTTTTACAATACGATGTATACATTTGATAACAATGGAGTACTTGTTGGGGAATATAGCAAGGCACATCTTTTTCGTTTAATGGACGAGCATCTTTATTTAGAGGCTGGAGATGATATGAATCGATTTGCGCTAGGACCAATTGAAGCGGCTGGTGTCATTTGCTATGATATTCGTTTCCCTGAGTGGTTACGTGCACATGCCCTCCAAGGAGCGAAGGTGCTGTTTGTACCAGCTCAATGGCCGACACCTAGAATTGATCATTGGAAAACATTGCTGCAAGCGCGAGCGATTGAAAACCAATGCTTTGTTATAGCAGTTAACCGTATTTCGAGAAAAGTAGAAAACTTTAATGGGCAATCGATGATTATTCAGCCATGGGGTGAAGTGCTTTGGGTTGGTGCTGAAGACGAGGAAGTTGCAGTAATTGATGTGGATTTCTCCATAGTTGATGAAGTACGTGGAAGAATTCCTGTATACGATGATCGTCGACCAGGACTTTATCAAGATGTTGTGGTGAAAGGATAATGAGATGGCACGTTGAAGGGGAGATGCCTCTTGAACGTGCCTATTTTTTAACTCTTGTCATCAATTAAGGAGTTTGCAAGGAGCATAAATTCTAGAGTGATGCGATTATGACCCTTCATGAAATTTTCTCCGAGTAAACTTTCAAGCTTTTTTAAGCGGTGATACAGTGTTTGACGAACAATAAACAATTGGTTAGCCGTTTGCTGCTTGGAGCCGTTTGATTGTAAATAGACTTGTAATGTTTCAAGGAGCTTGCTGTTATATTTTTCATCATACTCAATAACTGGCTGTAAATAGTCATTTATAACTTCCTTTAAATTCACCTGCATTTGTAATTTATAGATTAAATGATACAAATGCAAATCGTCGTAAAAGAATGATGAAGCTTGCACCTTGCGGCAAATATATAATGTTTCTAAAGCAGTTTGATAGCTTTTGAAGATATCTTGTACATCTGCAACAACTTTACCAACTGCTATTTGAAACTCTTGAGTTTGCTGTTTTTTATAAAATTCAGTTTTAGGAAGCGAGGTGAAGATGCTATTTAGTATTTCACGAATCGCTCGACAATCTTTGGCATGAAGTAAAATAAAAATGACATAGCTTTTTCTTTCGAATAAAAACGGGATAAAGCCATGCTGTTCAAAGAGATTACGGTAATAAAGTTTACTATAGACAATATCCTCCTGCGCTTTCATGACTGTACTAGGAGTGGCCAAAATAAAGACAACGCCACTAGATTGTGAAAAGTTGGTATAGTGGGAAACGATAAATTTATAGATTTCTTCCTTGGATAGCTTTTGGTCGATCCAATCAGCTAAAATGGAGGCGTCCTCAATATTTTTTTTCTCCTCAATATAGAACTCTCGCATTAATAATTGTGCTAATGCTGTTGCTGTACGGTCTAAAATTAATAATTCAAACTCTGAAAATAGACCATCTTCACGGAATAAGGTTAAATCTGCATAATGCTGATCAAAAATATAGATGGGCTCATGTTTAAATTGCTGAGCATATTTATTCAATGCTAATAATTGCTGACGTTTACTTTTGGTCATATTAGGATATAAGACGGGTTCCCGTCCCTTAATAGAAAACATAATTTGTGTTTTTAATTCGATATACATATTTTGTAAGATGTCTTCCGTATTTTGTCCTAACACCGTATTTTTATTTAAAGTTTGTGAGTAGGATTCTAGTGTCGAAACCATTAAATACTGCTGATTTATAATTTGACTATGTAAATCCTGTGTAATGCGAACAAAAGGAACCGCTTCATGAAAAACAATAATCGGGAACTGATGACGATTTGCAATAGCAAGTATTGCTTCTGGAACTGCTTGAATAGAAGAGCCATACTCAATACAAAGGGCAGCACAATTTTTTTCAATTAAGGATTCAATAAACGTCATAAAATCTTCAATGCCATGTTGAAGACTGATCCCCGTCGTTAACACCAACTCTTCTCCAACTAAAAAATTATCTACATGGACTATTTCAAGAACATGTGCCCACTTTACGATTCTTAATAACCCCTCATGACCTGCAACTACCTCTGCATTCTGAAAGTATTTATTGTCTAAAACATGAAGTACTTTAAGTTGGAATTGGCTCAATATAGCTCCTCCTTTGGAAACATCTTTTATGACTTTTTTATCTATTATTGCTGTTTACCGTTATTAAATAGCTAGAAAACTAAATAAAGTAATATTTTAAGAATATTTAGTCTATTTTACATTATGTTTAAAACAATTGTATAGAAATTTACAGTTTGTCTATTACTTCAACGATATGAAACATGTAAGATTTTTGTAAGCGATAATCCAATCTAATAAAAGAGGTGTCAGATATGGAGCAACAAACGCATTTACAAAGAGGATTAAAGAAACGGCATATGACGATGATCGCGATAGCGGGTGTAATTGGGGCTGGCTTATTTATGGGCAGTGGCTCAGTCATTAACTTGGCGGGTCCAGGAGCAATTTTGTCGTATATATTTGCAGGAATTATTGTCATCTTAGTGATGCGTATGCTAGGTGAGATGGCGGCTGTCAATCCAACAAGTGGGTCGTTTGCACACTATGCACATGAAGCAATTGGTCCATGGGCAGGCTTTATGATTGGTTGGCTGTATTGGTTTTTCTGGGTCATTGCTATCGCATTAGAGGCAACGGCAGCAGCGGCGATTATTCAATATTGGTATGACGGAATTCCTTTATGGCTCTTAAGTTTACTTTTAACAGTAGCACTTACTTTAACAAATGTTCTTTCTGTAAAAGCCTTTGGCGAATTTGAATATTGGTTCTCTCTTATTAAGGTTGCAAGTATAGTAGTTTTTTTAGGTCTAGGCGCATTTATTATTTTTGGTATAGCACCAAACTTTAACGCTGTTGGTCTGACGAATCTAGTTGAGCAGAGTGGATTTTTACCAAACGGCTTTGGCGCTGTATTAATGGGTGTTGTCATTGTTATTTTTTCTTTTATGGGGACAGAGATTGTGGCTATCGCTGCTGGTGAGTCAGATGAACCGTTAGCAGCTGTCACAAAAGCTACGAATTCGATTACTTGGCGCATTTTAATTTTCTATGTAGGCTCAATAACAGTTGTTGTGACGTTATTGCCTTGGCACTCCTCTGATATTTTAACAAGCCCTTATGTAGCAGTGCTAGATTATATTGGTATTCCTGCCGCTGCACAAATTATGAATTTTGTTGTTTTAACAGCTGTGCTATCGTGTTTAAATTCTGCACTTTATGCAACATCACGAATGGTATTTTCTTTAGCAGAGAAGGGGGAGGCACCGAAAGCTTTTTTAAAATTAAATAAAAATGGTGCACCAGTGAATGCAATTTTAGCCGCAACATTTTTCTCTTATATTGCCGTTATTATGAATTATGTTTCACCTGATAAAGTATTTATGTTTTTGCTAAGCTCTTGTAGTGCTATTACTTTGATTCTTTATTTAATCATCGCCTTTTCACAATTGAAAATGCGTAGAAAGATTGAACGCGAAAATCCTGAGCTACTGAAGGTGAAGATGTGGCTATTTCCTTATCTAACGTATTTCACCATAGTAGCTACAACTGCCTTATTAATGGCCATGTTCTTTATTGAGTCTATGCGCTCACAAATTCTATTTACATGTGTTGTCGTTGCCGTGGTCATGATTTTTTATTTACTTACGCAAAGAAATAAGGTGATAAAACAGGTCGATGAATCAAGCTCTATTTTTAACAAAGACGAATTTGATTTTGAACAATAATCCCATGTAAGGAGAGGTTAAATGATGACAGTACAACAAAAAATGAAAACGCTAACACATTTTATCAAAGGGGAAGAGGTAGCTGGTACTAGTGGGAGATTTTCAGATGTGTATAATCCAACAACAGGTGAAACGATAGCGAGAGTACCGCTTGCTTCAAAAGATGAAGTACAGCAGGCCATTCAACAGGCTAAGGAAGCCTTTCCTGCATGGAAAAAGATGTCCATTGGGAAGAGGGTTGAGGTTTTACATCGATTCCGTCAATTGTTAGTAACAAAGCAGGAAGAGCTTATTGAAGTGATTTGTCAGGAAAGCGGGAAAACTAAAGAGGATGCGAAGGGCGAAATTATTCGAGGGATTGAATCGGTAGATATGGCGATTAGTGCCCCACAATTACTAAAAGGGGAGTATTCCGTCAATGTAGGTGGCAATATTAATGCTTTTTCTGCCAAATCACCACTCGGTGTAGTGGCAACGATTGCGCCTTTTAATTTCCCTGTTATGGTCCCTTTAGCTATTACAAGTATGGCTGTGGCAGTAGGGAATGCTGTTATTTTAAAGCCATCTGAACGTGTTCCTCATTCTGCATTATTTTTAAGTCAATTATGGAAAGAGGCGGGACTCCCTGATGGTATTTGGACAGTAGTGAATGGCGATAAAGAAGCGGTCAATGAGCTTCTAGAAAACAAAGAGATTCAAGCCATTTCCTTTGTAGGCTCTACGCCAGTAGCCGAATATATTTATCAAACGGGAACAAAGCATAATAAACGTGTGGCTGCTTTTGGTGGTGGTAAGAATTTTATGATTGTTATGCCAGATGCCAACTTGGAGCAAACTGCGAACGCCTTTTTAGGTGCTGCATACGGGGCAGCATCACAGCGCTGTATGGCGATTTCTGGAGCGCTTGTTGTTGGTCAAGATACCGAGCAGCGTTTTACAGACATATTGAAGCAGAAGATTTCACAGCTAAAGATAGGTCCTTATACAGAAGATGATGTCGATTTTGGTCCAGTAATTAGCCAACAATCGAAGGAAACGATTATCAGCTATATTGATGGGGCTGTTACTGAGGGGGCAAACCTTGTCATTGACGGACGAAATCCTAAAGTATGCGAAACATCTAATGGTTTTTATGTTGGACCAACACTACTCAATAATATTACGCCTGATATGACTATCTTCAAAGAGGAGGTATTTGGTCCAGCCCGCATAGTAGTGGGTGTAGAGACATTACAAGAAGCTATTGAATTAATTAATGACCATGAACTTGGTAATGGTGTAACGATGTTTACCAGCAGTGGTGCAGCAGCTCGTAAATTCCAAGAAGAGATTGAAGTGGGCATGGTAGGGGTTAATGTACCGATTCCAATTCCTGTCGGCTACCATAATTTCGGGGGATGGAAGCGCTCTAAGTTTGGTGAAGGGCATATGTTTGGTCCGGATCAAGCGAGATTTTTTACAAAGGCTAAAACAATCTCGGAGCGTTGGCCAGATGAAATGGAAGATGCAACAAGCTCCTTTGCCTTCCCAAGTAATAACGATGCAAAAAGCTAATCTACTGAAAAAATAAATGAGAGGGTGTTCGGCAATGACACAGATCAATCTTAAAAGTGATGTTTTAACAAAGGATGAGCAATATGTATGGCATTCAATGAAACCCTACAATCCACAAGCAACCTATGTAGTGGAAAAATCAGATGGTGCAAGAATAATAGATACAGATGGCATCGAATATATTGATGCCATGGCTGGGCTATGGTGTGTAAATGTGGGCTATGGACGTAAGGAACTGGCAGATGCCGCACATGAGCAAATGATGAAGAATGCCTATGCACCATTATCGCAGGGACATTTACCAGCCGTACAGCTAGCTGAAAAACTAAATGACTTGCTTGGTGGGGAGTACGTTATTTTCTTCTCTAATAGTGGATCAGAAGCGAATGAAACAGCTTTTAAAATAGCACGACAATATCACCAGCAAAAAGGGCAAAGCTCCCGCTATAAGATTGTCTCTCGTTACCGCGCCTACCATGGAAATTCCTTTGGGGCATTAGCAGCAACAGGGCAAGCGGAACGGAAATATAAATACGAGCCTCTGTCTCCTGGCTTTATCCATGTTGCACCGCCTGATCAATACCGTGAACATGAAGATGATGCTATTGCGCCATTAGATTTAGCCAGCGTAAGGGCTGTCGATAAAACGATGACATGGGAACTGAGTGATACGATTGCAGCCATGATTTTAGAGCCAATTATAACAGGTGGCGGCGTCATTATGCCTCCTGAAAACTATTTAAAAGGCATAGAGGAAGTATGTAAAAAGCATGGTGCTTTAATGATAGTGGATGAAGTTATTTGTGGCTTTGGTCGAACAGGTAAGCCATTTGGATTTATGAATTATGGTGTGAAACCAGATATTATTACAATGGCTAAAGGGATTACGAGTGCATACTTACCATTATCAGCAACTGCCGTAAAGCGTGAGATTTATGAGGCTTTCACTGGCACAGATGCCTATGGCTATTTCCGCCATGTCAATACATTTGGGGGCTCTCCAGTGGCATGTGCAGTTGCATTAAAAAATATTGAAATTCTAGAGCAAGAAGCGTTGTTCGACCGCTCCAAGGAGATGGGGAAGGCCACATTACAAACATTGCAAGAAAATTTACAGGATCATCCGAATGTAGGAGATGTGCGGGGCAGAGGTTTATTAATTGGGATTGAGTTAGTAGTAGATAAAGTCTCGAAAGAACCTTTACCAGTGGAGAAGGTAAATGCTGTTATTGCTGCATGCAAAGAACAAGGGGTGATTATTGGGAAAAATGGGGCAACAGTAGCCGGCTTTAATAATGTTCTGACACTATCACCACCACTAAATATTGTGCAAGCAGATCTTCAGCACATACTTGATGTAGTCGTTGAGAGTTTAAAGAAGCTTTAATAAATACTATTGGTTCTAAAGGACTCTAAATAAGAGCTTTTAGAACCTTTTTATGAAATCAGAAAAAGGTTCAATCAATAAAATAACAATCAATTTATGTAAAATAATACTGGAAAAAGGTGAACTGTAGTTTATAAAATTTTTTTTGATAATTATCTATCAAAAGTGTCCTGGCGAGGGATATTCTTTTAATTACTTCTTTTTAAACGAACAATCAATCAGAATAATCCCTTTTTATCTAGCAAGTAGAGAAAATCCTTCTCTACTTGCATCTCTTAGTCTTCTCTTTTAAACATATACCCCTTATAGGATTTATGAATAATCATGACAATTCCCATTAGCATGAAATTTGACAAAAGTGAGCTGCCCCCGTAGCTTAAAAAAGGCAAAGTAACTCCCGTGACTGGTAAAAGTCCAAGGGTCATGCCAATATTTTGAGTAATTTGGAAGGCTAATAAGCTTGATATTCCTGCGCCCATTAATGTCATAAAAGGGTCTTTTGCTTCAACTGTAATAAGCACAATCCTGTAGATGACAAAAAACAGTAAAGCAATGACGAATGCACCGCCAGCAAACCCTAATTCCTCAGCAATAGTAGAAAAAATAAAATCAGTATGTTTTTCTGGTACATAAACATTGTTATTCAGATAGCCTTTCCCGATAAATTCACCCGATCCAATGGCTAAAAAGCCCTGGCGTACTTGAAACGAAGAATCTATGTAATCATAAGGCTGCAGCCAACCATAAATACGAGATACTTGATGTCCTGATAGGGCACCTAAAATTTTTTCCGTGAAAAAATCATTAAATCTGACATAAAGTACTACAACTGTACTGATAAGAACTAGAGGAATGGCCGTAAACACAATCAGTAACTTTCTATGAATACCCGAAAAAAGTATCATGGGTAGAATCATTGCCATGTATAACATAACCATGCCTGTGTCGGGTTGTTTATAAACAAGGAGCGATGGAGGAAGGACGATGAGTCCGATTTTTACTAATAGCCATAAATCAGCTAGATAAGAGGGGCGTCCATTTTTCTCTTGATGAGAGATAATGACTTTACTCACAACAATTAAAAAGGCGAATTTTAAGAACTCAGATGGCTGAAGGGAGCCTAGAAATGGTATTTGATACCAAGATTTAGCCTCGTTTATCGTCCGTGCAATACTTTCTGGTGCTACTATGAGTCCAGCAGTTAATGCTACGGCTAATCCATAAAACGGCCATCCAATCTTTTTTAATTGTTCAATATCAAGTAAGGAAATCCCAAACATGATCATAAACCCAATGAGATAAAAGATAAATTGCTTCATAATGAAGGAACTGGTATATTGTCCGAAATTGACACTGCTAGAATGGACAAAAAGACAGCTAAAACCTCCAATGAAAAAGAGGCTCACAACTAAACTTCCATCCAATTTCTTAAGCTGCGACAAATGTAACACCTTCTTTCTATAGTTAATATTATAAACGCTGGTAATGTGTGGAAGGTTGCAACTATTTACATGATGCAAATAAAGGATATTTGTACATGTTGATTTGTACGGTAAATTACCTATATGGGATGAGTGAGTGGGCATAATTTCTTAATTCTTCGTCTAATCTTTACAAAAATATAACACTGGCTTTATATCTTCATACTATCATTATTGGTAAGAGTTGGAGGAGGAGCCAGAGATCATGCATTTTTTTCGTTTCATTAAGGTGAAGGACAAGTTACTTGTACTTATGATTGTTTGTGTATTATCGAATGTATTGCTAGGTGTATTTAGTGTGGATTATTTGAGAAAAATGTCGTGGCATGCAAGTGAGAGTTACAAACAGGGGCTTGTTCCAATTGGATGGCTAAATGAGCTGGAGGAATCGCAACGTCAATTAGATTTTATCGTTGATTCTGATGGTGATTATAAAAGAATGTCAGCCATTTTAAAAGACGTGGATAAGCCGTTAGACCATTTAAAAGGGCAAGAAATTGATAAAAAAATGAGTCATCAAATTAATAAGTATAAATCCTTGCTAGGAAAGCAGAGAGAAAAGATTGAGGGCTACCAGCAATTGAAACAAAGTGAACAAGAGAAATTTTATTCACAGACGTTTCTACCAATAAGTCAGGAAATTCATACATTATTAGAAGAAACTCAAAACTATCTTGTTCAACGAGCAAAAGACCAACAACAGTCCTATCAAGAAGATGTACAATTTGGTTATTGGCTGCTTGGTGGGGTGTGTTTAACAGTTGTGATGCTAGTTATTATTATAGGATTTATAGCAACAAAGGCAGTCAATGTACCTACACGACAATTGAAATCATTATTAAAGCAAGCTGAACAGGGTAATTTCACTGCCAATGCAAGTTATGTGGCTCATGATGAGCTAGGTGAGGTAGTGCTTTCTTACAATCAAATGGTCACAGAAGTGAAACGTTTACTCCATACAGTTACGGACAGTGCCTACGAAGTGGAGAAAATGACCGGGAAATTGCAGGAGTCCTCAGAGGAATCCTCTACAACAACATTAAAAATAGCTAAAGATGTACAGTCTATTTCAGATTCAACAGCCGCGTCTACTAATAAATTGGCCTCCAATACATCATCACTAGAAGAAGTTTTAAATGATGTACAGGTCATATTAGAGAAAATTCAAATTGTGGAAAATTTCGCCCACAAAACTGCTAGAGATGCGGAGAGCGGTACTGAAATTGTGCAGGCCAATTTGGCGCAAATGCAGACGATTAAGCAAGCTGTCGAGAAATCCAATACAGCCATTTTTAATTTAGTTCAACGAGCATCATCTATCGATCAAATGATAGAGGTCATCGAAAGAATAACAGCTCAAACAAATCTATTGGCGTTAAATGCATCTATTGAAGCGGCAAGAGCGGGCGAGCATGGCAAGGGATTTGCAGTAGTAGCGAATGAGGTACGTAAGCTTGCGGAGCAAACCGTCCATTCTACACAAACTATTACATCCATTGTACAAAACATTCATTTGGATTCAAGCTATGCAGTGCAAATGATGGAGGGCGTTCTAGTGGCAACCGAGAAAGGCGTTACTGTAACAGGACAAACGGCTTCAAGTTTTGATCAAATTTTAGAAAAAGTACATACAATCAAGCCTTATATTATGGAAGTATCTTCTACAGTTCAAGAGATTGCCAATCATACAAAAAAAGTTAGTGATGATGCGGTTATGTTGACATCGTTATCTGATACGAATACAGTATCGACAAAGCATGTTGCTGCTTTAACAGCCAATCAATTAACAGCACAGCAACATTTCCATAATTATATTAAAGAATTACGAAAGGTATCAAAAGTGCTACAAATAGCCGTTAAACGTTTTTCAATATAATTTAGTCATTCATATCTTAATGGGCGATTGAATCTCCTTTGTAAAGTTAGCAAAGGGGATTCTTTTTATTTGCTCTAATAACTTGTTGGATGGTAGTTTTAAAATATGTCCTCTGTGAATATACAAATGTATTTGATATATTTTTGTAGCACAATAATTTAAAATGTTCATATACTGAGAAGTAAGGGATAGTATGTTTCTTTTATGAATATTTTTAATATAATTGTTGTATTTTCAAAACGAACACATTATAATGAATTTCATTGAAAGTGTTATTAAATCAATGTTTGTTAATATATTTTTGTACTTTCCATAAGTACAATTGTTCACATGTGGAGGTTTTGAGAAATGAAAAAAATTATGGTTACCGGAGCACTTGGTCAAATTGGTTCTGAGCTTGTAGAAAAACTTCGTAGTATTTATGGAGAGGACAATATACTTGCTACTGACATTAGAAAGCTTGACCATACTGAGGGCCCGTTTGAGATATTGGACGTTACAGATGGACAAAGAATGCATGATTTAGCAAAGGACTTTGGTGCTGATACAATGATGCATTTAGCAGCACTATTATCAGCTACAGCTGAAAGAAATCCTTTGTTGGCTTGGAATTTAAATATGGGTGGATTAATGAATGCTTTGGAAGTTTCACGAGAGTTAAATATGCAATTCTTCACACCAAGCTCAATAGGGGCATTCGGACCATCTACACCGAAGGAAGACACACCTCAGGATACATTGCAACGCCCGACAACTATGTATGGTGTTAATAAAGTGGCTGGCGAATTATTATGTGATTATTACTTCAGCCGTTTTGGAGTAGATACACGTGGTGTCCGTTTCCCAGGTTTAATTTCTTATGTAACACCCCCTGGCGGTGGTACAACTGATTATGCGGTAGAGATTTTCTACGAAGCGATTGAACAAGGTAAGTATACATCTTATATTCAAGAAGGTACGTATATGGATATGATGTACATGCCAGATGCTTTACAGGCAATTGTCGATTTAATGGAAGCCGATGGTAGTAAGCTTGTTCACCGTAATGCTTTTAATATAACAGCAATGAGTTTTGAACCATCGCAAATCGCAGCTGAAATAAAAAAACATTTACCGAACTTTACAATGAACTATCAGGTTGACCCAGTTCGTCAGGCAATAGCAGATAGCTGGCCAAACTCAATAAATATTGAAGCGGCACAAAAAGAGTGGGGCTTTAAAGCAGAGTACGATTTGTCAAAAATGACGGTAGATATGTTAGAAAAGCTAAAAATTAAACTGCATAAAAGAGCGATTTCAAAATAGCGATTGAACGGATGATGTGATAGACTTCATCCGTTTTTTTTATGAAATAAATGGGGGATATATATTCTTATTGGAATAGATTCGTTTATACTTGTGTTTCAAGATCAGCAGACATTACATCATTAGTGAAAGTTGAAGAGCGATTTCCGGTTTAGGAAATCGCTCTTTCAGGTTTAAATCATTTATTTAACATATGAAAAACTTGCTCAACGTCCTTATCGCCACGACCTGAGATATTAATAATAATAATGTCATCAGTTGTAAGAGTAGGCGCTAGTTTTAGTGCATGGGCAACTGCATGAGAGCTTTCGAGTGCAGGAATAATACCTTCTACCTTCGATAGCACCTGAAATGCCTCTAGGACTTCTTCATTTGTCACGGTAACATACTCTGCACGACCAATTGTTTTTAAGTGACTGTGCTCAGGTCCCGCACCTGGGTAATCTAACCCTGCGGCAATCGAGTATGTTGGTAGAGGGTTTCCCTCTGCGTCCTGTAGCACTAAGCATTTGAAGCCGTGCAGTTCTCCAGGCGTTCCTTCGTTAAGTGTAGCAGCTTGATCTGGCTCTATTCCGATAAGACGAACATTTTTATCAGCAATAAACTCTGCGAATGCCCCTATAGCATTACTTCCACCGCCAACACAGGCTAGGACAGCGGTTGGTAGTTTTCCTTCTTTCTCCAAAATTTGCTCGCGGCTTTCGCGGCTAATAACTGATTGGAAATGTTTAACCATTGAGGGGAATGGGTGCGGCCCAACAGCAGAGCCCAATAAATAAAATGTCGTTTCGTAGTTTGCCACCAAATCAGCGAATGCTTCATCAACGGCATCCTTTAAACGTCCTTGCCCCTTATCAACAGCTACTACCTTTGCTCCAAGAAGCTCCATTCGAAATACATTTAATGCCTGACGTTTAGTATCCTCTAACCCCATATAAATAGTACAATCCATCCCGAACATGGCACAGGCAGTAGCGGTTGCCACACCGTGTTGTCCTGCACCGGTTTCAGCAATAACGCGATTTGCTCCCATACGTTTTGCTAATAAAATTTGACCCAATACATTATTGATTTTATGTGAGCCCGTATGGTTAAGATCCTCACGCTTTAAATATATTTTTGCGCCAGCCAATTGCTTTGTTAAATTTTCTGCAAAATAAAGAGGGGATTTGCGACCGACATATTCATTGAAATAATAATTCAATTCTGTATTAAAGTCTGCATCATCTTTGAATTTTTGGAAATTTTCATCCAAAATAGTTAATACATGCTGAAGCTCCTCTGGAACGAAGCTTCCACCAAATTCTCCGAAATATCCTTTATTCTCTGCTACTGTACTCATCTTTTCTCGACTCCTCTGCACTCATTTTTTCATAAAAAAAAGCCACTCCAATCCTCTGTAAAAAGGACGAGTAACCGTGGTGCCACCTTTATTCGCAATTGATGCGCGCTTTCTAACTCCGATAACGGGGAGCCAATCGGCCTTACATTGGAGTAAGGCTGCTCTGAAGTCCATTCACAAGTACGTACTACTGGTTTACACCGACCACCAGCTCTCTTTAAGTAACGATGCTTGCTACTACTCTTCTTCTTCGCATTTATTAGAAAGAATTGTAGAATGTTTTCAGAATATTGTCAAGAAAAAAAGACGAATCTTGTAAGACTCGTCTATTCAATCATCTCTTTAAAGTGAAGGCGTTTATTGAGTATATACATAATAGGTGCACCCACCGCTAAAACAACGAATTCACCTGCTGCCACCGTTAGCCAAGTCCAAAAGAATGGTAGCTCTAAGGCTAAATTCAATTCAAAGGCAATTATAAACATTGTACAAGTAAATAAGAATGTATTGATGATTAAGCGTGCCCAAATATTTTTAACAAATTTACAAATCAAAATGAACAAACCCAATGTAATCATAGAATGTCCAACACCAAATACTAAGTCGTAGATACCAAGTGGTGAAAAGATATTAGCAATAAATACTCCAATTATGATACCAACGGCAAAGCGTGGATTAAAGGCCACTAAATGGTTAAAAATTTCAGATACACGGAACTGCACCTCTGTAAAACCAAATGGTGCAACAAGCATCGTCACAGCAATGTATAGAGCTGCAATAATACCACTTGCTGCTAAAAACTTTATTTTCATATTCATTTCTCCTTAGTTTTTTTTCGTGGGATGGTTACGAACCACGTAGAGCAAGTGCAATCATATCAGTATTCATGCGGGTTTGTAAATAACTATGTGTAAATAATGTGTAAAATAATAAAGCGGCTAAAATATTCATTGTATTTCTCATGAATTCAATTTATCAGGAATTAGAGCTAACACCAGAAGAAGGAACAGCAATTTTTTTTGCTAACAACTTACGTAAAAAGAAAGTTTCGAAGGTTGAAATTGCGTAGGGTGAAAGTAAAAGTGAACTAGTTAGACGATGCGCTGTGATACCGAGCCAATGACGGTATTTAGTACAAATTTTCAATTACAGGGAAATCACGTTGCAATGATTGGACTGCCATTTCTAGAATTAAGAATTTATGAAATAGTCGCCGTTGTTCAGGTTTCAGCATACAACGGAACGCTCCTTGTGAATGACTGGAACAACTGCCAATACACTATCAATCATAAATGTGCGCTTGGCTTGCCTTGTAAAACAATACGCCTGAAAGGAACCGCCAACAATTTTAATTATCTTGATACGCCTTTGTGACACAGTGCCGTCTTTAGCCATATACATCATGTTCAAAAATTGATTTCGCTGCATTGCTTTTATAAGTTGTTCTTTCATCATTCCACACCTCTCAAACAAGAACATTAAATTACAAAAATACCTATATTTACCTTTATATATGTAATAATAGAATCCTATTCTACAAAAATATAATTTCAGAGGTAATTAAGAAGGAAAAAAATTTTTACTTTATTAAGTCTTTTAGTTTTATTCAGCACTACTATTTCAGTTCCTTTTGCTAGTGCAAATGAAGAAGAGTTTCTGCACTCTACCAATGCTAGCCAAATGGAAGTAGACACACAAAGTGAGTATGATTTGAAAGCGCTCGAGATAATAAAAGAATTAGAAACATCAGATGAAGGTGTTATAGTAGAAGAATATCAAGCAGAAGAATATAAGATAGATGAAGAAGTTGAGAATGCTATAATTTTAAAAAAGGGTAAAAAGCCACCCAAAAAGGATCCATCTAAATCTGGACCTGTTTACAAGACAGATAAAGAAGCAACTACAGCTGCAAAGAAACTCGGTTATACTAAAATATCAGAGACATGTGGTAAAGCTGCAATTTTCAGAAACAAAAAAGGAAAACCTGAATATATATATCGTGATATAGATGGTCATATTGGTGGAGCTTGGAAAGGTGGCTCTTCACCTAGTACTATCTGTTCAAAAGACACTAGGAGTGGTACATATGATAAAAACCTCACAAGGATTGGCGACTAAATCTATTCATACTAAGTCTGGGGTTCCCATTACTGAACCGTGGAGTTCTTCAATGTATTTTAATGCGTCAATGGAAAACCGTGTTCGATTCTTAACGGATTATTTTAAAGAAGTTCGAGTGGATGGGATTCGAAAGTTTATTAATGACCTCACACTGGATGATCCCACTGTTGATCTATTCATTTCTTTAGAATACGATAATAAAAAGAAATACATCTCTAATAACTTATCCAAGCGTATACGCTTAGTTAATTGGAAAGAATATAAACTTACAAGTGAAGAGTTTGATCTTTATGAAGGCTTTGGTAAGATTGCATTAATAAAAGATGTAGCAGTAAATGACACCATTTTATATACAATAGATGCGCTTCTCAACAAAAATAAGTGTGCCTCTAATGCTGTATTTTTTATTGTCACGAGTAAGTATTTAGTTCATTTCGGAGCGAGTGGGGACGTAATTAATATACTTTCTACAGATTCTATAAATATTAAAAACCTAAAAATGAATTATAAAGGTATTTTTGATACTTTTTATGATGAACCTTTAAGCTAACTTCAGTAATTAAATATGTAAACGCAAAAAGCCCGTCATCACTGTGATTTGAATATTAATGACGGGCATTGATTTATATTTAACGTTACGTTCAATATAAATCAATGCATACTCCAATATTTTCTCTGTTGAATAATTATCAACATCAGTATGTGGCGATGTAAATGTACCATCCGCTACTGCTTTACGAATTAAATTACGTCCTTTGTCCTCCACAGTTGATGATGTGGAAGGCTTCAGCATTTTACCGACCGCTTTTGCTAGTTGTCCTGCAATCGCTTGGCATATCTTCTCAAAGTCTCACTTGTACATTGCAACATCTACGCTATCATTTACAAAGCATACTTCAATCAAGTAACAAGGTTTATTCGTACCTTTTAGCAATCCTAAATCAGTACGAATTTTCACCCCACGATTCTGCAATCCACTCGCATTACTAATCGCATCTGTAATAGCTGTAGCTGTATCAATATTTTTCCCACTATAAATAAGTGTCTCTGTGCCGATGCCTTTGTTGTGTGTGCCTGGAACTGAATTAAAGTGAATAGACACATCAATTTCTCGGCTCGATTTATTATGTTGTGCAATCAACCATTTGATGTTTGCTGCCTGCGATTTACTCACATTATCCTCAATGTAATTTGTAATAATACCTGCTGCACGTAAAATAGACGTTACACGCTTTGCTACGTTGATTGCTTCGGTTCCTTCGTCGATTAATCCCATAGCTCCAGTATTCTTTCCTAATGTCCTGGGGAAACTGTAATCATTTATTACCACCGTCCTTATAGGTCCAAAACCTCCAGTTGTACTAACTGGAGGGTCAACTGAATCGTCGTCTCTGCTATCATGCGTAGGAGAAGTATAATCAGTTGGATCTCTCCTAGTGTCGAGTCCTCCAGTAGCAAATGGATCTCCACTCGAATCTTCGTTCCTCATTTTGTTTTTCATTTTTTTCACTTCCTTTCTCTATATTCTTCACAAAGTAAGTGTTATATACAAAAAATCAGTGAAAAGGGAAAAGAAAATGACCACCCTAAATAGAGTAGTCATAAATTTTAAATGTGTAAAAAATGTGTAAAACAAAACAGAAACTAAACTCAACTCAACTAAATCAAACTTAAATTTGTGCAAAAAGTTGTTAACTGTTGATATTGCTAGGTTTTCATTTTTAATGAAATTACTCAATGCAAGTAAGTTTAGCCCAATTTTTTCGTGGGATGGTTACGAACCACGGTGCTTTCACACAAGTCAATATTTTATTATACATATCTAGCAGAAGTCAAATGTCAGACTTTTTATCTATATGACTAAATTCGCAAAATTGTCATAAATATTTTTTACTATTTTTTAAAAAGGAATCGAATAACAAAAATAGCGTAGTTTAGCGGTTTAAAGCGTCAAATTAAATGGAATACTAAAATTTTTTGTGAAATACAAAAGTCAGAACATTCATAATGTTGTTGACGGAGCTCAATAATAACGATAATATAGCGATACATTCACACTTTGTTTGGATAAAGTGTGATAGATATTCCAGAACTTAATCGGGGGGATTAATGGTGAAGAGCAATGTCAAAAAGCTTTCATTCCTACTCTTTGGACTAGTATTACTACTGGCTGCTTGTGGTAGTGGTGGGTCTAGTTCAACAGAATCAAAGGGAAACGAAACGAATAACGCAAGTGACAGCGGGAACGCAGATGATAAAACATATAAAATCGGAATTACGCAAATTGTAGAGCATCCATCGCTAAATGCAGCGACGGAAGGCTTTAAAAAGGCGATTGAAGATGCAGGTTTAAAAGTTGAGTATGATTCACAAATCGCACAAGGCGATAATAGTCTTAACACAACGATTGCTAACAATCTAGTAAGTGCAAACGTAGATTTAATATTTGCTAACTCTACACCTTCTGCACAGGCCGCGGCAACAGCAACAAGTGATATTCCCATTATCTTCACATCTGTAACAGATGCTGTAGGTGCTCAGCTCATAGAGTCAATGGAGAAGCCAGGGAAAAATGTTACAGGTACTATCGATTTACATCCTGAAACGATTTCTAAAACAGTGGCCTTTTTAAAAGAGCTAGGTGCTAAAAACGTTGGTATGGTCTACAACGCTGGTGAGCAAAACTCCGTAGCACAGGTGAAAGAAGTAAAAAAAGTGATGGCTGAGCAAGGTCTTGAGGTTAAAGAGGCATCTGCAGCAACTTCTGCGGAAGTAAAGCAAGCCACTGAATCCTTAATTGGTAAGGTCGATGCATTCTATATTATTACGGATAATACAGTAGTTTCTGCATTAGAGTCTGTTATTGATGTAGCAAATGCCAATAAATTACCTTTAATTGTTGGAGAGCTTGACTCTGTAGCGCGTGGTGGTTTGGCGGCTTATGGTTTTGAATATTTCGATATCGGATATGAGGCTGGGCAAATGGCAGTGAAAATTTTAAAAGGTGAGGCAACACCTGCTGAAACGCCAGCGCAATTTCCACAAAATCTAAAGCTATTAATTAATAAAAAAGTAGCAGATGATTTAGGAATTGAAATTAAAGATTCTTGGGGTGCAGAACTTCTAGAAAAATAGATTGAAGCGGGGGAACCATCCCCGCTTTATCTTCATTTACAAGCAGTAGAATAATAAAGAGATTTAGGAGATGATTCAACGATGTTTTTAGCATTATTTGGCGCAGTGGAGCAAGGAATCATCTATGCAATTATGGCACTTGGTGTATATGTAACATTTCGGGTGTTAGATTTTCCGGATTTAACGGTTGATGGAAGCTTTGTAACAGGGGCGGCAACAGCAGCAACAATGGTTTTGCTTGGCTACCACCCAATCTTAGCGACTTTAGTGGCAATTGTTGCTGGATTTATTGCTGGATGTATGACAGGAATTCTTCACACAAAAGGGAAGATTAACCCACTTTTATCAGGGATTTTAATGATGATTGCTTTATATTCCATTAACCTACGGATCATGGGGTTAACTGCAGAAAATACGATAGGTCGCCCAAATATTCCATTACTAAACTCTGAAACAATATTTTCAAAGTTTCAAGCGTTTTGGAGTAATTTAGGGATTGATGATGCTCTCAACAGCCTATTAAAAGTCATGGGGATTCAGCAAGTACCAGGTACTTGGAGTGTACTAATTGTTATCGTAATTATTACGATTTTAATTAAAATAGGAGCAGATTGGTTCTTAAAAACAGAGGTTGGGCTGGCTATTCGGGCTACTGGTGATAATAAACGAATGATTCGCAGCTTCTCAGCTAATACAGATACACTTATTATTCTAGGGCTAGGACTTTCCAATGCACTTGTCGCATTTTCTGGAGCTTTAATCGCACAATATTCAAAGTTCGCTGATGTAAGTATGGGAATCGGTATGATTGTGATCGGGCTTGCATCTGTTATTATCGGGGAAGCAATTTTTGGTACAAAGACCATTATTCGTACCACTTTTGCAGTCATCGCTGGAGCTATTATTTATCGTATTATTTTAGCGCTAGCATTACGTGTAGACTTCCTGGATTCTGGCGATATGAAATTAATTACAGCTATCATTGTCATTTTGGCGTTGATTTTGCCTCAATTTATTAACAAGCGTAAGGAACGAAAGCGTAAGGCAAAACGAGCTGCCGAACTTACACAAGTCAAACCAGTAGAGCAAGGAGGAAAAGGCCTTGCTTAAATTACACGGTATAAATAAGGTGTTCAATGAAGGGACACCGGATGAAAAGATCGCTCTAGCAGAAATTAACTTACATTTAAAGCCTGGTGATTTTGTTACTATTATTGGGAGTAATGGGGCAGGTAAATCAACGATGATGAATATGATTTCTGGCGCCTTAACACCAGATTTTGGCACGGTCTCGATTGATGGTAACAATGTTACTCATTTGCCAGAGTATAAGCGCTCGCAATTAATCGGTCGTGTTTTCCAGGATCCAATGGCAGGGACAGCACCTGCTATGACGATTGAGGAGAATTTGGCACTAGCTTACTCCCGCAATAAGAGTAGAGGATTGAGAAGAGGTGTAGACAAGAAACGTCGTGAGTTTTTTATTGAATCGTTAGAGATGCTTGGATTAAATTTAGAAAACCGTCTTTCTGCAAAGGTTGGGTTACTTTCAGGTGGGGAACGACAAGCTTTGTCTCTCTTAATGGCCACTTTTACAAAGCCATCCATATTATTGTTAGATGAGCATACAGCTGCGCTGGATCCTTCACGTGCAGAACTAATCACCCGCATTACAAAGTATTTAGTAGAAAAAGATCATTTGACGACATTGATGGTTACGCATAATATGCAACAAGCTTTAGATTTAGGGAATCGTCTAATTATGATGGATAAAGGTCAGATTATTTTAGAAGTTGGAGAAAATCGTAAACATGAATTAACGATACCTGATTTAATGGCTGAATTTGAACGCATTCGTGGAGAGAAAATGAATTCGGACCGTGCTTTATTAGGATAAAGGTATATCGTTCATACATTCGTATGAGTATAAGACTATAGGCAAACTCAATGACATTTGGGTTTGCCTATAGTTTTTTCATTTACAATGATGTGAGGGTCGTGCTTCTTCCCTCGCTCCATTCATCTATATAAATGGTTGAGAAAGATGCTGTTGAGGTGACTCTCAAATATTTAAACATAGAAAAAGCCTCACTTGCTAAAAGTGAGACTCCTTCTTTTAGACGAGTAGGCCAAATAGCTGAATATCATTGTTAACTTCTTTATATTTGAAGCCAAACTCATTCATTCTCGCTAGTAATCCCTCGTAATCCGATCGATCGCCGAGCTCAATACCCACTAGAGCAGGGCCGCTTTCTTTATTGTTTTTCTTAGTATATTCAAAGGTAGTAATATCATCATTAGGACCGAGTACGCTAGTTAGGAATTGACGAAGTGCGCCTGCCCGTTGAGGGAAGCTAACGATGAAGTAGTAAAGTAAACCTTCATGAATAAGAGACTTTTCTTTAATTTCCTGCATTCGGCCAATATCGTTATTCCCACCACTGATGATAACTACGACAGACTTTCCTTTGATTTCTTCTTTATAAAAATCAAGAGCTGCGACTGACAATGCACCGGCAGGCTCAGCAATAATCGCATGCTTATTATACAAATCTAAAATGGTTGTACATACTTTTCCTTCAGGTACAAGAATAATGTCATCTAAATAACGGCGACAAACATCATAAGTATGATGACCGACACACTTTACAGCAGCTCCATCGACAAATTTGTCAATCCAATCAAGAGCAACTGTGCCACCTTCAGCAAAGGCAGCCTTCATACTGCCAGCACCGGCAGGCTCTACACCAATAATTTTGCTAGATGGAGAAAGGTTTTTAATATAGGCAGAAACACCAGACATTAAGCCACCACCACCGATACTGCCAAAAACGTAGTCGATTGGCTCTTCCATATCATTCATGATTTCTACCGCCACAGTTCCTTGCCCAGCAATAACATCGAAATCGTCAAATGGATGAATGAAGATTTTACCTTGTTCTTCACAGAAGCTTAGTGCGCTTTCAGCAGAGTCATCGAACGTATCACCCGCTAAAATAATTTCCACATACTCACGTCCAAACATACGCACTTGGTCTATTTTTTGCTTAGGTGTAGTTTGAGGCATAAAAATGCTAGCTTGAATTTTTAATTGGGCACAGGCATAAGCTACACCCTGTGCGTGGTTGCCTGCGCTGGCACAAACAACGCCAACATTGCGCGCTTCTTCCTCGATTTTTTTAATTTTATAATAGGCGCCACGAAGCTTGAATGAGCGTACATGTTGTAAATCCTCGCGTTTAAAATAAATATTTGCACCATATTTCTCTGATAAATAGTCGTTTCTTTGTAGAGGTGTATGCACAACTACGTCTTTTAAAAAATGGTGTGCAATGAGAACATTCTCCACTTGCACGGTTCTAGTATCAGCAACTTCCATAGTATTCATCCTCCATTTTACGTTTAAAACATTTATCTATGATAGCACACTTTATTTGCTTTTTGGACTTAATTTTTAGTAAATTCTAAATTTTCCGTGTCCATTTTGTTATGTAAGCGTTTTATCTTAATTCAACATACTTTTTATATCAAAAAAGGTATCAAACACGGTCATATATCACTTCTATGATAGTGCTCCTACTAGCAAATCACGTTTAAAAAAGAGCTCTTTTTAGAGGGGTGTCCACAATATCTTTGATCAAAAAAATACAATTTTCATATCAAAATTGGTCAAGCATATACTAGATTAGCTTAGGACAAGTGGGAGGGTAAGCAGTGGAAATCATTCAAGGAATTCTATCTACATATAGTCAGTTTTTTGATTGGGCAATGTGGAAGGAAGTATTAGTGGACCCTGTATCCTGGGGACTAATATTTTCCTTAATTATTATTGAAGGATTGCTATCAGCAGATAATGCACTTGTATTAGCAGTACTTGTCAAACATTTGCCGGATAAGCAACGAAAACGAGCTTTAATGTATGGGATGCTAGGAGCCTACTTTTTTAGATTTTTATTTATTGGAATAGGGGTTTATCTTGTAGAGTTTTGGTTTATTAAAGTGTTAGGAGCGTTGTATTTAGGATGGCTTTGTATCGCTCATTTTCTTCAAATTGGAAATGAGGATAGTGTGAAGGTGGTAAAAAAATCAGGCTTGATGGTTCGTTTCTTTGGGACCTTTTGGGCAACAGTTATTTCCGTAGAGCTGATGGATATTGCTTTTTCTATTGATTCAATATTTGCTGCCTTTGCTGTTTCAGATCAAGTATGGGTGCTTTTAATTGGAGGTATGTTAGGAATCTTAATGATGAGAACAATAGCGGGTGTATTTTTAATTATGATCGAAAAAGTACCTGAGCTAGAAGCAACTGCTTTCATCATTATTGGGGTAATAGGGTTAAAAATGTTAGTAAGTGTTGTTAATCTTCATATACCTCATTATTTTTTCTTCCTGTTTTTATTGATTGCCTTTTCCATCACGTTTATCGTGCATAAAGTAAATAAAGTAAATAAAGTAAAATCTACCTAATAAAATGAGGCTCTGTTCTCCAATCATAAGAGGACAGAACCTTTTATTTATTTTACATATTTATCAGGATCAATAATGTAGAATCTTTCAACATTTAGCCAGCTCTCGCTCATCGGTTCACCATCATCAATGCGCTTTTCTGTTTCTTGCATCATCCAACCAGTTTGTGATGCGTGTGCCTGTAAAGCTTGTAATTTATCCATTCGCATTTCGCGAATATCATAGACCACATGAGGTTCGCCATTTTTTTCAATAGTATCGTTTGCGAAGGCACAGCCAAATACTTGCGGACGTGCAGCCTTAGGCATGCGACGTACAGCTTCAACGACAGCACGTGCGGTTGCTTCATGATCTGGATGTACCGCAAAACCAGGTAGGAACGTAATAATTAATGAAGGCATTAGCTCTTCAATTAAACCTTCTACCAGCTTCACCATCTTCTCATCGTCTTCAAATTCGATTGTTTTATCACGAAGACCCATCATACGTAAATCTTGAATACCCATTGCTTCAACGGCTGCAATTAATTCTTTACGACGTATTTCTGGTAATGATTCGCGCGTTGCAAAGGGAGGATTACCTAAATTACGGCCCATTTCACCTAATGTTAAGCAGGCATATGTAACAGGTGTATTCATTTTTTTTGTATAGTAGGCAATCGTGCCAGCAACTGAAAAAGCCTCATCATCTGGGTGAGGGTACACAATTAAAATATGACGTTGTGGTTGTAAATTCAAAGAGTCGTCCCCCTTAGTAAGTAAATGGCGTTTCACTTATTTCAAGCGCAATCGCCAATTTTCCAGAGTAATCTAATCCAGCCATTAATAAACGGCCTAAATCATCTAATTCATAATGAGTAATACCTTGTGCATAAACCCAGCCATGAGGTAATTTTAATCCAACACGATGAGGTGTCTTGTCTACAACTTTAGCAAGTTCATAATTAATTTTTGCGTTGCGTATAAAGGCACCTGCATTAAAGAACTTTTCATCATAATGTGCTGCATAAGATCCGTTTGTCGTCTCAAGATGAATATAAACGTCTTTGTTGGCAAAAGAATTTAGTAATTCTTGCAACGTCTCTACTTGTACTTCTTGCATCTTAACACTCCTCTCGATCATTTCTCCTTTAAGTATAGTAAAAAAAATTAGCAAAGGGAAATTGATTGCTTCATACGTACAAATTAATGATTTGTGTAACTTACATCCCTCCCACATAATTTCATCTAGATTAATCTAATTCTAAATCAGGGCAAGATGAATCATTAACTATTAATCTATGACAAGTTTCCAAGCAATATTCTTGAAAAAATTATTGTAATGTATCAATATAAGGGGTGTGAAAAAATATGTACAAAATGTGTCGTTTTGTATACGGTTTCACACCTGAAAGATATTGCAACCATAGCTTCTTCCTAAATCGTGTGTAGACAGCACAAAATGCTAAAGGATGGCAAAACTAGGTAAAAACGAATTCTATCTTGGTACAATAGATGACGTTCCTTCAGCATCTCAGATTGTGCTGTAGAATAGGGAGAAGAATGAAGCTCATTATCATAGTATAATAAAAACCGCGTTTCTCTTTATGACGGAGATTCGCGGTTTTTTATTAAAATTACGGATAGGCTATGTATTGGTTAGAACCGATTAAGCTTTCTTTCGATCGTTTCTAAACGATTATTGACATTTTGCAACTGTTTAAACATTTGTCTCATATATAGATTTTGATCTTGATTTTCGGTCTTTTTTTCTTGTGCTAGTTCTTCTTCCTCCTGAAGTGCCATTATTGTGGCGAGGGTGGACAATGAGTAGCCGAGTGTTAAGACAATGGAAGCTAGTACTTCTACTTTTGAAGAGGTTATTTCTCCAGCTAATAAACCTGATTCTTCAGTTAAGTTCTCTGCCTTATGTTTTTTCATTTTTTTCCCTCCCATCTAAAGCTAATATATGGGGGATGAAGTCCTAACGTATCTTGTCCGATTTTTTATCTTTAGTCAGCAAAAACTCTAGAAAATAACGCATTATTTGTTTTGTAGTAGTGGTATTTAAATAATTACGTTTTTTTCTCATAGTGTTAGGTAATATTTTCAGCGAGTTACTGGATGTGAGTATGGCTGAGGTGACTTAGAAACCTCCCTTGTGTAAAAAGGGATGTCTCTATCTTTGAGACATCCCGTTCACATGGTTATATTTCAGTCACTGTTACTTGTGGAGCACCAAAGCGGGATTTTGCACCATGCATGACAGGACCAACGTAATCGTTAAGAGCCCAACCATGTGCAATGGCTGCGGATACAAACTCTTTTGCTTCAATAACAGAATCCATAACAGACCGTCCATTTGCCAGATTTGCAGTAACAGAAGCAGCAAAAGTACAGCCTGCCCCATGGTTATTTGTAGAAGCGATTTTTTCAGATTCTAATAAATAGAATGTTTGTCCATCGAAGAATAGATCTGTTGCTTTTTCAGTGGCTAATGCTTTCCCGCCTTTAATGACTACAGCTTTAGCTCCTAGTTCATGGATTTTTCGTGCGGCTGTTTTCATTTCATCAATCGTTTTTGGAGTACCTGTACCAGCCAATTGACCAGCTTCAAAAAGATTTGGAGTTGTGACTGCTGCTAATGGTAAAAGATGTTGTATCATTGCATCTGTATTGCCAGGATTTAGAACTTCATCGTCACCTTTACAAATCATAACGGGATCAATGACAACATTTGTAGTACCTGATGTTGCAATAGCTTCTCCAGCTAGACGAATAATTTCTTCCGTAGATAGCATGCCAGTTTTGATAGCATCAATTCCTGTTGAAAGAGCAGTATCGATTTGTTTTTGTAAAAGTTCAGTTGGTAATGGTGTAACATTGTGTGTCCAACCATTCGGGTCCATTGTTACAACAACTGTTAATGCCACCATACCGTACGTACCGTGCTCTTGAAATGTTTTAAGATCGGCTTGCATACCTGCGCCACCGGATGTATCTGAACCAGCAATTGTTAATGTTTTTTTTAGAGTCATGAAAAGATCTCCTTTATTGTTGAGAGTGTTAAAATTACCATTTAGTATAGTCTTATTCTGATTCTATAAAAATAGTCAGAATTAGATAATTTTAAATGGTCAGTTTGAACTGAGGCTTGAATTCAAGGTTGGTTTTTTGTACCGTTGTAAGAAAAGAAAGGGGCTTAAAGGACAATGAAACAAGTATTCCCGAATGATTGGCAAGAAATACTTGCAGACGAGTTAGAAAAACCATACTATCATGCGCTACGTCAATTTATTGCTAATGAATATTCAACGCAAACTATTTATCCGCCCATGCAGGATGTGATGAATGCATTTTATACAACAGCTTATCAAGATGTGAAGGTCATTATTTTAGGACAAGACCCATACCATGGTCCTAATCAAGCACATGGCTTAAGCTTTTCAGTCAAGCCAGGTATCCCGCATCCACCTAGCTTACGAAATATGTTACAAGAACTACAAGATGATCTAGGCTGTCCTATTCCTCAAGATGGGACCTTGACGAAGTGGGCAGAACAAGGTGTCATGCTTTTGAATACAGTGCTTACTGTACGAGCAGGACAGGCGAATTCCCATAAAGATCAAGGCTGGGAGCAGTTCACTGATGCGGTTATCGATAAACTAGCCGCAAGAGAGGAGCCACTTATTTTTGTACTATGGGGTAAACCAGCGCAGCGAAAAAAACAATTAATTTGTAAACATGCAACGCCCCATGTCATATTAGAAGCACCACATCCTAGCCCGTTAAGTGCTTATCGAGGATTTTTTGGTAGTAAACCTTATTCAAAGATTAACCAACAATTAGTGGAATGGGATAAACGACCAATAGATTGGTGTTTAGCATAGATTGGCACAAATCGTTTACTTTATACACTACATAAATCGTGATACAGTTAGAATAGAAGAAAGAGAGGGACAACGATGAAGGCGAATTGTTTTCAATGTCAATTTTTTAAAGTAACCTGGGACCCTCAAACTCCACGTGCCTGTGTCGCATATGGCTTTAAAACAAAGCAAATTCCATCCGTTGTCGTGAAACAATCCTCAGGTATGGAATGTTTAAAATTTGTACCAAAAGTAGAAAGTGGGAGAATGTAATGATTCCTTATCAAGCCGTTATACAACAACTTGAAAAACAATTATCTGGTGCAAAAAATGCAGGGAATGATCAGCAGATCCGCGAAGCTCTTACAGCCATTCGTGCATTATGTGATGTGGTGTTAGATTCTCCTGGTAATACGCCATCTATCACGCCACCTTCTAAGCATTTACCACAAATGCTTGGATCAGAGATGAAGCTACCAAGTTTATCTACATCCAAAGTTGAAGAAGATGGAGCAAATGGTGATTCAATTTTTGATTTTTAAACAATATTAAAGGTAGGGTAACGAGCAATGAAAAAATTTATCGTGACAGGGGCTCTTCACGGCCTATTAGCAGTAGCCTTTGGTGCCTTTGGTGCACATGCTTTAAAAGAAATTTTAGATGATTATAGTCGAGGTATTTGGGAGACGGCTGTTCAATATCAAATGTTCCATGCTACTGGTTTGTTGGTAATCGGATTATTAATGAGTTCCAAATTATTTGGTGAAGTGAAGCAATTAAATTTGGCAGGAATTTTCTTTAACCTTGGGATTGTCTTCTTTTCAGGTAGCTTATATGTACTAGCGATTAGTGGTATAAAAGTATTGGGCGCAATTACACCAATCGGTGGTGTTCTATTTTTAATTGGGTGGATACTTATTATTTTATCGGCTTTAAAACATGCTCGTTAATTTTAAATTATGACTCTCTTACATGATTTGTAGGAGAGTTTTTTCTTTATTTTGTAAGAATACGATTTAAATCCTATTCTTTTTGTAAGAATTTATAGTACACTACTACTATTACTTGCAATATTTCGAAAATACAAAAAGAGAGGTTGTGTAGGATGGAAAAGCTATTTACATTATTAGATGAAAATTATGAAGAAATGGTAGGGATTCGTCGTCATTTGCACGAGTATCCTGAACTATCCTTTGAAGAAGTGGAGACACCAGCCTATATAGCTGCCTATCATAAAAAATTGGGTCATGAGGTACGTGAAGGGGTAGGTGGAAGAGGTGTAGTAGCGCTGCTACGCGGTGCAAGGCCAGGAAAAACTGTGGCGTTACGCGCTGATTTTGATGCATTAGCGATCCAAGAAGAAAATGATATACCCTTTAAATCAAAGGTTGCTGGTAAAATGCATGCTTGTGGACATGATGGTCATACAGCAACATTACTAGGATTAGCTAAAGCACTCAATCATATGAAATCTGAAATTACAGGCAATATTATATTTATTCATCAGCACGCTGAAGAGGTGGCGCCAGGTGGGGCAAAGCCGATGATAGAGGATGGGTGCTTAGATGGTGTAGATGTTATTTTTGGTACTCATCTATGGGCTCCCACTCCAATAGGGGAAATTTTAGTGAAAGATGGCGCTATTATGGCAGCTGCGGACAAAGTAGAAATTGCCATTCAAGGGAAGGGTGGACATGGTGCCGAACCACATCACTCCATTGATGCGGTTACTCTTGCTTCACAGTTTGTAATCAGCGCACAACAACTTATCTCGCGACGTATTGATCCATTAAAGTCAGCTGTTTTAACAATTGGTCATTTCGAGGCGATTAATCCGTTTAATGTTATTGCTGATCGTGTTAAATTGGCAGGAACAATTCGCACCTTTGAGGAAGATGTGCGTACACAGATGGAGCAGGAACTAGAAGCAGTTCTAAACGCTACTTGTCTAGCCTTTGGTGCAAGTTATGAATATCGTTATACTAGGGGTTATCCACCTGTTTATAATCATCAGAAGGAAACTGAGTTTGTGGCACAGCTAGCGTCAACTGTCCCAGGCGTAGAGCAAGTGAAAACTTGTCCACCATTTATGGTTGGAGAGGATTTTGCTTATTATTTAGAAAAAGTACCTGGTACATTCTTCTTCACAGGTGCGAAAAGCCCAGAATGGGAAACGGCTTATCCACATCATCACGCACGCTTTGATTTTGACGAACGCGCAATGCTTATAGCTGCTAAAACTTTAGGTAAAGCTACATTGGAATATTTAAAAGATTAAAAAATAAAAATCCGCATACTCTCATCGACGGTTGTCAGTGAGAGTATTGCGGATTTTTAAGACACATGATTGCTCTTATGGATTTTGGTTAAAATAGGCCATTTCTTCATCATATTCAGCGAAATCAAAGTAAATCATTGGGAATAAGAAGCGGTGATTGGATTTAAGTTCACGAATGATAACATGATCTCGTCCAGCAGCTTCTACCACACCACGTACAGTTTTTGTGTTTTTTCCTTGTTCCACTGCATGCTCAAAAGAAAAATGGAAGGTAGCTGGTTTTCCGCGATTCAACCGTAAAATATTTTCTATATAGGACTCTTCACGGCCAGGCGGTCGTCCGGTCGGGATTGTGACTGGGGGAGGAGTCATTTGTTGTTGCGTTGTTGGTGTCCAATAATAAGGCATCATCAATAATCAACCTACTTTCTTTTTAAATTTGAGGACAATCTTCTTCAGTTGGCGAGAAGAAGCAATGAGATTTGTATCTGCCTGTATTCCATTGGCCATACCATTGTGCAGGACAATCACCCGCAGGCATGAAAAACCACAAGGAACGGTTAGCTGGATGGAATCTCTCACCTTGAATTACTCTTTTGGCTAACCGGATATCTTGATCACGTGCTCGTTGATAAAAATAACTTTTTTGAGTTGCTTCAAAGCCACCTGGACGTTGATAAACCATCTGTTCAATTGTTCGAATATTACCAAAATCTAAACAATCCCCCCTTACACGATTAACGCCAACATTCCCAACCATCAGCATGCCTAACTCACCTTCGCCTTCTGCCTCGGCACGCATAAGCCTTGCTAGCAGGGCTGTCTGGGCATCATTCGTCTTAATAACAGCGATTTTCATACCTCCTCGCTGTCAGTATATGCATGATGGTATTGTAGACATGTTCAATTTTCTGAAGAAAGAAATTCACACAACAAAGGTACTATGCATACAGTAGTAATAACGACAAGTCCGTAAAAAATAATCTGAAAGCCATTCATGTTAGATACTTTTTATGAAAAATTGGGTAAATAGAAAAAGATATAAATAGGGGAATAGGAAATCAGTAATTTGCATGTGTAGTCCATACATGTGAGGTGATTCTATTTATGGAAATTGGGGTATGGTTTGGTATATTACTAAGCGCGGTCCTAGCCTTTTTACTAGGAGCGTTTTATGGACAGCCGCTCCATTGGTATCTATTTATTTTAATTATTGTGACAGGTTTTTTTATACAAATGGTCATCTTAATTTTAAAAGTAAAGGATGAAAGCTCTTAAGAAAAAATAAATTCATGGATTAAGGAAGTGTCATCGCAGAGGGGTGACATTTTCTTATTTTTATAGCTAATTTAGCTTGGCCCGTATAGTAACGTTGTTCCGAGACATACTAATGTTGAATTTATTTTTGCATTCATGAAGGAGCGTTACAATGCGTATTTTTAGTATGTTTGTAGCAATAATTATTAGTGCCTTTATGGCAGTCGGGATAGCAGAATACTACCATCAACCCTATAATTGGTATTTGGTCTTTCTGATGATACTTACCGGATTTTTTATTCATACTATCATATTAATATTTGAATCCGAAAATGCGGAGGAAAATGAAATTTAAAATGCGAGTCCTCACTGGGGACTCGCATTTTAACATTTTTAATTGTAATTATTAAACCGTTAAGAATGTAACTAATTTATCGTTATCAAGTAGGTTTCCGACGAAGAATGCGCCAAACTCACCGTAGCGAGCAGAAACTTCATCAAAGCGCATTTCATACACTAATTTTTTAAATTGTAAAACGTCATCAGCAAATAATGTTACGCCCCATTCGTGATCATCAAAGCCAACAGAGCCTGTAATAATTTGCTTTACTTTACCTGCATAACCGCGACCAATCATGCCGTGAGAACGCATTAATGATTTGCGCTCATCCATTGATAGCATGTACCAGTTATCATTTCCTTGACGGCGTTTATCCATAGGATAGAAGCATACATATTTAGAGCGAGGAAGCTCAGGGTATAGACGTGCACGTACATGTGGATTTTGGTATGGGTCTTCATTTGATTCGCCAGCTAAATAGTTTGAAAGCTCAACAACAGATACATAAGAATATGTAGGAATTGTAAAATCAGCAATGGCTAATTTATTAAATTCTGCTTCAAGCTCTTGTAGCTCATCCATCGTTTCACGCAATGTCATAATCATAAAGTCAGCCTTTTGACCAACGATTGCATAGAAGGCATGAGCACCTGTTTTAGCAATATCTGCTTCATTTAATTTCTCTAAATAAGCAAGAAATTCTTCTACTGCTGCTTGACGTTCTTCAGCAGAAACGAGCTTCCATGAAGCCCAATCAATTGAGCGAAAATCATGTAAAGCGTACCATCCATCTAACGTAATTGCTGCTTCATTCATTATTGAAAACACTCCTTTATAAGTGAATACCATTCAAAATTAGTTTATCATAGTTTGTGCAAATTCCCTAAGTTCATGAATGTTATTCACGAATTTGACACCAACTATAGATGATGTATGCTAAAGAGTAGAGATGGAATTAGAGGAGCACCAATATGAAAAGTATTTTACAGCAGCCAATTTGGCGTTATTATGATCAATCAATTAGTGCAAAGCAGCGATCTCCGTTAGAATCCTTTGCCACTGATGATACGCTGTGTCAACTAGTTGGACAATTAGTATCACCCCCAACTATTCGGACGTGGGTCCATGAGGCATCCGTTGTGCTTGGTATCCAAGATCATCGTTTACCATATGTACAGCAGGGAATGGATTTACTAGAATCAAGAGGTTATCAACCTATCGTTCGGAACTCTGGTGGATTAGCCGTTGTCCTTGATGAAGGAATTTTAAACATTTCTATTGTATTATCTGAACAAATGGATTCATTAAGTATAAATGATGGCTATGATGTGATGGTTGACCTCGTTAAAGGTTTGTTTCCAGAGGTGGCAGAGAAGATTGAAGCCTATGAAATTGTAGGCTCATATTGCCCAGGTTCGTATGATCTAAGTATTGAAGGGAAAAAGTTTGCGGGAATTTCACAAAGACGTTTACGCCAAGGTGTAGCTGTGCAAATCTATTTATGTATAGAAGGTAGCGGCTCACAGCGTGCTGCACTCATTCGTGATTTTTATGAGGAAAGCTTACAACAGGAAGAGACGAAATTTAATTATCCACAAATAGTTCCCGAAGTCATGGCATCATTATCGGAGCTTGTCGATCTACACTTAACTGTAGAGGGAGTCGTTATTCGTCTACAGCAATTACTTCATCGCTTAGCTGGTGAAGTACATCCAGAATCTTTTCATGACGAAGAATTAACGTTATATGGTTTCTATTTAAAGCGTGTTTTTGAGCGAAATGCTAAAATGCTAGAACGACATGAATAGACTGATATTAACAAACATAAAAAAGGCGATGCTGCTAATTAAGCGCATCGCCATTTTCAGGCTGGAAATTAGAACTACTTACTACTAGATTTCCGTTTTTCTCCATTTTAAAAACAGGTGCAACACGTTCTTCCTCTTCATCTAACGTAACAAGTCGTCTAGCACGATTCATAATTTGAACGAATTGTTCATAATCTTTGCGAATTGCTCGATTTTCTTCTTCTAGCTTTGTAATAGTTTTCTCTAGTTTTTTATTTTTCTCAGATGTTACATGGACAAGCTGTCTCCATTTTGAAGATTCATTGCCTACTTCACCAGAATGCTGTAAACGCAGTAAATAAGCTATAACAATATCAAGAGAAAGAGCAGATAGCGGAATTGATTTTCCTTCTGCAGCACTACTATTCACTGTAAACATACTAGAAGTGCGACGTCTTGCAGGAGCTCCTAACACTCGCATTCTTTCTTTTCTTTCTTTTTTAGCTTCAGCTAATTGTTCTTCATATTCTTTACGAACAACAGCATTCCAACGGAAACCACAGGCTGCAGCAGTACGATTTAACGCATCACCAGCTTCTTCAAAGGCATTTAGCTGTGTACTCCCCTCCGTTACGTGACGAATTACCGCCTCTGCTAACAATTCATCATTTTCTTCTAGCCAAGCATCTTGTCTGATTTTACTCATATTAAAAACCTCCACCTTTTTTGGTACTTGTTATTTAAGACTAGCATGACCAATCTTTTAACCTTTTATTCATCTATGTAAAAGGAATTATGCTTGAATAGAAGGGGAAAAGTACGATACAATACCCGTTGTAGGTTTGTACGTATGCTGCATACTTAAATATGTGAAGGTCATGCGTTCCATAGAGCGAGCGATTTTTTGTTTGAAAAATACTATATAGAAAGGGTTGTTGACAAAATGGCAAACGAATTTAAAGTTTGCGATGAATGTCAGGCCGTTAACTTAAAAACGTTAATTCCAAAATTAAAGGAAATCGATCCTGATGCAACCATCGAAATTGGCTGTCATTCTTATTGTGGTCCAGGACGCAAAAAAACATTTACCTTTGTAAATAGCCGCCCTGTTGCTGCATTAACCGAAGAAGAACTAATGGAAAAGGTTTTAACAAAATTAAAGAATAAGTAAACAAAAAGCTGTCTCTACTTGTTGGAGAAAGCTTTTTGTTCATTTATAGCAATAGAAATAAAAAGGTTGTAAGTATCTATAGAAAAATGTGAATAAGTATGCTAGTCCTAGATTTATCGCATATAATAGAACTATAACAAAATGGGGGTGCTATACAAATGACATATGCAAACGCTAAATTACAAGAAGAAAAGGTATTTAAAGACCCTGTTCACCGTTATGTGCATGTAAGGGATCAGGTGATATGGGATTTAGTAGGTACAAGAGAATTTCAGCGTTTACGTAGAATTCGTCAGCTTGGTACCACATTTTTAGTCTTTCATGGGGCAGAACACAGCCGCTTTAGTCATTCACTTGGTGTATATGAAATTGTACGTCGTATAGTGGATGATATCTTTGTTGGCCGTGCTGATTGGGATGAAGGTGAACGACTTTTAGTGCTATGTGCGGCGCTCTTACACGATTTAGGACATGGGCCATTCTCACATGCCTTTGAAAATGTCTTTGAACTGGATCATGAATATTATACAAGACAAATTTTATTGGGTGATACAGAAGTAAATGCTGTGCTGAAAAAAGTGGCAGCTGATTTTCCTGAAAAGGTATCTCAAGTAATAGGAAAGACATATCCAAACAAACAAGTAATTAGCTTAATTTCAAGCCAAATTGATGCGGATCGTATGGATTACCTACAACGTGATGCTTATTTTACTGGAGTTAGTTATGGTCACTTTGATATGGAACGGATTTTAAGAGTGATGCGTCCTCGCAAAAACCAAGTGGTCATAAAAGCAACAGGTATGCATGCAGTAGAGGATTATATTATGAGCCGCTATCAAATGTACTTGCAAATTTACTTCCATCCTGTGTCACGTAGTGCAGAGGTTATTTTAAATAAAATTTTAAAACGAGTAAAACAATTAAGTTTGGAAGGTTATACATTTAAGCATGAACCTACTCACTTCCTAGCATTTTTCCGTAATGCAATTACGCTCGAAGATTACCTTGCCTTAGATGAGAGTATTCTTTTTACATATTTTCAACTATGGATGCGAGAGGAAGATACGATTCTAAGTGATTTAAGTCGCCGTTTTGTTAATCGCAAGCTATTCCAATACATTGATTTAGATCCTGGTGTCGAGCTTGATAAATATCAAAAACTACAGGAACTTTTCAAAGAGGCAAACTTGAACCCAGACTACTATCTTGTTCATGATACAACGGCTGATTTGCCCTATGATTTTTACAGACCTGGTGAAGAGGAAGTACGCGTGCCGATTTTCTTAGAAATGAAAAATGGTGAGCTACGTGAGCTTTCACGTGAATCAATTATTGTTGATTCTATTTCAGGACGGATGAAGAGGGACCATAAAATATATTTTCCTTTAGATTTTTTAGAAGATGATTCTACGCACGCGACCGTTAAACGGAGAATATTAACCTTGTTAGGAAAAGACGGAAAATAAAATATGAAATAGAAAGCAGTAAACACGTTCAAAGGAGCGATGTTTACTGCTTTTTTTGTATGTTTAGATGATTGTTTAGAATTTGTTCAGCGCTTTTAGTTATAATGTATCAAAAATGATAAAAGGTGGTGATGTTTATTTTTATATGCGTCACAAAAGTAATGCTTCTAAAATAAAATAAAGGAAAGTTTATAATTTGTTAATTCTTATGTCCTATGTTAGGATACAATTTGGCTTTTATTCACAAGAATGACAAGTTAATTTCAGGGAGGAGAGAAACCGTTGTTTGTGGCAGGCTTTATCTGAAAATGAAAGGAAGCTATCGTCGCAGCAAACAATCAAGCTCTCTATCTATTAAGAAAAGAGGAGTGTCATGAGAAAAAAATGAACATTGCTATGCTGACCATGTTGTTAGTGTTCCAAACACTACTCAGCCCACTGTCAGTATTTGCTTCTGAAGACATTTCGACACCACCAGTCGTGAATGACAATGGTTCGGTTGATGAAATGGAAAAAAATCCATCTACACCTGTGAGCAATGACACAGAGTTGTCAGAAGATAACATAGGTGAGGAAGAGCTTTCTACAACACCGCAAGAAAATGAAAATACGGAGCAAGCTCCTGAGGGCCAAGCTCCTGAAGAAGAAAAAGTGGATGATGAACCCGCTAAAACATTGCCAGTGAATCATACACCATTGGCTGCTCAAGAAATTCCAGCTTCACTATTATCATTTGTAATGAAAATTGGTGAAAAAACAGTTGGAGCAGGTGAATTTGGTGCAGAATTAGATCCTAATACAACTGCTAACTTCACGGTTAAATTTTCCGTGCCAATGCAAGATAGTCAAGCAGAAGCTTGGGGAGACGGGAGTTGGTTTGAATTCCAATTGCCGCAGTCGTTAATTGATTTTGATGGGGCATTCACCGGTAGCAAGACAGTAAACGGTATCACATATAATTATGTAACTACGGATAATAAAGTTCGTGTAGAGTTAAGTGGAATGGAGCCCGGCTCAGGAAGCTCTCAACCAGAGGAATTAACCATCATATTTAATGCTGGTTTTAATAACCTTTCAGACGACATTGAGCAAGATCTGGAAATTCCGGCAGCCACAGGTGGTAGTGAGATCATTAAAGTTAAATTTACTTTCTTACCTTCAACGAGCAACAAAAAGGTAAGTAAGGAGAAAATAGGGACTCCTTCACCAACAATAAGTGGTAATCATGAGATGGAATGGCAGGTATGGTTTAATGAAGCTGGTAAATTATTAAGTAATCCAACTTTAACAGACGAGCCAACATCACATGAAATTATGGCTAATTCCGTGAATGTTTATCAATATGAGGTTGGTCTTAATGGAGTGAGAACAAGTACAGAAAAAAATGTTCTGACAAATGGTAGTTGGAGCGATATTGAAAGTACGCTGACTGGTAAGTATGCATATAAAATTACGTATAAAACGTCTGTAACATTAGAGGCGGATAAACGTGATGGTGCAGTTAATTTTAATAACAGGGTACAATTTACTAACAATGGACAAATAGAATCTTCTAATATGGCAACACACACCATTACGTATGGTAAAGCGCTAGATAAAAAGTTAGATAAAAATACAAACTATGAAACAAAGTGGCATATTGATTACAATCATAATTTGTTAAGTATCGATCAATCTGATGCATATGTTATAGATACAATTAAAGGTCCTCACGAAATCGATGCATCAAGCATTAAGGTTTATAAAATGAACGATGCAGCTGGCCATGTGGCGACAACAGTTTCGGAAGCTAATAGAGTAACAAATGGATTTACTATTACTCCTGCAGCTGGAAATGTTAAAAGCTTCACATTAACCTTTGATAACGATATTTCAGATGCCTATACAATTGTGTATGATGCGAACTATACTAAACAGGATTTTTATGAAAATGAAGCAGGGCTGTTTAATAATAGTGTGACAAGCGGTTCAGGTAAAGAGAAGAATATAAACTATGTACTTACTGAAAACCTATTAAAAAAATCATATACCGTTGATTTTGATAAAAAAGTAATTACATGGACGGTCAACATTGTATCTGATAATCCAACTAAATCAATTAACAACCTAACACTAACAGATACATTTACAGCTGGTGCTGCAGATGGGGTGCATGAGTTAATAGACAACACTGTAAAGCTTAATGGTATAGCAACTACTTATACTCTAATTGGTGGAGATAAGAAAAAAGGCTTTACAATTTCAGGTATTAACGTACCAGCAGGTAGTACATCAACTATCACTTATCAAACGAGCTTCGCAATTGGTGATGAGGGTACTGTACAAAAGCAAGGGTACGGAAATACAGCCGCTACAGAGTGGACAAGTGGCGGTAAAGTATATGAAAAATCAGCTTCTGCGAGCTATATTCCACAATCAACTACTGTTAATAATGGCAGTAAATCGGGATCGTTTGACTACTCCACACAGCAATTTACATGGGATGTAAAAGTGAATATCAATAAAAAGGATATTAATGGAGCTATTTTAATTGATACAGTTGGTGAGGGACATAAGTATTTACCGGGAACAATTGAAGTATTACCTTTAACTAATTTAGGTGGTAGTGATACAGGCGGAACTATTGGTACTACACCGATTGACCCGAACAATTACACAATTTCAGCTGAAACAGATAAAGGCTTTACATTAACATTCAGTGATTCCTTATCAGGAGACATAAACTACCAAGCATATGTGGTTCGTTATAACACAATGGATGACGATCACATTTTAGGTATTGGTTCTGATACGGCTACTGAAAGAGGGAATGTATATACGAATGATGCCACATTCAAAACAAAGGGTACGCAAGAATTTACGCTGGAATCAACGCCAGTAAAAATTGATGAGAATGTAGCGAACAATTTAGTGACAAAAAATAAACCACAACAAAACGCAAGTAAAGAAACAATCACTTGGACATTAGATGTGAATAAATCTCATTCTGATTTAGGTCAAAATGTCATCTTAACAGATTTACCAGGTAATAATTTAATGTTATTGGAAAGTAGTATTCTATTAGCACCATATACAGTATCTAAAACTGGTATTCAAAATGCATCTACCTGGCAAACACCTTTACAATTAGGGGTAACTGTCAAGTTTGATACTCAAGGAGGCTTTAGCCTCGAATTCCCTGATTTAAATCGAAAAGGGTATCAAGTACAGTATAAAACAATAGGCTTTGGTCAAATGGGTGATGCATTAGAAAATACAGCAACATTGCATTATACGGGGCAAACAAAGGCTAATCAAAAAACTGAGAGTGACTTTAAGGGTAAATTTAGCTTTAGTAGCTCTGAATCAGATTTTTCGTCAACACGAGGCAGTGCGAAATTCAAAAAGATTGGTATCGACTCAGCTACAGGTCAATTTAAAGAAAATTTAGCGGATGTTGAATTCCAACTAATTAAAAAAACCGCAAAACCAAATGAATATATCATACAAACAGCTACTACAGATGCAAATGGGGAATTCACATTTGAAAATGTGCCGTACAATGACTATCTCATCCGTGAAGTAGCAGCACCAACTGGTTATACTAAAATGTCTGATTTTAAATTTAAGTTAGATGAAAACACGACACTAAATAAGCAGCCAGACTTAATAACACAACTTGTCAATACGACACCAATAGTGGGTGGTAGTTGTACACAATTCGAAATAGCAATTAAGGATATGGATGGTCATTCAATTACTACAGGGACAGTTACATTAAAGGATCCCAATGGTACAGAAACAGCACCATACAACGTAACAAATGGCAAAGTGACATTACCTAATCATTTTACTGCTGGTGAGTATACTATATCTCATTCAGTTGAAGGTGAATTAGGAAAGGTAACAGTGAAATATGATGGTGGATGTAAAGCTGTAGTTCAACCAGTGCCGAAATGTGAAAACTACACAATTGTTGTGAGAGATGGTCAAGGTAATATTCGTACAAATATTTTAGAATTAACATTAAAGCAAGGTACTACAGTAGTGACAAAGGTATCTCCTGACGCAGGAGGTAGGTTTATTGTTCATTCAAATGATCCTACTAATAGTGTAAAACCAGGTGAATACACAATATATGAGGGTAACCAATTTTTAGGTACAGTTACACTGACATACAAGAAAAGCTGTGGTTATGAATTTACAATTATACAAGCACCAAAATGTGAAACATTCGATTTAACGGTCAAAGATGTTGATGGAGAATTAATAGAAGATAAAACGAAAGTAACTATTAAAGATATAGATGGCAAAACGGTAGCTACTGAAGAAACAAAAGATGGGAAAGTTGAGATAAAAGATTTAGAGCCAGGTGTTTATAGTGTATTTGATAAGGATGGAAATAAAATTGGGGAATTCTCCAGCAATATTGATTGCCATGCTGAAGTTCAGCAAAAACCAGCCTGCGAGCGCTTTACAGTAGAGTTAAAGGATAAAAATAATGTCCTAATTAAGGCTGGAAAAGACGTTGTTATTAAAGATAAACAAGGTAACGTTATTTCAACAGTGATTGAAGCTGATGGTAGCATGACATTTGTTTCTAAAGATGTACCGGCAGGTAAGTATAATGTTTATGACAACAAAGTGTATTTAGGTGAAATTGTAGTTTCTTATAAACAAATTTGTAAAGTAGAACTGCCTATTGCTCCAGCTTGTCCAATTTTCACATTAACCATTAACAATATGTATGGTCAGCCTCGTGAAGGTGTTAAAGTAACATTTACAGATGAAAATGGTGAAGTGGTAGAAGAAAGTGGTACTAAAGAATTTATAACAAATAATATAGGTCAAATTACAATAAGTAATTCATTCATAAAGCCTGGTAAATATATTGTGAAAGAGAATGGAAGTACAATCATTGGGACAGTCGAGGTAGGTAATACTTGTGAGGCTAAAATTCAGCCTACACCACCTGTAACAAATCCTACAACTGATCCGGATCATCCAACATCAGAGCCAGGGCAACCAGTTGACCCAAACAAGCCAAATCCAGAGAAGCCGGTTGAGCCAAATAAGCCAAATCCAGATCCAGAGAAGCCGGTTAATCCAAACAAACCAAACCCGGATCCGGGGAAACCAATCGGTCCAAATAAACCAAATCCAGATTTAGAGAAGCCGGTTGAGCCAAGCAATCCCAAACCAGATACAAACAAACCTACAACTCCTGGTAATGGTGGCACTTCAGCACAAAATGTTATTGATCAAGGGAAACAATTACCACCGTATAATCCATCAAACGTAACTAAAAATACGTTAGATGCTTATAAAGATTTCCTGAATAAATATAGTAAGCTATCAAAAGATGAGCAAACTGAGGTAGCTCAAGCTATTGATATCAATAAAATTAAAGCGGATGCAGAGCGCTTAGAAGCACAGTTGAGAGCACAAGGTAAATTACCGCAAACAGATGGAGCCAATCAAACAGCTCTTGTATTTGTTGGTTTACTGCTTGTAGCTGGGTCAATATGGTTCTTGCGTCGCCGTACAACAGAGATATAATCAAAAAAGCGCCATCTTATAGTGATGGCGCTTTTTGTATGATTTAAAAGGTTCCTTTGGCATTTTCTAAAGAATAGCTTTGCACAAAATCTGCCTGTAAGGCCAGTCGTTTGGAGCCTTTTTCTGCACAAGTAATCAAGGTTAACGTCGTCTGGTTGGGGATATCGTCCAAGATGAAAACATCGGTTGCTGCAATAATTTTTTTAGTCGTTAATTTATACTCGTAGACATTACTCATGTCTGTAACATAAATGATATCGCCAATTTGCGCTTGATAGAGGGGACTGAATAAAATATCTTTCTCTTCAAAATAATGACCTGCCAAAGCATAGTTCCCTTGACCGAGTTGTTGATTAGGCTTCATTGTACCTGCTCCAATAGCAAGAACAGCATTGCCTACCCCCTTCAAAATGGGAAGTTGCATATGGACACTAGGTACGGCGATACTGCCAATAACGGGCATTTTACTAGCCTTTATTTGGGCTTGGAGAACCTCGGCGATGGACAGTGATTGCACAGCTTCGAACTCAAAATCTGCATCAAGCTGGTTGTTCTTTTTGATATCGTCTGTGCTGTATTCAACTGCATTTAATTTGTCACTCATCCGTGCGATCATCTTATTTTGAATAGGTGTGATAAATATTAGTAACAGGCCGATGATAAGCACGCATAGGAGTAAGGTCAGTTTAAGTTTATTCATTTTCATTAATCACATCACATCCTAGCCATAATTATGTAATACCGAAAAGTTTAAAAATGGGTAGAGCATTAGGTGGCTCTACCCAAGTTCAATTTATTTATCACTTAAACGAACGCCTGCAACGCCGTAATGGTTTTTAGACATTTCTTCAATAAAAACTGTTACATTTTCTGCAGGTGCATTCACTGTGCGAGAAACGGCTTCTGTAACTTCTTTTACAAGGGCACGTTTTTGTTCCTCTGTACGACCTTCAAGCATTTTAACTGTTACGTATGGCATAATATTGCCTCCTTTATAGAATAATGTTGTATAGTTAGTTTATAAGAAAGTAGTATAAACTTCTTACTTGCATTGAGGCATACGTGCCAGGTTAATTGTGGCTATATGCTTCCTTATATAATAGCAGAATGGAGGGTATTTAAGTATGGCAAACGAAGAAAAACCAAAACAAAAAATGGGCTTTACTATTATAAAAAATGATCCAACCGATGGACATAAGGGGTTTGGGATTGGCTCGCTTTCATTAGAAAATGTATCGCCAGTCATTATAGATATCGAAGAGGGTACAGCATCTGTTGAGATTGGTGCTATGCATGCGCGTAGCGATGTGGAACGCGGAATTAAATTTACAACGGATCGTGCTGATTCAGAGGGTGGAAAGCCATATTGGCTAGTATGGGTGACAATCGATCATAAAGAGGATGGACCTTACTATGCTGGTATAACAGCTTGTGAAATGGTAGTTAACCGTGAAAAACGCCGTGGCTATAAAATTTTGGCTGATCATGTGAATAAAATGGATAAATCCATGAAGCGTCATATTATCGTAGAGCATATGGATATACCGTCTAAAAAAGTGTTAGCTACTTTCCTAGAACAACTTAATCCAGACCTGTGGGAGCGAAGTAGCGAGCAATTGCGTCAAGACTTATTTGTCGAATAGACCTTTAATGATTGAACAAACTGTGACATTTTGCAATCGTTTTCGATATTAGGTTGAAAGTGAGTTTGAAACAAAGTAAACTTGAGGCAGAGCTTACATTTTAGTAAGCTAGGACACTTGGTTTCGCGAAAGTGATGAGCGCTATGCGGCATTTGAACAACCCAAACCCAAGCCAAATGCCCCATGATGCTCATACTTCGCAAACCATAAAAAGAAAAGCTTTCTGTTCCCACGGACACGTCTCCGGGGAAGAGAAAGCTTTTCTTATTTTTCGTATATCTGTTACTTTGTCGAGAGCCTTCATAGCTAAAAACGTATTAGGTTTAAAAAGGTTTCCTGATTAATGCTGGTTTTTCTTAGTCCTTAAAGATCGAGAATGGAAGCATATTCCAAAATTCTCCCCATGTATTACTGTCAAGAATGTCGAAGTTTGTACATTTTTCAGTTGGTACATCCTTAGATTCCATATATACAAGGCGTTGTTTAGGACAAGCATCGGTCGCTAATTTACCTGTTTCGATATCAATGACAACACCTTCAACACCTTTTGGCTTTTTGAAGTCTTCATTTTTTGTTCCTTTATTTACAGCCTCCATAAAGTCTATCCAAATTTGCTTTGTCGCTGCAGTATCTTCTTTTGTCGTTAGATTTTTCCCTTGGTCATAGCCATTCCAGACTCCAGCAGTTAGACTTGGTGTAAAACCAATGAGCCACTGGTCGCTATTGGTAGACCCTGATTTTGCTGCATAAGTATGGGTCATACGTGAGCGAATGCTTATACCTGTTGCAGGTGAGTAATCGCTGAATACAGGGTCAAAAATACCTGTCATCATTTCCGTTAAGATAAATGCATTCTCTTTGGAAATAGCGGTCTCCGACTTTTTCGTAACACCCTTGTTTTCATAAATCACATCTCCATTAGCATTTTTTATGGATACAATTGCCGTCGGAGTTGTTTGCTGCCCTTGTGATGCTAAAACATTGTAGGCATTTGTCATTTCATATAACGTTGTTTCGATTGTGCCAAGTGCTATTGATAAATTATCCTTTGCACCAATTCCAACATTAAAACGGTTCGCCATATCGTGAAATTCCTTGAAGCCAATGTCCTCTAATGTCTTCACAGCATAAATATTATCTGAAATTGCAATAGCTTGTGCCATAGTCATATCATGATCAGCAAACTGCCCATTCACATTTTTAGGGGCATATGTTCCTCGTCCGTTATCATAAGTAAATGTTGTTTCACCCACATCTAAAAAAGTAAGTGGAGTGTATCCGTTTTCTAAAGCAGCCGCATATAAAATAGGCTTAATAGTAGAACCTGGTTGACGTTTAGCCTGTGTCACACGGTTAAAGGAACTTACTGCATAGTCACGTCCACCTACTAATGCCGTGACAGCACCTGTTTTAGATTCCATGCTAACAAAGGCTGTTTGAAGGTCATTAGCAGGCATGTTTTTTGCCACTGCTTCTTCGGCTGCTTTTTGATGTTCAAGATTCAAGGTCGTTTGAATCGTCCAGCCACCCTCACTAATATCCAGGTTTTTTGATTTTAAAATTTCACTCGCTTCTTGCCAAGCAACATCTAGGAAATAGGGGGCAACAGATTTGGTTGCTACCCAACTATCATTTTTCAAAACAAGTTGTTCATTTTCTGCACGAGTTTTTTCTTCTTGTGAAATGGCTCCTTGATCTGCCATAAGCTTTAAAATAACATGTTGGCGATTTGTAGCCTTGTCCAAATTAGCGATTGGCGAATAGATACTTGGACCCTTTGGTACACCTGTTAACATGGCTGCCTCTGCAAGCGTTAAATCACGAGCAGACTTTCCAAAGTAAAATCGACTGGCTGCTTCAACACCATACATCCCATGACCGTAATAGACTGTATTTAAATAACCCTCTAAAATTTCGTCTTTATCATAAAAAACTTCTAATCTATAAGCATACAGAGCTTCATTTAATTTACGTGTCCAAGATTTCTCATGAGAAAGATAGAGGTTACGTGCATATTGCTGGGTAATTGTACTCGCTCCTTGTACCTTTCCTCCAGCTTTAATATCCACTAAAATCGCACCAGCAATACGTGAATAGTCAAAGCCACCATGTTTATAAAAATCTTTATCTTCAACAGCTACTACTGCTTCTTTTAAATAAGGTGACATCTCTTCGAGGCCAACCCAATAACGTCGTTGATTTGTAAAGTGGTCTCCAATTTGGTTCTCATTTTCATCTAAGAAAATGGAGGCTTTAGGTACGGTTAAAGGCGGTGCACCAGCCACTTGAACATAGATGCGTAGTGCTACAAATGCTACGACAATTGCAGTTGCAAAGGCGACAAAATAAGTAAGTGATTTCCGTGTGCGCTTTACACGCTTTTGCTTTCGATGATAGCTTTTTCGTTTCATCCGACTCTCACCTCGTTTTCTCACAACTTCGAACTTAATGTTAGTATGTGTTCGAACATTCATCTTTAATCGAAATTCTACCTAAAAACTATTGCACTTTATTCAAAAACATCTATACTTTTTTTGTACTACTTGAAACGCTGGCATTCGACAAGAAAATTACGCTTTGTAGATTTTAATCGAATTTTGCTAGACGTTCCAATAATGTATACGAGGATAAAAGGATACAGGTTTCATTACAATCCTGTAAGCCATAATAATGGACTTTAAGATAAGTTGTTTTTCAAAATAATATTTTATTTATAACGGAGGTCTAGCAATGAGATTTGATGAAGCGTATTCAGGAAATGTATTTATAAAAAGTCATCCTACATATAAGGATGCTCAGGCAGTCATTTATGGTATGCCAATGGATTGGACAGTAAGTTATCGTCCAGGTTCACGATTCGGCCCACAACGTATCCGTGAGGTATCAATCGGACTTGAAGAGTACAGCCCATATTTAGATCGTGAGCTTGAAGAAGTAAAGTATTTCGATGCAGGCGATATTCCATTGCCATTTGGAAATGCACAACGTTCATTAGATGAAATTGAAAAATTTATTGAAAAGTTATTAGCTGATGGGAAAATCCCTGTTGGTATGGGGGGCGAACACTTAGTGTCTTGGCCTGTCATGAAAGCAGTATCTGCAAAATACGATGACCTAGCTATCATTCACTTTGATGCTCACACAGATTTACGGGTGGAGTATGAGGGAGAACCACTTTCTCACTCTACACCGATTCGCAAAATTGCCGAACATATCGGGCCAAAAAATGTTTATTCATTTGGTATTCGTTCAGGGATGAAAGAGGAATTTGATTGGGCGAAGGAAAACGGTATGCATATTTCTAAGTTTGAAGTATTGGAGCCGTTAAAGGAAGTTCTACCAACGTTGGCAGGTCGTAATGTTTACGTAACGATCGATATCGACGTGTTAGATCCAGCCCATGCACCGGGCACTGGTACAGTTGATTGCGGTGGTATTACGGCGAAAGAATTACTAGCTTCCATTCATGCCATTGCAGCAAGCGGTGTAAATGTTGTAGGCTTTGATCTAGTGGAAGTAGCACCAATTTATGATACATCTGAAATGACAGCTAACACAGCTTCTAAGTTATTGCGTGAAATGATTTTAGGCTGGGTAAAATAATTTAAATAAACACAATTAGATGGGGGTAGCTATGGCTAGCCCCACTTTTTAATTAGTCGATTTAATAAGAAAAAGGTATTATTTGACTCAATATTCACAATACGAATATAATTTTTATATATAAAAAGGGAAGGAGGAGTATTGTGATTTGGTCTCTTCTCATGAATGATTTATTTATCTTTATGAGCACAATGGAATATTTTTGGCTATTAGCTTCGTTCGTTTTAACCGTTTTCTGTGTTAATTTACAGCTATATTTCGCCAATAAATTAATGGTTCAAGAAATACAAGATGAAGAGATTGAAGTAGATTATGACATCACTAATACTTGGACTCCACCTTTGCTAACGTGGTTCGTTCTATGTATAAGAACGTCAGAAAACAATGAAGAAGAAAGTATGTCTCCTAGTTTTATTTAAACTTTAAAACTAGGAGGAGAATCATTGTTTACTTTTTTAACGCAACCAATCATTTATTTCATTCATTTCATTCATTCTTTTACAGGAAGCTATGCAATTGGTGTCATTAGCATCACGATTGCGGTGAGAGTCATACTTATGCCGCTTTTTATTAAATCGGCCAAGCACCAAAAGCATTCAAAGGAATTAATGACAGTTATTAAACCTGAATTAGATGTACTTACTGCTAAATTGAAGAATAGTAATGATGAGTCAGAAAAAATAACGGTTCAACAAAAAATACAAGAATTAACTTCAGATTCATTGAAAAGCTCATTATTAGGTTGTTTACCAATCATCATTCAATTGCCTGTGTTATTTTCACTGTACTATGCGATTAAGCTAGATACAGTGATTGCCAGTGAAAATTTTCTTTGGATGAATTTGGGCACAGTGGATATCGGGATTTCAATAATTGCTTGTGTCATCTATTTCATGCAAAGTTGGCTCTCGTTAGATAAAAACCAACCAATGAATGTGAAGGTGCTGGTGTTCATCAATCCTATCATGATTCTAATTTTTAGTTTGTTTAATCCAGCGATTATTCCTATATATTGGACTGTGAGTGCTTTATTATTAATGATTCAGCAATTGATTATAAAAAAATGGTATAGATAAATTGCGAAAATCCTCTCTCTTTAGAAGGGAGGATTTTTTATTGCATGAATATCCTTAGTAGTTTCGCCCTGATTGACTTCTATCTTGAAAAAACATTGGTATTCATCCTATAATAAAAAGGTTATAGTAAAAGATTAAAAAGGGAGCGTCCGTTATGGCGAACGAAGTAAGATCGCAAGTAAACATTAAGCTCATTTCTACGATTCGTCCAAGTGATGGAGAATCAGAAAGTTATGAAATGTGGCTCAAAGGGCAGCTACTTGAAAAAGCAGGAAGCTTGTATTTGAAATATGATGAAGTGCAGGAGGATAAAACCATCCGCACGACTATGAAGTTAGGCCATGAGAAGGCACTTATTATGCGTGCTGGAGCGGTCAGTATGCGGTTACCATTGAACATAATTGAACAACAAAAAGGGCATTATGAAGGTGAGTTTGGCTCCATGCCACTCGTTATCGATACGAAGAAAATGTCGTTTACGAACAGGGCAGAAAGCGGAGATTTCCATGTACAGTACGATTTACTAATGGGTGGGCAATCCTTTGGCAATTATACATTAGATATTACATTTACGGAGGTACAATGATGAACGCAGTAGAACAAGTACAACAGGCTATAAAAGCAGCGTTGGCTCAAGCCGTTAAAAAGGCTGGCTTAGTGGAGGCCGACACAGAATTAATGATTCACCTGGAAACACCAAAGGATAAAGCAAATGGTGATTATGCAACAAACATTGCTATGCAGTTAACAAAGCTAGCGAAGAAGCCACCTCGTGCTATTGCAGAAGCTATTTTAGAAAACCTAGATACTGCAGGAACAGATATTGAAAAAATTGATATTGCCGGTCCTGGTTTTATGAATATTACAGTCCGTAAAGATTTCCTGACAGGGGTAGTTACACAGGTGCTTGAGCAAGGTAATGACTATGGTCGTTCAAATGCCGGCGCAGGGGAGAAGATTCAAATAGAGTTTGTTTCGGCTAACCCTACAGGAGATCTTCATTTAGGACATGCACGGGGTGCCTCTGTTGGAGATTCATTATGTAATGTATTAGATATGGCTGGCTACAGTGTCTCTCGCGAGTACTATATTAATGATGCAGGGAACCAAATTAATAATCTGGCTTACTCATTAGAAGCTCGTTATAAGCAGGCACTAGGATTGGATGCTGAAATGCCAGAAGACGGTTATCATGGCCCAGACATTATAGAAATTGCTGGCAAGCTAGCAAAGGAGCATGGTGATGCAATCCTAGCAAAATCAGATGAAGAACGTTTTGCATTCTTCCGTCAGCATGGTTTAGCGTTAGAATTAGACAAATTAAAAACAGACCTAGCAAACTTCCGTGTGAACTTTGATGTCTGGTATTCTGAAACTTCTCTTTATGAAAACGGGAAAATTGAAGTGGCATTAGATAAATTAAAAGCAAATGGTCATGTGTTTGAAGAGGATGGTGCCACTTGGTTCCGCTCAACAACTTTTGGTGATGATAAAGACCGTGTATTAATTAAAAACGATGGTTCATTCACATATTTAACGCCAGATATTGCTTATCATGAAGATAAAATTGTCCGTGGCTTTGATAAATTAATCAATATTTGGGGAGCTGATCATCACGGCTATATTCCACGTATGAAAGCTGCCATTCAAGCACTGGGCTATGATCGCGATACATTGGAAGTAGAAGTAATTCAGATGGTTCAGCTTTATAAAAATGGTGAGAAATTCAAAATGTCTAAACGTACAGGCAATGCGGTAACAATGCGTGAGCTTGTGGAAGAGGTTGGTTTAGATGCTGTTCGTTACTTCTTCGTAAAAACAGCAGGCGATTCTCATATGGACTTTGACCTTGACCTTGCTGTATCGCAATCCAATGAAAATCCAGTGTATTATGCACAATATGCACATGCACGTATTTCATCAATCTTACGCTCAGCCAATGAACAAGGTTTTGCTGCTACAAGTGAAAACCTTACCCTGTTAACAGCTGAGAAAGAAATTGATTTACTGAAAAAGATAGGCGATTTCCCACAAGTGGTTGCTGACGCGGCGAAACACCGTACACCACATCGTATCGCAAACTATATTCAAGAAACGGCTGCTGCTTTCCATAGCTTCTATAATGCAGAAAAAGTATTAGATGCTTCAAACAAAGAGCTAACAGAAGCTCGCTTAGCATTAATTACGGCTGTTCGTACAACAATTGCCAATGCACTTCGTTTAATCGGCGTATCAGCACCAGAAAAAATGTAATAATCAATTTTGGCCCCTAACAGGTAAAATGTTAGGGGCTTTTTTAATGGATAAAAGTGGTTAACACCATTAAAAAATGGCAGATAGATATACAAAAGTTTCGGCTAACCCTGAAATTTCTGCTTCGAACTATATTTTTCTGTTAATTGCGAAAATTTTGTTGAAGTTAACGTTAACGTCAATGGTATACTGATGCCATATAGGAGGGGGGAGACGATTATGAAGACGATTCAGGAGGTGGCTCAGGAGTTCGATGTGTCCACACGCACAATTCGTTATTATGAGGAGCTTGGTCTTCTTTGTCCTCAACGTTCATCTACGAATCAACGAACCTTTTCGAAAAAAGAATTAGCGAAGCTCAAGCTTATTTTAAGAGGGAAGCGTTACGGCTTTTCATTGGAGGAAATCAAGGAGATGGTGTTACTTTTTGACTTTGATCGCTCTGGGATTCAGCAATTGGAGCGAACCGTTGAATACGGAGAGCAAAAAATTCAAGAGATTGATAGTAAAATAGCTGAGCTTACGCAAATGAGAAATGAATTACAACAAATGCATGGCATGTTTAATGAAAAATTAACGACTTTAAGGGGAGAGATGCACGATGAATAGTTCCGATTTATTAGCACGTAATGCCCGTAAGTATCCTAAAAGGGAAGCTGTTATTTGTCATGGTAGAAGAGTGACCTATCATGATTTAGATGAGCAAGTGACCCGTTTTAGTCATGCTTTATTAGAACAGGGTGTAAGGCAGGGAGATAAAGTTCTGATTTTTATGCCTAACGTTGTAGAGTTTGTCGTGAGCTATTTTGCTATTCAGCGAATGGGTGCTATTGTCGTTCCGGTCAATGCTAAGTTTACATTACAAGAAGTAGAGTATGTGGCACAGCATGCTGAGGCAAAAGCAATTATTGCTCATGAAGCCATTTTTGCGGCAGTCCAGCATATTGCCGTAATCCCGTTGAAAATTAAAACAGGGCAGCAAGTAGCGGGCTGGCTTCAGTATGAAACAATGATTCAAAGTGCCTGTGCTCATACGATTGAATGTCAGTTAAACGAGGATGATGCTTCGACTATTTTGTACACATCAGGTACAACTGGGAAACCGAAGGGCGTATTGTTTAGCTATCGAAATATTTTAACGGTTGCGCAAATGATTGCAGTTGAAATGGAGGTCAAGCCTGAAAGCCGTATATTGCTGATGATGCCATTAACCCATTCCGCACCATTACATTTATTCTTAATGGCAGGTGTACTTGTAGGTTCTACAAATGTATTAACACCAACTTTCACGCCAGACTTATTGATGGATTCCATTGAACAGGAAAAAACGACCCATTTTTTTGGAGCACCTGTTGCTTATTTATTAACAGCACAGATGCCAAGATTGCAATCAGCTGATTTGTCCTCTATGAAATGGTGGGTATATGGAGGAGCACCGTTATCCGAAAACGAAGTTCGTTTTATTCAACAGTCATTCCGCACAACTAATTTAACATGTGTTTATGGATTAACAGAGGCGGGGCCAAGTGGATCATTGCTTTTTGGTAAGGAGCATGAAGAAAAGGCTGGGAGTATTGGTCAACGTGCACCTTTAGGTACAGAGATACGTATTGTTAACGACCATGGCGAAGATGTACCAGCAGGAGAAGTAGGGGAAATCGTTTTATTTGGTGAGGGTAATATGCTCGGTTACTACAGAGATGAAGTGGCAACCAATGCGGCATTTATAGGCGGCTGGTTAAAAACAGGGGATCTCGCTCGTATGGATGAAGACGGTTTTATTTGGATTGTTGATCGAAAGAAAGATGTGATTATTTCTGGTGGAGTCAATATTTACCCGAAAGAAATAGAAGATTGCCTTTTAAGCTTTGAGGGGATATTTGAAGCGGCAGTAATTGGTGTTCCACATCCACAATGGGGTGAGACAGTGAAGGCTGTTTATTCGGCTAAACAGGATATTGATGAAGATGCTCTAAAAGATTTTTTAGAGGGGCGGCTTGCTAAGTATAAATTACCACGTATTTTTGAAAAAGTGGAAGCGCTACCACGGAATGCCTCAGGCAAAATTTTAAAGCAATCTTTGAAAGGACAAGAGGTGAGATAGCATGAAAGTTTTACAACAGGAAATAGCACGTACAAGCAATTTCTTTACAGGTGATGAAACGCTTCAGAAAGTGTTGGAAATGATGTTGGATAAAGAATTTTCATCTTATGCGCATCGAGAATTGACGGACTTTGGTGAGCTATGTGCTGATGCTATAGACGTGAGGGCGAAACATACCGATCGACAAGGGGAGCCTCGCCTTCAAAGGTATAATGCCTATGGTGAAGAGGTCTCAGAGGTGTGGGTCAATGACGGCTACAAAAAAACAATTGAAGAGACATATAATACGGGTATTGTTGGTTATGTGCATAAGGATATTCCCCAACTAGGTCACAAGGGGAATTATGTCTATAGCTTTGCGCAAGGTTATTTACTGTCACATGCAGAGCCCGGTTTTTATTGCCCTGTGACATTAACGATGGCCACTGCCTATTTATTAGACCATTATGCAGAGGAAGAAGTTAAGCAGCGTTTCTTACCACATGTTTGTGCAACAGGCGATTTAGAGCTATATGAGGGGGCGACATTTTTAACAGAACGTCAAGGAGGCTCAGATGTTGGTGCAAATGTAGTAGAAGCAAAACTTGTAGGGAATGAGTACCGCCTCTATGGTGAAAAGTATTTCGCGTCTAATGCTGGAATGTGTGGGGTTGCAATGGTGTTGGCACGAATAGATGGTGCACAAGCAGGCTCTAAAGGATTAACTCTATTTGCAGTTCCATGGCGAAATGAAGATGGATCGGTTAACCATCTTCGTATTCGACGACTAAAAGATAAATTAGGTGTGAAAGCCGTTCCATCTGGTGAGGTAGAGTTTGATGGAGCACTCGCCTATGTAGTTGGTGATCCAAATAAAGGGATTTATTATATGTTGGAGGCGCTTAATTTATCAAGAATTTGTAATGCAGTGGCATCCATTGGTATTATGCGCCGTGGCTTCTTGGAGGCGAAGCATTATGTGTCAAATCGATATGCCTTTGGTAAACCTTTAACACAGTACCCTATGATTCAGGATACATTGGGTAAATATGCTGCTAAGCTGCATGTTGAAGTAGCCACGATTTTTGATCTTATTCAATTATACGACAAAGTGACAAGTGGTCAGGGGACAGAACAAGACATCATAATGAATCGTTTATATATTGCCATTATGAAAAAGGAAACGGCAGAGCAGGCAGTTCATTATGCAAGTGAAGCAATTGAGCTACATGGCGGGAATGGCTATATTGAAGACTTTGTAACACCACGCTTACTAAGGGATGCGCAAGTGTTGACTGTATGGGAGGGTACGGCTAATATACTAGCGTTGGAGCTTATTCGCTTAGTGGATAAATACAGAGCACATGAATTGTTTGTTCAAGAGATGAGCGAGCGATTAGAAGTATTAACAGACCATTCATTAGTGAAAATCGTTCAAGAGCAATTAACTAAACTATCGGCAACATTACAAATTTTTAGTGCTCTCGATGAAGCTACAAAAACGTTTGAAGCAAAGGATGTTGCCCAAAAAATGGCTCATTTATATGAAAGTGTCATCGCAGTTGAATGGGCACAAAAATTTGGTGGGAAATATGAAAAACTTGCGGATGTTTATTTAGAGCAAACTTGGTCATTACGACCGATTGGTGCTTCGATGAAAACCGTACAGTATTTTGATGAAATTGTCTAACAGCCTTTGGAGTCGCCTTGATATAGAGGCGACTTCTTTTAATTTCATGTATAATATAATTCAACTGAATATTATAAAGGTTCTTTACTTATGTAAAGTGAAAAGGGAAATCGGTGTAATTCCGATGCGGTCCCGCCACTGTAAGTGTGAGTTTTTTCAAATAATGCCACTGAAAATTTCGGGAAGGCTTGAAAAAACGTAATGAGCACAAGCCAGGAGACCTGCCTTTATAGCATAGACATGACAGCCTACGAGGATAGGATGGTGGATTTTGTATCAGTTTTTTGGTGCGATTTTGACCCCTCATCATTCGAAGATGAGGGGTCTTATTTTGATGGAAGAACACTTCTAACACATGAACGCACAAATCTACGAAGGAGGATTCACATGAAGAAATTTTGGAAAATAGGAGTATCGGCATTTTTAACGATAGGGTTGCTAGCAGCTTGTGGACAAGAGGCGAAAAATGATAAGTCCGCAGCTACAGAGGAGCAAACACAACAAGAAACATCTAAGGTGGAAGAAGCAACATTTCCAATAACTATAACGGATGCTATTGGAAAGGAGATGACTCTAGAGGCCCCTCCTGAGAAAATAGTGTCACTTATTCCAAGTAATACAGAGATATTATTTGGCCTAGGTTTAAAGGATGAAATAGTCGGGGTTACAGACAATGACGATTATCCACCAGAGGTAGCTGAAAAGGATAAGGTTGGTGGCATGGAGTACAATATTGAACAAATTATTGCCTTAAAGCCAGACATCGTTTTTGCACATGAATCTAGCATGTCTCTTTCAGAATCAGCCATTGCACAACTTGAATCGGCGGGCGTGAAAGTATTTGTTGTAAAAAATGCCCAGAATTTTAATGAAACCTATACAACGATTGAACAGCTTGGTCGTGCCACAGGGAAATTACCAGAGGCTGAAAACATCATTGCTGACATGAAGGCGAAAGTAGAAGCAGTACAGGAGAAAGTGAAAGACGTTGAACCTAAGAATGTTTTTGTAGAGGCCTCTGATGAACCTAATATTTATACAGCTGGTCAAGGCACATTTATGAACGCAATGCTGGAGATGATTCATGCAAAAAATGTAGCAGCAGATGGTGATAATTGGTATGAAATTAGTGCAGAACAAATTATCACAAAAAATCCAGATGTCATCGTGGTGACATATAGCTATGTACCTGATATTTTAACAAAAATACCAAAGCGTGCTGGTTTCGATACAATAAATGCAGTGAAAAATAATGCCATTGTGCAAGTAGATGAAAGCACAACAAGCCGTCAAGGACCGCGTTTAGCGGATGGTCTTGAGGAGTTAGCAAAAGCCATCTACCCTGAGGTATTTAAGTGAAAAAAGTAGTAACAGCCTATGTATTAACATGTACGCTTTTTATCATTAGCATTTGGTGTGGCGTAGCTATAGGCTCTGTTCATATTCCGATAGAAGTGCTGTGGAATCAGTCAGTTGATGAAACGGCTGCCAATATCTTTTGGAAAATTCGCTTGCCTCGTGTGCTTTTAGCAGGGCTAGTAGGGGCTGCCCTCGCTATTGCGGGAGCAGCTTTCCAGGGCTTGCTAAAAAATCCGCTAGCAGATCCATATACATTAGGTATTTCATCCGGTGCTTCTGTCGGTGCAGTCATGACAATTTTTTTTAATATTTCGATACCTGTTGTAGGCTTGTATGCCTTACCTACCTTTAGCATGATAGGCGCAATCATTACAATGGTTGTAGTTATGAGCTTTGCTAGAATAGTAGACCGTTCGCTAAAGATGGAAACCCTTATTTTAACGGGCGTTATCTTTAGTTCATTTTTAGGGTCGTTAATCTCGTTAATGATTGCCTTATCGGGAGAGGAGCTACGCCAAGTAATCGGCTGGCTACTGGGTTCTGTATCTATGCGTGGTTGGCCGTATGTTCAAATGATTATCCCATTCGTTATTGTGGGTTCCCTTATGCTGTGGACGCAGAGACGTGAGCTTAATGTTTTATTATATGGGGAAGAAAGAGCGAAGCATTTAGGTGTCAATGTAAAACGTAGTAAGTATTTGATTTTAGTAGGTGGTTCTATGCTGACTGGAGCAGCGGTAGCTGTTTCAGGCACAATTGGCTTTGTAGGGTTGGTTGTACCACATATGACAAGAATGATTTGGGGTTCTGATCACCGTCATTTACTGCCATTATCATTTTTTAATGGTGCAACATTACTTATAATTTGTGATTTAGTCGCAAGAACAATCATCCTGCCAAGGGAACTGCCCATTGGTGTCATTACTGCATTTATTGGAGCGCCTGTTTTTTCCTATATTTTTTATAAACAACGGAGAAGCAAGGGGGTGCGGGCGTGATTTTTGTTGAACATCTATCAGGTGGTTATGAAGACGTACCAATCGTCAAGGATATAAGCTTTACGGTTGAGAAAGGAAAAATTCTTGGCATATTAGGGCCAAATGGTAGTGGGAAATCCACATTATTAAAGGTAATGAGTGGTATTCTACCAGCTGTTGAGGGCACAATTTCTATTGATGGACAAAACATTCTGTCCTACAATGCCCGTGCTTTAGCAAAAAAAATGGCTGTTTTACCACAGCTTCATGCGAATGCTTTCTCAAACAGTGTAAGAGAGACTATTTCGCTTGGACGTTATCCACATCAAACGGGCTTTTTTTCAAGTTGGTCTGAGCAAGATGAACAAGCGGTTCAACATGCAATGCTGCAAACAGGTATAAAACGTTATGAGCATACACCTATGGAATTTTTATCGGGAGGCGAACAGCAAAGAGTTTTTGTTGCACAGGCCCTTGCTCAATCTGCGGAAATTTTACTGCTAGATGAGCCGACAAATCATTTAGACATTGCCCATCAACGTCAAATTTTAGATATGGTTCGGAAGGAAGCAGTCGAGTGTGGATTAACAGTAGTGATGGTATTACATGATATGAATTTAGCCTCTCTCTATTGTGATGAATTATTGCTCATGGAGAGTGGACAAATGAGAGCTTTTGGGGCACCACATGAAGTATTAATTGCTTCACAGATAGAAGAAATTTACCAAGCACGAGTAGCTACTTATGCTCATCCAGAAATTCCTAAACCACAAATTACAATGATGCCTGCTGCAAGCGACCATCAACAGCGAGCTGTAATAAAAAAAGAACATTTTAAAATAACGGAACAATTTATACAACTTCAATCAGAGATTCCTTTAAAAACGGTATCATCTGCTGTCCATAACCCCGGTATAGGATGGCATAATTGCTTGTTAAACCGCTCTGTACCTGGTGACTATGTGATCAGTGATGTAAAAAGAGAAGTTAATGAATTTTTGCAAAAAGGTCATTTTTCACCCACGAATACAGTTGTCATGCTGACGGCAGTGCCAACAGCCCTTGTGGCGATCAATGAATGGGCTGCACCATTTGGCAGTGTAATAGTAGCTGTTACTGCTGGAGTAGGCAATGCAGTAGATGTATCCCGTGTGCATGAAAGGCAAGATCAGCCATATATTGGTACTATTAACACATGGGTAATTATAAATGGCTGTTTATCAGAGGAAGCATTTTTTCAAGCTATGATGACAGCTACGGAGGCGAAAACGAAGGCTCTGCAATCAGAAAATATTCGTGATGAGCGTAGTGGAACTATTGCTACTGGTACTGCTACAGATAGTCTTTTAATTGCTGCAACTCAAAAAGGAAAAGAAATGTTATATGGTGGCCCCATTACGGAGGTTGGTAAAATGATTGCAAAGGGTGTTTTTGAAACTACAGTTCAGGCTATCAGAAATTATAAAAATGAATTTTAGGAGATGAGCGAAATGAAGCTTTACACAAAAACAGGGGATACGGGTAAAACAAGTCTTATCGGAGGACGCGTTGATAAAGATAGTTTGCGTGTTGAAACGTATGGGGCGATTGATGAATTAAATTCTTTTATTGGTAAAGCAGTAAGTGAATTAGACCAAGCACTTTTCAAAGATATTTTAACAGACCTAGAAACCATTCAACATGAGCTGTTCGATGCTGGTGGTGATCTGGCAAACGTGATGAAAGAACGACATTATAAGCTTACAGAGCAACCAATTGAAGTGCTAGAGGCTCGTATTGATGCACTATCAGATGAAGCGCCACCATTACAACGTTTTATTTTACCAGGAGGGGCCCCAGCAGCTGCGACTTTACACATTGCACGTACGGTTGCTCGTCGAGCAGAGCGTGAAATGGTCACACTTATGAAAGAAGTTGAAGATGTGCCGAAAGTTGTACAAAAATATTTAAATCGATTATCAGATTATTTATTTGCGGCTGCACGTGTTGTAAATGCTCGATTACAGGTTGCGGATGTTGAATATATTCGCAGTGGTAACGTCTTTAAAAACTAAAATATAGTTTTCTACAGAAAGTAAAAAAATGCTACTTTGAAAAAATTCAGGGTGGCTTTTTTTCTTGTAAAATGTAAGAATATAAAATTATCAGAAATATTTCCGTTTTATGTTGACTGAATGCTCACTCATTTATTAGAATAGGAATATAATATCGAAATGATGAACATTTTCGTATGAGCTAGCAAATTTATCACAAAGAGAGAAAAATTACGACAAACAAGGGGGGATCAACCATGAGTCCATTATTAATTGCTAACATTGTCTTAACAGTCGTGGTTGTACTTTATGCAGTAGGATTGTTCTTCTATCTGTTGAAAACACGCTATAAGTATGTGCAGTTGGGGAAAAAGGTTGAGTTTGATGAAAGTGTAAAAGAGCGTCTTCGCTATATTATGGTCAACGTATTTGGCCAAAATAAGCTATTAAAAGATCCAAAGAGTGGTTTAATCCATGTTATGTTCTTCTATGGATTTTTAATGGTACAGCTAGGGGCAATTGATTTAATTTGGAAAGGATTAGCACCAGGCTCACATTTACCACTAGGTATTTTCTATGGAGTCTTTACATTCTTCCAAGAACTTGTGGTTTTAATGATTTTGGTAGCGGTTGTCTGGGCATTTTACCGCCGCTATGTTGAAAAGCTAGTACGTTTAAAACGTGGCTGGAAAAACGGTCTTGTATTAATTTTCATTGGTGGCTTAATGGTATCGACGTTAATTGCGAATGGTATGGGACTAATTTGGCATGGAGAGGGATTAACTTATACGGAGCCAGTCGCTTCTAGTATTGCTGCTATTTTTGGTTTCCTACCTGCGTCAGTAGCCGCTGGTGTATTTTATGTCATGTGGTGGGCACATTTATTAATTCTTTTAACATTCCTTGTGTATGTACCACAGTCTAAGCATTTCCATTTAATTGTAAGTCCGCTAAATGTTTATATGAATCGTTTAGATCGAACAGGAACTTTAGCACCCATTGATTTCGAAGCATTAGAAAATGCTGAAAGTGAAGAGGATATGCCTTCTATTGGGGTGGGACGCATACAGGACTTCACACAAAAACAAATGCTAGATTTGTATTCTTGTGTAGAATGTGGACGTTGTACAAACATGTGTCCAGCAACAGGGACAGGAAAAATGCTGTCTCCTATGGATTTAATCGTGAAATTACGAGATCATTTAACATTTACAGGTGCTGTTGTAACTAAGCAAAAGCCTTGGGTGCCTTATCAATTCTTTGCCAATACAAAGGGAAATCAGCTTGCGATGGCAGCTGGTGCTGAAGGTGCAGTGATTGAAGATATCTACAGCCCAGCATTAATTGGTGATGTGATTACAGAGGAAGAGATTTGGGCTTGTACGACTTGTCGTAACTGTGAAGATCAATGTCCAGTAATGAACGAGCATGTCGATAAAATTATTGATTTACGTCGTTATTTAACAATGACAGAGGGAAAAGTAAATCCTGATGCGCAACGTGCGATGACGAATATCGAGAGACAGGGAAATCCTTGGGGACTAAACCGTAAAGAAAAAGAAAATTGGCGTGATCTAGATCCAACTATCCATATCCCTACAGTAAAAGAATTGAAAAAGTCTGGCGAGGAAATGGAATACCTATTATGGGTTGGGTCAATGGGAGCATTTGATAACCGCTCTCAAAAAATTGCATTAGCATTCTGTCGTCTATTAAACGAAGCAGGTGTGAAGTTCGCAATTTTAGGAAATAAAGAGAAGAACTCTGGTGATACGCCTCGTCGTTTAGGAAATGAATTCTTATTCCAAGAGTTAGCTACCGCCAATATCGATGAGTTTGTTAAAAATGACGTGAAAAAAATTGTTACAATCGACCCTCATGCATACAATATCTTTAAAAATGAATACCAAGATTTTGGTTGGAAAGGCGAAGTATATCATCATACTGAATTATTAAATCAGCTGATTGAAGAGAATCGTCTAGCATTAAATCACGAGGTGCATGAAACAATAGTTTTCCATGATTCATGTTATTTAGGTCGTTACAATGATGTCTATGATGCACCACGAGAAATTTTGCGTGGCATTCCTGGAGTGAAGTTAGTCGAAATGGAACGTAATCGAGAAACAGCGATGTGCTGTGGTGCAGGTGGAGGTCTTATGTGGATGGAGGAGCATGTCGGCAATCGTATTAACGTAGCCCGTACAGAACAGGCTTTAGCAACCAATGCATCAGTTATTTCATCTGGCTGTCCTTACTGCTTAACAATGCTGGAGGATGGTACAAAGGCTAAAGAAGTGGAAGACTCGATTGGCACATTCGACGTAGCAGAGTTATTGGAGCGTTCAGTGTTTGGGGAAAAAGTAAAGACTGCCGACAACACTACTGAGGAAGTAGAAGACACAATGGAAGAAGTTGTGATGACAGTTGAAAATACAAATCAAAATGAAAATACTGAAATAAGCGCAGAAAAATGATTGCTATTGTAGAAATATTTTAGTTATCTGAAAAATATAAATTGCACAATAAAAAATTGTTTTGTAGAATAAGATTAAATGGAAATGGGAGTTGAAATAAAAACTCCCATTTTTCATCGATAGAAGTCGAGCGAGCGTTCAGTCAATAAAATGCTTCACTACTTCATCGAGAACGTAAAACAAAAGGGGTGTTTTACTTGAATAGAGCAGTAATATTAGCAGGAGCAAGAACGGCATTTGGTAAATTTGGTGGTTCTTTATCAGCAGTACATGCAAGTGATTTAGGAGCCACTGCAATTAAGGGTGCATTAGAGAAATCCAATGTGAGACTTGATGAAGTCGATGAGGTAATTTTAGGCTCGGTTTTACAAGGGGGACAGGGGCAAATTCCTTCTCGACAAGCGGCAATAAAAGCAAATTTACCAATAGGGGTAAAAACAGAAACTATTAATAAAGTCTGTGCGTCTGGGATGCGTGCAGTGACATTAGCAGATCAACTGATTCGCTTAGGGGACGAAGAAGTGATTGTAGCTGGTGGAATGGAGTCCATGTCTAATGCACCGTATTATCTGTTAAATGGTCGAACGGGCTTACGAATGGGTGATTCAACGATGGTCGATGGGATGCTTTATGATGGGCTAACATGTGCTTTCGACCCAGCAAGACCACATATGGGCAGCTATGGTAACTCGACAGCAAAAGAATTCTCTCTAAGTCGTGAGGAACAGGACGCTTGGTCAGTTCGAAGCCATGAACGTGCACTAGCAGCGATGGACAAAGGATATTTTACAGAAGAGATCGTTCCTGTTGAAATTCCTCAACGAAAAGGTGAGCCACTTGTTGTGATTAAAGATGAGGCACCAAGACCAGGTACTTCTTTAGAAATACTGGCAAAGCTTAAACCAGCCTTTGATAAGGATGGTACCATTACTGCAGGTAATGCACCTGGTGTAAATGACGGAGCATGTGCACTCGTCATGATGAACGAGGAACGTGCCATACGCGAAGGTAGAGAACCATTGGCAATAATTATAGGCCATGAAGAGCTAGCGATTGAGCCAGAAAATTTCCCTCAAACACCAGGTCTGGTCATTAATAAGCTATTGAAAAAGACGAATAAGTCATTAGCGGATATTGATTTGTTTGAAATCAATGAAGCCTTTGCAGCAGTAGCTTTAGTGAGTAAGCAGTTAGCGGATCTAGATGCAGAAAAGGTGAATGTTAATGGTGGCGCCGTTGCTTTAGGACATCCAATCGGGGCTTCTGGAGCACGTATCATTTTAACGCTTGCACAGGAATTGAAGCGTCGGGGCGGTGGTATCGGCATTGCGGCTATTTGTTCAGGTGGTGGACAAGGCGATGCAATCATGATTGAAGTACCGAAAACAGGGGGACTGAACTGATGGGAATTCAAAAAGTAATGGTCATTGGTGCAGGGCAAATGGGCTCTGGCATTGCACAGGTTTGTGCACAAGCAGGCTTTGACGTGAAATTGAACGATATTAAACAAGAGTTTTACGAGCGTGGACTAGGCGTTATTGTTAAAAACCTATCACGTGATGTTGAAAAGGGTCGTAAAACAGAGGATGAAAAGACGGCAATTCTGGGTCGCATTACGATGTCACTAGATTTACAGGATGCTAGTGATGTAGATATTGTCATTGAGGCAGCTGTAGAAAATATGGAAGTGAAGCAATCTATTTTTAAACAACTCGATCGTATTGCGCAGGCACATGCTATATTAGCTACCAATACTTCTTCACTACCTATTACAGAAATTGCCGCTGTAACAAATCGACCAGAGCAAGTTATTGGCATGCACTTTATGAATCCTGTACCTGTCATGAAGCTTGTAGAAATTATCCGTGGTTTAGCCACAACCGATGAAGTATACAAAGCGGTGGAAGAGATGACAGTCAAGTTATCGAAGACGCCAGTTGAAGTGAATGACTTTCCAGGATTCATTTCAAACCGAATTTTACTTCCGATGATTAATGAAGCTATTTATGCTTTATACGAAGGGGTAGCATCGAAAGAAGCGATTGACGATGTCATGAAGCTTGGAATGAACCATCCAATGGGACCGCTAACATTGGCGGATTTCATTGGTTTAGATACTTGTCTCTCCATTATGGAGATTTTACATGAGGGCCTAGGAGATAGTAAATATCGACCTTGTCCACTGCTTCGTAAATATGTAGCAGCTGGTTGGCTAGGAAAGAAATCTGGAAGAGGCTTTTATATTTACGAATAATCCTATGGGGATGGGGTTATCGAATTGCTACAGGACAACTTAGAGGGGTGACATAATAGATGCATTTGCAATTTACAGATGAGCAAATTATGATGCGCGATATGGTTCGTAATTTTGCTCAAGAAAAAATTCAACCATGGGTAGAGCGAATGGAAGCTGGGGAGTTTCCACGTGAGTTACTTCAGCAAATGGGTGAGCTTGGTTTAATGGGTATCACAACGCCAGAAGAGCTTGGAGGCTCTGGCATGGATTTTACGTCGTATATTATTGCGATTCATGAATTATCAAAGGTAAGCGCTGTAATGGGCGTTATTTTATCGGTGCATACCTCAGTTGGAACAAATCCAATCATTTACTTTGGGAATGAGGAGCAAAAGAAACGCTATGTACCTAAACTTGCAGCAGGGGAATATTTAGGTGCTTTTTGTTTAACAGAACCAGGTGCTGGTTCGGATGCAGGCTCTCTTCAATCAAAAGCAGTACGTGATGGTGATGAATATGTCATTAATGGCTCCAAAGTATTTATTACTAATGGTGGGGAGGCTGATGTGTATATTGTATTCGCATCAACGAATCCTGCAGAAAAAACAAGAGGCATTTCTGCTTTTATTGTGGAAAAGGGAACACCAGGCTTAATTATTGGAAAAGACGAACATAAAATGGGCTTGCATGGCTCTCGTACAGTTCAACTAACCTTTGATAATTGCCGAATCCCTGCCGACAACCTCTTAGGGGAAGAGGGAGAAGGCTTCAAAATAGCGATGGCTAATTTAGATGTGGGCCGCATTGGTATTGCGGCACAGGCTTTAGGGATAGCAGAAGCGGCACTTGAGGCAGCTTCTGCTTATGCTAAAGAACGTGTTCAATTTGGTAAACCAATTGTTGCTCAACAAGGCGTTAGCTTTAAACTTGCCGACATGGCAACAGCTGTTGAATCATCCAAACTACTAGTCTACCGTGCTGCAGATTTACGTGCAAAAGGTTTACCGTGTGGTGCAGAAGCTTCAATGGCGAAACTATTTGCATCACGAACAGCTGTCCAAACGGCGATAGAGGCTGTTCAAGTATTCGGTGGCTATGGTTATACAGAAGATTACCCAGTAGAGCGTTATTTCCGCGATGCCAAGGTAACTGAAATATATGAAGGAACAAGTGAAATTCAAAGACTAGTCATTAGTAAACATTTACTGAAATAGAGCCTGGTATAAGGTAATTGTAGCTAATACAAATGAATCAAATGTGCCAAAGAGGATGGGAATCGTTCGATATAGAAAGAGAACCGCTTAATAAAATGCTAAATCTAATTTAACATTATTCAGAGCAGAGTCTAATAAAAAGGGGAAATGGACAATGAACTTTCAGTTAACAGAAGAGCATGAGCAATTACGTGAAATGATTCGAGATTTCGCTATTAATGAAGTGGCTCCAACAGCAGCAGAACGTGATGAAAATGAAGAATTTGACCGCGCCATTTTCGATAAAATGGCGGAGCTTGGATTAACAGGTATTCCATGGCCAGAGGAATATGGCGGAGCTGGATTTGATTACCTTGCGTATGTCATTGCTGTTGAAGAATTATCGCGTGTGTGTGCATCAACAGGCGTAACATTATCTGCCCATACATCACTGGCAGGCTGGCCGCTTTATAAGTTCGGTACAGAAGAACAGAAACAAAAGTATCTTCGTCCAATGGCTGAAGGAAAGCATATTGGTGCCTACGGTTTAACAGAACCAGGATCAGGTTCTGATGCGGGTGGTATGAAAACTTACGCAAAGCGTGATGGCGATGATTATATTTTAAACGGCTCAAAAATCTTCATTACCAATGGTGGAGTAGCAGATACATATATTGTATTTGCAGTAACAGATCCTGAAGCCAAAAACGGTACATCAGCATTTATTGTTGAAGCTGGTTTTGAAGGCTTTTCGGTAGGTAAGAAGGAGAAGAAATTAGGGATTCGTTCATCTCCTACGACAGAAATTATTTTCGACAACTGTCGTGTGCCGAAAGAAAATTTACTAGGAGCTGAAGGGGAAGGCTTTAAGATTGCGATGACGACACTGGATGGTGGACGTAATGGAATTGCGGCTCAAGCTGTAGGAATTGCACAAGGAGCACTTGATGCAGCAGTTGACTATGCAAAAGAACGTGTCCAATTTGGTAAACCAATCACGGCAAATCAAGGTGTGTCCTTTAAGCTAGCGGATATGGCAACTCAAATTGAGGCATCTCGACTTCTTACATACCAAGCGGCTTGGTTAGAATCTAATAACCTACCATATGGTAAGGCATCTGCAATGGCGAAATTAATGGCTGGCGATACGGCGATGAGTGTAACGACGGAGGCGGTTCAAGTATTTGGTGGTTATGGTTATACAAAAGATTATCCAGTAGAACGCTTTATGCGTGATGCAAAAATCACACAAATTTATGAAGGTACGCAAGAGATTCAACGACTAGTTATCTCGCGTATGTTAACTAAATAATTGATGACCGAAAAAGATAAAAGGCCCCAAGTACAGTCAACTGTAAAAGATGAAAATTTAATCGCCATTCGTCGTGAGCAAATGATTCAGGGAGCTATTAAGTTATTCAAAGAAAAAGGCTTCCATCGGGCCACAACGAGAGAAATCGCAAAAGCTGCAGGCTTTAGTATCGGTACCTTATATGAGTACATTCGAACAAAAGAGGATGTTCTTTACCTTGTATGTGATAGTATCTATCATCATGCAATGGAACGACTTTCAAGTTACGAGATTAAAGCAGGAACAATCGAAGAGCTGAAGGAAATGATCCGAGAATACTTCCTTCAAATCGATAGCATGGTTGATGAGCTCACAATCATGTATCAAGAAACAAAATCATTATCAAAAGAAGCGCAACGTTATGTCTTTAGTAAAGAGTTTGAAATGGTTGCTACTTTTGAAAGATTGCTAAAGCGCTGTGTACAGTCTGGTGACATATCAATGACAGACAAGCAGATTCATTTAGCAGCCAATAATTTAGTGGTGTCTGGACAAAGTTGGGCATTCCGCAAATGGGCATTACATCGCCAACATTCAATTGATGAGTTTATCGACATGCAAATCACATTGTTCATTTCAGGCATAAAGGGGTTTTAATATTTCGTTAGGGGGTTGTCGGTAATTGCATAAAGCGACATTGCAATTGCCGGCTTTTTTTATTCATTAAGGGGAGAGAGTGGGGATTTCATATGACAAAGGTAGAAGTATATCGTCCAAAAAATCACGTACGTTTTGTGACAGCATCGAGTCTTTTTGATGGACATGATGCTTCGGTCAATATTATGCGACGCATTTTGCAATCGAGCGGTGTAGAAGTAATCCATTTAGGTCATAACCGATCAGTTGAAGAAGTCGTAAATGCTGCGATACAAGAGGATGCGCAAGGTATTGCTGTTTCTTCTTATCAAGGCGGGCATATGGAATACTTTAAATATATGTATGATTTACTGCGTGAAAAAGGGGCACCACATATAAAAATATATGGCGGTGGGGGTGGAGTAATTCTACCGCGTGAAATAAAAGAGCTTCATTCTTACGGCATTGCAGGAATTTTCTCGCCAGAGGATGGCCGTGTTTTAGGGCTTCAAGGAATGATTAATGAGCAAATTAAAGGAACAGATTTTCCTACTGCAACTGGTAGCTATTTAGAAAAATTAGAGTCTTTAACAACAGAGACTCCAGAAATTTTAGCTAATTTAATTACAGCTGCCGAGTCAAATGACGATGAAGACACGAAAAAAATGCTGGAGGAAGCACGGAAGCGTTCAAAAGGAACACCTGTTATGGGAATCACCGGAACAGGGGGAGCAGGTAAATCTTCATTAACGGATGAACTAATCCGCCGCTTCTTAAAAGAATTCCCGGAAAAACGTGTGGCAATTTTGTCCGTCGATCCAACAAAGCAAAAAACGGGTGGGGCATTACTTGGAGATCGTATTCGTATGAATGCCATCTTTAATAACCGTGTCTATATGCGTAGCTTAGCCACACGAGGCTCTCGTACGGAATTAACCGCATCCATTGGGGACGTAATAGATGTAGTACGTGTAGCAGGTTATGATTTAATTATCGTTGAAACAAGTGGTATTGGTCAGGGTGATGCCGAGATTACAAAATATACCGATTTATCGATGTATGTGATGACTAGTGAGTTCGGTGCACCAACACAGCTTGAGAAGATTGATATGATTGATTTTGCAGATGTTATTGCTATTAATAAATTCGAGCGTAAAGGTTCAGAGGACGCACTACGCCAAGTACAAAAACAATATCAGCGTTCGCGAGAACTTTGGGATGAATCACTTGATAATATGCCAGTTTACGGTACAATTGCTAGCCAATTTAATGATAAAGGAACAAATGCATTATTTGCCGCGCTAGTGCAAATCATTAACCAAAAAGTGGGTAGCGATTGGGAAACGAGCTATGAGCAATTTGCTAAAACACAAAAGCAAGATGTAATTATTCCAAATGATCGTCGTTATTATTTACGAGAGCTTACTGATACAGTGCGTGGCTATCATAAAAAAACAGAGCAGCAGGTAGCATTTGCTCGTCGTCTATTCCAATTAGAGGGGGCTATCGCTGCTGTTAAGGAAAAAGCACCGGATGATGCACTTATCACATCGCTTAATTCTTTAGCAGAAGGTGTCCGAGACGAATTAACGGCTGAATCCAAGCGTATATTAGACAATTGGCAAGCTTTAAAGGATGCGTATGCTGGGGATGAATTTGTGACGAAAGTTCGTGATAAAGAGATTCGCACAATATTGAAGACAACAAGTCTTTCAGGTACGAAAATTCCAAAGGTTGTATTACCAAAATTTGAAGACTACGGTGAAATTTTGCGCTGGGTTTATAAAGAAAATGTGCCTGGTGAATTTCCTTATACGGCCGGTGTTTTCCAATTCAAACGCGAGGGAGAAGATCCGAAGCGCCAATTTGCTGGTGAAGGGACACCAGAGCGTACAAATAAACGCTTCCACTATTTATCGAAGGACGATGACGCGAAACGTTTATCTACAGCATTTGATTCCGTAACATTGTACGGGGAGGACCCGGATTATCGACCAGATATTTATGGTAAAGTTGGAGAATCGGGTGTATCAATTTGTACGTTAGAGGATATGAAAAAACTGTATGCAGGCTTTGATTTATGTGCACCATCTACATCTGTATCTATGACAATCAATGGTCCAGCACCTATCATTTTGGCTATGTTCATGAATACAGCGATTGATCAGCAAATAAAATTACGTGAGCAAGAGTTAGGGCGTACTTTGACAGTTGAAGAATTTACAGAGACACGTGAAAAAACACTACAGGTCGTTCGTGGAACAGTGCAAGCAGACATCCTGAAAGAAGATCAAGGTCAAAATACATGTATTTTTTCTACAGAATTTGCCTTACGTATGATGGGGGATATTCAGCAATACTTTATTGACCATAAGGTTCGCAACTACTACTCCGTTTCGATTTCTGGTTATCATATTGCGGAGGCGGGAGCAAATCCTATTTCTCAATTAGCCTTTACTTTAGCGAATGGTTTCACGTATGTAGAATATTATTTAAGCCGAGGCATGAATATTAATGACTTCGCGCCTAACTTATCGTTCTTCTTCTCCAATGGACTTGATCCGGAATATACAGTTATCGGACGTGTAGCTCGTCGTATTTGGGCGATTGTGATGCGTGATAAATATGGTGCAAATGAGCGTGCCCAAAAGCTAAAATATCACATTCAAACTTCAGGTCGTAGTCTACATGCGCAGGAGATTGATTTTAATGATATTCGTACAACATTACAGGCTTTGATGGCCTTACAGGATAACTGTAACTCCCTGCATACAAATGCCTATGATGAGGCGATTACAACACCTACTGAGGAATCTGTACGTCGTGCAATGGCTATTCAAATGATTATTACGAAAGAGCATGGTTTAGCGAAAAACGAAAATCCACTTCAAGGTGCATTTATTGTGGAAGAGCTGACAGATCTTGTAGAGGAGGCTGTCCTCGAAGAATTTGATCGCATCAATGATCGTGGTGGCGTGTTAGGAGCCATGGAGACGCAATATCAGCGAGGGAAAATCCAAGAGGAGTCCATGCATTATGAAATGTTAAAACATTCAGGGGAGTTACCGATTATCGGGGTTAATACTTACTTGAACCCAAACCCAGCTTCTGATGCTGATATTGATAATATGGAAATTGCTCGTGCATCGACGGAAGAGAAGGAAACACAAATTCACAATTTACAAGCTTTCTGGAAGGCCAATGAAGCTAAAAGCGAGGCGGCCATTAAACGATTACAAGAGGTAGCTGTTCATAATGGAAATATCTTCGCGGAATTAATGGAAACTGTCAAAGTAGCTAGCTTGGGACAAATTACGAAAGCTTTATATGAAGTTGGTGGACAATATCGTCGTAATATGTAGACAGAGATAAACAATTTTACACGTTTACAAATACTTTTTTAATGTATAAGCTTCTCTAGTTTTTTAGTGTCTAGTCTTAGGATTAGGCACTTCTTTTTTTTTTCGCTATAATAGAAATGTAAAAAAAAGGGGAGGCGCGGTAGAGGATGAAATCAGCTATTCACTACATAATTGTATTAGCTTTAGTATTGGGAGCCATTTTCCTGTATAATAAGCAAATTGGCGCTATTCCTTTACTACTATTATCTGTCTATTTGTTTTATCTTGGCATTAAAAAAATGCGTAATATAAAAAACAGTAATTGAAGCTAGCAAAGGGGCTAAAACTTTGTATATAATGGGTATTATGCTTATTGTATGGAAAGTACCTTTTGCGTGGCCATTTTGCTGCGCTTGGAAAATAAAGCACCATGTAATTTTAAAACGTCCATTGTGATGAGGGAAAGGAAGTGCACGAATTGAATTTTCGTGAAATGACAAAGGAACAATTAACAGAAGAGTCGTTAATTAACTTAGCGTATGTAATTTTAAATGAAAAACGTGCCTCAGTAACTTTTAATGATTTGTTAAAAATAATTCAAGAGCTTGTAGGCTACAGTGATGAAGAAATTAAATCCCGCCTACTACAATTTTACACAGATCTTAATGTAGATGGCCGCTTCTTATATAACCAAGAAACAGGCTGGGGCTTACGTGAATGGTTTAAAGTAGAGCAGATTGAGGAAGAAACAGCACCGTCTGTTAAAACTCAAAAGAAAAAATCTAAAGCTTCTGCGGATGAAGATGATGATCTAGAAGAAGATATCGATTTGGATGAAGAAGATATCGACTTCGACGAGGACTATGAAGAATTCGTGGATGAAGAAGAGATAGACGAAGAAGATGAAGATAAAGAAGATATTGATTTTGATGAAGACGAAGATTTAGAAGATATTGAAGAAATCGATGAAGAGTTTATTGATGAAGAAGAAGAGGAGTTCGAAGAAGAAGAGGAAGAAATCTAAAACCTCACTCTTAGAATTTTCTTACTTTTATGCTTGATGTAAAAATTCTTGACTTCTATCACGGTTACGTTTAATCTTTTACTTGGGCTCCTTAAAAAAAGGAGAAAGACCGTGTATATAATACGCTCCCCCTGCAGACCTTGCAGGAGGAGCGTTTTTTTTGTTTTTAACTTTATTCAGACTAGCTCTCCCATACTTTTTGCGCGGATATGAATATAAATGTTTTAAAGTATTCATGATGTATAGTAAACGGTGACTGAATAAATGTTAAAGTTTTAAGGTTTAAAGGAAAGTGGAAAAGAGATAGAAACGATGACAGCTTCGAATCGACTACAAATTTGTAGACATTCTCGGCTTTTCTTTTTTTAGGGTGTTTGACTGTCAGATGTTCTAATCCCTAACAAAACAACTTATCTAGCAATTCTAAAGGAGGAATTTTTTCATGACGAAGTATATTTTTGTAACAGGTGGGGTTGTATCATCACTTGGAAAAGGGATTGTTGCAGCATCTCTAGGCCGTTTATTAAAAAACCGCGGTTTAGAAGTTACGATTCAAAAATTTGACCCATATATTAATATCGATCCAGGTACAATGAGTCCTTATCAACATGGTGAGGTTTTTGTAACAGATGATGGTGCTGAGGCTGACTTAGATTTAGGACATTATGAACGTTTTATTGATATTAACCTAGGAAAGCATTCTACAGTAACTTCAGGTCGTGTGTATCAATCTGTATTACAGAAGGAACGTCGTGGTGATTACAACGGTGGTACTGTACAAGTTATTCCTCACATTACAAATGAAATTAAAGATCGTATCCAACGTGCTGGTCGCGAGACAAATGCAGACGTTGTTATTACAGAAGTAGGTGGAACAGTAGGCGATATTGAATCCTTACCTTTCCTTGAAGCTATCCGTCAAATGAAAACTAATTTAGGTCATAACAATGTAATGTATATCCACTGTACATTGATTCCTTATATTAAAGCAGCTGGTGAACTAAAAACAAAGCCAACTCAGCATTCCGTAAAAGAGTTACGTTCTTTAGGTATTCAACCAAATATTATCGTTGTGCGTACTGAACAAGAGGTTCCACAAGATATGAAAGAGAAATTAGCTTTATTCTGTGATGTTCAACCACATGAAATTATTGAATCACGTGATGCGGAGCATTTATATGAAGTACCATTAAACCTACATGCCCAAGATATTGATGATATCGTTCTTGACCATTTTGGTATTACAGCTCCAGAAGCTGATATGGAAGAATGGCGTGAGCTGGTAGACAAAGTGAAAAACTTACCAAACAAAAGAAAAGTAGCGTTAGTCGGGAAATATGTAGAACTACAGGATGCTTATATTTCAGTGGTAGAAGCATTGAAGCATGCAGGCTATGTTTATAATTCTGATATTGAAATTGACTGGATTAATGCAGAACATGTCAATGCTGATAATGTAGCTGCACTATTAAAAGATGCTGATGCGATTTTAGTACCAGGTGGCTTCGGTGATCGTGGTGTAGAAGGGAAAATTTTAGCAACGCAATTTGCGCGTGAAAATAATGTACCTTTCTTAGGTATCTGCTTAGGTATGCAGCTTGCAACAATTGAATATGCACGTAATGTACTAGGCCTAAAAGGTGCTCATTCTACAGAGCTTGATGCAAACACAGAGTACCCAATTATCGACTTCTTACCAGATCAAAATGATAGTGTAGACATTGGCGGAACATTACGTTTAGGATTATACCCATGTAAATTAAAAGACGGATCTAAGGCAAGTGAAGCATATGGCAAAGAGCTTGTTTATGAGCGTCATCGTCATCGTTATGAATTTAACAATGAATATCGTGAAGCAATGGAAGCAGCTGGTCTTGTCTTCTCAGGTACAAGCCCTGATGGTAAGCTAGTTGAAATTATTGAGCTACCAGAGAATAATTTCTTTGTAGCATGTCAATTCCACCCAGAGTTAGTGTCACGACCAAATCGTCCACAACCTCTGTTCCGTGACTTTATCGGCGCAACATTTAAATAAACAAAAAAGAGTTGTCTCGGAATATGAGACAACTCTTTTTAATTGAATTATTACAATTCTTCCTCATCAAAACCAAGCATATCATCATAGGCCATTTTGACAGCCTCATAAACAAAAAGCCCTGCAAGTGCATGTGGTACAACTATCCGTTGACCTAAATCATTTGGCAATAAACCACCCTTTATACGAGTAGAAACATACGTATAGGCTAAGTCCATAAGAGGGTTTTCTGCACTGGCTGGTTCACTTGCAACAGCAGCGAAGGGAATAAATTGTGTATTTAATTTCTGAGCTAAAGCTAGTGCTTCTTCATCGTGTGCACTACGAGTAAAAATGCAAACTCGATCAGCTTCTGTTAAGTTTGTATCAGAAGTCCAAGGCGCTAACTTACTAAATGGTTCCACTGCTTGCAGAGCATTTAATTCCACTGTCTGCATTTCTCCAAAGCAAGCGAAATAGACATTACCTTCGCCAATTGCAGCTTGTGCCAATAGCCTTGCAGTCTCCTCGATAGCATCCTCTTCATTTTGTGTAATTCTTTGTAATAATCCACTTACTTGTGTTGTTAGAATTTTTGACATGATCCCACCTCTACCCATATTATAGGGGTGAAAAAGGTAGAAAGCAAAAGCAGATAATTTATAATACTAGAAGGTATTAAGCTGAAAAAGTAGAATTATACATAATAAAGAATATTTTTGTGTAAGAATAAAATATAAAAAGGGCGGAATGAAATGTGAAACGATTACTAATTGTCGATGATCAGCAGGGAATTCGTTTGCTTTTAAATGAAGTGCTGAAAAAGGAAGGATATGTTACATATTTAGCAGCCAATGGCTTAGAGGCATTAAAGTATGCAGATGAACAAGACATGGATTGCGTATTACTAGATATGAAGATACCCGGAATGGATGGTATCGAAATTTTAAGACGTTTAAAAGAAAAGTTCCCAAAGCTTCCTGTATTTATGATGACAGCGTATGGCGAGCTAGATGTTGTACAAGAAGCTTTAAATCTAGGAGCGATTCGTTACTTTACGAAGCCTTTTGATATTTTTGAAGTACGTGATGAAGTCAACAAAGCGTTACAAGCATAAAGAACAGGCAGTGAGTACACGCCTGTTTTCTTTATGCTTAAAAAAAGAGGGAGATTTTTTCAGGTTCAAGCGCTGTGGTTTAGTTGCCTACACATTGGTGTACACTGCCGCTTTGTTGGACTGCGCTTTCATGTAGAAAATAATAGCCCTGCTTTTCAGGTTCAAGCGCTGTGGTTTAGTTACCTACACATTGGTGTACACTTCCGCTTTGTTGGACTGCGCTTTCATGTAGAAAATAATAGCCCCTGCTTTTCAGGTTCAAGCGCCGTCGTTACGTTGCACTGCACTTTGTCGACACTGCCGCTACGTTGCACTGCGCTTTCGTGTAGAAAATAATAGCCCCTGCTTTTCAGGGGCTATTATTTTTGCTATGATTGAGGAGCATATTTATGTAGAAAGAATAGTCCTAAGAGGAGGATTTTTAGTATGGCATTAGTATCTATGAAAGAGATGTTAATTAAAGCAAAAGCAGAGGGTTATGCTGTTGGTCAATTCAACATTAACAACCTTGAGTGGACACAAGCAATTTTACAAGCAGCTGAAGAAGAAAAATCTCCAGTGATTCTTGGTGTATCTGAAGGTGCAGGGAAATACATGGGCGGATTTATTTCTGTTGTTCACATGGTAAAGGGTTTAATGGAATCCTACGGTACTACAGTTCCAGTAGCCATTCATCTTGACCATGGTTCTAGCTTTGCAAAATGTAAAGAGGCAATTGATGCAGGCTTTACTTCTGTGATGATTGATGCTTCACACCATCCATTTGAGGAAAATGTGAAAATTACTTCAGAAGTAGTAGAATATGCACATGCTAAAGGCGTTTCTGTAGAAGCGGAATTAGGAACAGTTGGTGGAGATGAAGATGGCGTAATCGGCGGTATTATTTATGCTAACCCTGAAGAATGCCGTAAAATGGTTGAGCTTACAGACATCGACTGCTTAGCGCCAGCACTTGGCTCAGTACATGGTCCTTACAAAGGAGAACCAAATCTAGGCTTCAAGGAAATGGAAGAAATCTCTAAATTGGCAGATCTTCCGTTAGTATTACATGGTGGTACAGGTATTCCAACAAAAGATATCCAACGTTCTATTTCATTAGGTACAGCAAAAATTAACGTTAATACTGAAAATCAAATTGAAGCAACAAAAGCAATCCGTGAGATTCTTGACAATGACAAAGTTGTTTACGATCCTCGTAAATTCCTTGGTCCTGCAAGAGAAGCAATTAAAGCAACGGTTATTGGTAAAATTCGCGAATTTGGTAGTGCACAAAAAGCATAATTTTTGCATTTAATATGTTACAAAAGCATAGATAAATACACATAATAAGAGAAGTGTTGATGCTTTCAATCGACCTTCTCTTGTTTTTGAAATAAAGAAATTTTGGAAAAATATTTAATAATATAAGATAAATGATCAGGAGGAAATAATATGAAATTTTTTATTGATACAGCAAATTTTGAAGAGATTAAAGAGGCACATGCATGGGGGATTTTATCAGGAGTTACAACAAACCCATCATTAGTGGCTAAAGAAGAAAATGTTTCTTTCCATGATCGTCTTCGTGAAATTGCTGAGCTTGTCGATGGCTCGGTAAGCGGAGAAGTTATTGCATTGGATGCAGAAGGAATGATTAAAGAGGGCTTGGAATTAGCTGCTATTGCTCCTAACATTACAGTGAAACTACCAATGACTCCAGCGGGATTAGAAGCTTGTCGTTTCTTTGCAAACAAAGGAATTAAAACAAACGTAACATTAATTTTTAGTGCAAACCAAGCATTAATGGCTGCGCGTGCAGGTGCTACATATGTATCACCATTTATCGGCCGTTTAGATGACATTGGTCAAAATGGTGTAGAGCTAATTGAAACAATTGCTGACATGTTTACAATTCATAATATTGATACACAAATTATTGCTGCCTCTGTTCGTCACCCTCAGCACGTTACGGCTGCAGCTTTAGCTGGCGCGCATATTTCAACAACTCCATTTAAAGTTTTAAAACAACTTTTCCACCATCCATTAACGGAAAAAGGAATTGAAGGATTTTTAGCGGATTGGAATAAGAGAAAAGGCGAATAATAAGAATATACAGTGAGCCAATTGCAAAAAATACTACTTTCCAATCATGAGGGAGAACGCAAAATGGATGTTTATAAAATTACTGGCGAAAATCGTCTACAAGGTACAATTAAAGTTAGTGGTGCAAAAAATAGTGCAGTCGCCTTAATTCCTGCATCAATTTTGGCGAACTCTCCAGTGACTATTGGAGGGATACCAGAAATTTCAGATGCATGGACGTTAAAGGCTTTATTAGAGGAAATTGGTGGGGAAGTATCGTTTGAGGATGGGAAGATGACAATCGATCCAACAGACATGATTGCATTACCATTACCAAACGGCAATGTTAAAAAGTTACGTGCCTCTTATTATTTAATGGGGGCCATGCTAGGGCGTTTCAAGAAAGCTGTCATTGGTTTACCTGGTGGCTGTTTCTTGGGTCCTCGACCAATTGATCAACATATAAAGGGCTTTGAAGCATTAGGCGCTAAAATTACGAATGAACATGGCGCAATTTATTTACGTGCAGATGAGTTGATTGGGGCTAAAATTTATTTAGATGTCGCAAGTGTCGGTGCAACGATTAACATCATGTTAGCTGCTGTCCTTGCGAAGGGTCGTACCGTTATAGAAAATGCAGCGAAGGAACCTGAAATTATTGATGTAGCAACACTATTAACAAATATGGGGGCCAATATTAAAGGGGCAGGTACAAGTGTCATCCGTATTGAAGGGGTAGAAGAACTACATGGTACAGAGCATACGATTATACCAGATCGCATTGAAGCGGCGACATTTATGATAATGGCCGCAGCCGTAGGTGATGGTATTACAATTGATAATGTAATTCCACTGCATTTAGAAGCAATTATAGCGAAGCTTCGTGAAATGGGTGTGAAGATTGAAATTGGTGAAGAAAGTATTTATGTACCAAAAACAGACCTTTCCACTTTGCAAGCTGTTGATGTAAAAACATTGGTGTATCCTGGTTTCCCAACCGATATTCAGCAACCACTTGCTGTGTTAATGTCACAGGCATTCGGTTCCTCAAAAGTAACAGATACTATTTATACAGCTCGATTTAAACATATTGATGAGCTTCGTCGTATGAATGCTGATGCTCGTGTAGAAGGCAATACGGCCATTATTAAAGGGCCAAGTAGACTACACGGCTCAACAGTAACAGCTACAGATCTACGCGCAGGTGCAGCTTTAGTTTTAGCTGGTCTATTAGCTGAAGGCGAAACGGAAGTGCAAGATATCTATCATATCGAACGTGGCTATAGCTCACTTATTGAGAAATTACGTGATTTAGGCGCTGATATTCGACGTGAAACAATCCTGGCACGCGTAGCTGAGACAAAGGAATAATGAGAGCTAAAAGTTTTCACTCAATTATGTTACAATAGAGGTAATTTGAATGTTTCGGTATGAAAAACGGCCGATAACGGGAGGCAAAGCAACAATGGAACGTAGTTTATCGATGGAAGTAGTACGAGTAACAGAAGCAGCAGCAATTGCATCCGGGAAATGGATGGGACGCGGTTTAAAAATTGAGGCAGATGATGCAGCAACAACAGCGATGCGCAAAATGTTCGATACAATTCCAATGCATGCTACAGTAGTAATTGGTGAAGGTGAAATGGATGAAGCACCAATGCTTTATATTGGTGAAGAACTTGGCTTACGAAGTGGTGGTCCAAAAGTAGATATTGCTGTGGATCCATTAGAAGGTACAAATATTGTAGCAAAAGGTACGAATGGTGCCATGACAGTCCTTGCAATTGCAGATAAAGGTAATCTGTTAAATGCACCAGATATGTACATGGAGAAAATTGCTGTAGGGCCAGAAGCGGCTGGTAAAGTAGATATCAATGCTTCTGTCACTTATAACTTATTACAAGTAGCAAAAGCAAAAAATAAAGATATTTCAGATGTCGTTGCTACTCTATTAGATCGACCACGTCACCAAGCAATTGTTGATGAAATTCGCGAGGCTGGTGCACGTATTAAGTTTATTCAAGATGGCGATGTTGGTGCAGCAATTAATACTGCCTTTGATGAAACAGGTATTGATATTATGTTTGGAACAGGCGGCGCACCAGAGGGTGTTATTTCGGCTGTAGCCTTAAAATGCCTGGGTGGAGACTTCCAAGCAAAATTAGTACCCGAAGATGAGGAGCAATTAGAACGCTGCCATAAAATGGGTGTAGATGTGGATAAAGTTCTTTATTTAGACGATCTAGTAAAAGGTGACGACGCTATTTTTGCTGCAACAGCTGTGACAGATTGTGAGCTTTTAAAGGGTGTTCAATATAAAGGTGCTTACGCATTAACGCACTCGGTAGTTATGCGTGCTAAGTCTGGTACGGTTCGCTTTGTAGAAGGCCGTCACGCACTTGAGAAAAAACCTAGATATTAATGATATTATCTTCTAAAATATACCTAGTACATTTATTGTGCTAGGTACCTTCTTCTTAAAATAAACCATCCCGTAGTTTGTAAGGCAATGTTATATTATATGGTGGATTTGTTATTGACCTATAGAGGTAACCGTATACTATGAACAGAGCTATTCGTTCGTAAAAAATCTTCGATGATAACCCCAATAATTGTATTATATTTTGAAAAAGACTGGAGTTGTGCATATGTCTGCATTGACAATCGCTCAATTAGAAAACATGACGTTAAAAGAGCTTTACGCTCTTGCACGCCAATATAAAATTTCATATTATAGCAAGCTAACGAAAAAAGAATTAATATTTGCTATTTTGAAAACGCGTTCAGAGCAAGAAGGCTATTTCTTTATGGAAGGCGTACTTGAAATTGTTTCGCAAGAGGGCTTTGGCTTCCTTCGACCAATAAACTACTCTCCAAGTAAAGAAGATATTTATATTTCTGCATCTCAAATACGTCGCTTTGATCTTCGTAATGGGGACAAGGTATCTGGGAAGGTGCGACCACCTAAAGAAAATGAACGTTATTACGGCTTATTACAAGTAGATGCCGTCAATGGCGAGGATCCTGAAGTTGCAAAGGAACGTGTGCATTTCCCTGCTTTAACACCGTTATATCCAAACAGACAAATTAAACTGGAAACAACTCAGCGTAATTTATCAACACGTATTATGGATTTAGTGGCGCCTGTAGGTTTTGGTCAGCGTGGATTAATCGTAGCTCCGCCGAAAGCGGGGAAAACATCTTTATTAAAAGAAATTGCAAACGCTATTACGACAAATCATCCAGAAGCAGAGTTAATTGTCTTACTGATAGATGAACGTCCTGAGGAAGTAACGGATATTGAGCGATCTGTAAATGCAGATGTTGTTAGCTCAACGTTTGATGAAGTTCCAGAGAATCATGTCAAAGTAGCAGAAATCGTTTTAGAACGTGCACGCCGTTTAGTGGAACATAAACGTGATGTCATTATTTTAATGGATTCTATCACACGTTTGGCACGTGCATTTAACCTAGTTATTCCTCCAAGTGGACGCACGCTTTCAGGGGGGATTGACCCTGCTGCCTTCCATAGACCTAAGCGTTTCTTCGGATCGGCTCGAAATATTGAAGAAGGCGGTAGCTTAACGATATTAGCGACTGCTTTAGTAGATACTGGTTCACGTATGGATGAGGTTATTTACGAGGAATTTAAGGGGACAGGTAATTTAGAGCTTCATCTAGATCGCCAGTTGGCAGAGCGCCGAATTTTCCCTGCGCTTGATATTCGCCGTTCAGGTACACGTAAGGAAGAGTTATTGCTTGAGCCTGAACAGCTTGAAAAACTATGGGCAATTCGTAAAACATTTTCAGACGCGCCTGATTTTGCGGAACGCTTCTTGAAAAAACTTCGTACAACAAAATCTAATGAAGAATTTTTTGAAAAACTGAACGAAGATATGAAAAAAGCAACAAAAGGTAAAGGTTTATTATAGAACTGCCATCACCATTGACAAATAATTGTCAATGGTGATTTTTTTTGTATATGTTTGAATGAAAAAATGTTTATTGAAATTGATAATCATTATCAATATAATGAAATTAATAAATATCTTTTTGAAGGAGATTCGGATGAATTATGATGCCTATATGCTGCTTTGGCAAAATGCCTATGTTCAAATGAAGCATATTAACTACATAAATAAATCAAAAGTTCAAGTTTCAAAGGTATTAACTAATAGTTCGTTTCTTATCATTACAGCAGGCGAGGCGCAAATTGTCATTGATGAGCAGCCTTATTATGTACAGCGTTTCAGTATTTTTCACATTGGTAAATCTCAGTGTTTGCAGATTAATGCACAGCATAGTGTTAGCTACTTCCTCATACGTTATGAAGGAGATGTCATCTATAAAGATGCCTTTATGCAGCATTTACAGATGCAATATCAACCTTTTCAAATAAATTTCTCTTGTGTGCCTGCTAATCCAATAGCCATTCATAACATTCTTCAAGATATGTATAGCAGATGGATATCTGGCTCTATTCAAGATCATTTTTCAGTCAAAGCTTCTTTGTATGAATTTGTTTATCGTATGTTTCAGGAATTAGCAGATGGGCAGGGCAACCCACATGAAATGGATAAGGCAGAAGTAGCACGGCTGTATATTCATCAGCATCTTCACCAACCATTATCTATACAATCACTGGCAGATACGCTCCATATTAGTACACGGCATTTATTACGAATTTTTAAAGCACGCTATGGGGTAGGACCACAAATTTATTTACAGCAATTGAGAATTGAGCAGGCAAAACAATATTTGTTAGAAAATCAATTTGGTATAAAGGAAATTGCTATTTCACTTGGCTATGAAGATGAATACTATTTTAGTCGTGCCTTTAAAAAGGCTACAAATATGGCACCAAGTAATTTTAGGCTGAAATATACATCATTTATGTCTGAAATGGCCATTACAAATGAGAATCATTTTCAATACAATAAAAATCAGCTCGCGCAAGCACACCGATTTGAGATTGGAGAAAATGAGATGATGATGCAAAAGATGATTCAACATATAAAACTGCCTTTTTTTCTGAGCCTGTTTGTTTTATTAGCTGCATGTAATGAAAATTCGGTCTCAACAAAAGTAGACCACACTACTTCAGATACTATAGAGACGAGAATGGTGACAGATGACAGTGGTCGTGAAGTAGAAATTCCAGTAAGAGCAAAAAGAGTCATCACAGACTGGTATCTAGGACAAATTTTAGCGTTAGATATTGTACCAGTAGGAGGCGTAACAGCTAACCTCGATTATGCAGCATTTCTAAAACAACACTACAAGGATGGGGAAATTACCAATATTGGTACTGATGGTAAGGTATCATTGGAAAAAATTCTAGAGCTAAAGCCGGATTTAATTATTACATGGAATCCAGAAGATGTAGGCAAGTATGAGAAAATTGCACCTACAATTGTTTTTGCTGAGGATGCTCATTCATCAGCTAGAGAGGAAATTGAGGCAATGGGGAATTATTTAGGAAGACAAAAAGAAGCAGAAATCTTTATGGATGAGTTTGAAGAACGTTTAGCCCAAGCTAAGGAAAAAATTAATGATGTAATTCCAGACGGAGCGACTTTTACTATTTACGAAATGTTTGAAAAAAATGCAACTATTGTTGGAAATTCAAGTGTATCGGGTGGTAGAGCACTCTATCAAATTTTGGGCATGAAACCACAAGAAAAAGTGCAGGAGTTATTTGATGCAAAAGAGGCGAGTGGTGGACGTTATGAGATCTCCTATGAGGTAGTAGGTGATTATGTAGGTGACTATAACTTCATGATTAACTTCTTTAACAAAGATGGGAAGTTGCCAGGCACTTGGACAAACTTAGATGTCGTAAAAAATAATCAAATCATAGAGCTTCCATCGGAATATTATTTTGCCTCAGATCCACTTTCGGGTCTCCATCAAGCTGAAGAGCTAGCTGACAAAATAGTAGAGTTTACCAAGGTTCAACAAAAATAACTAGATAGTAGATATGAAGATTGATATTGCAATAGGAGGCTACCAACCATGTTATTACAGCGATTTTTCTCATATTACAAACCGTATAAACGCTTATTTATTTTAGATTTTAGCTGCGCCATTTTAGTAGCATTAATTGAATTAGCATTTCCAATTGTTTTAAATAAAGTAATTGATGATATTTTGCCAGATGGCGAGCTAAAGTGGATTATTATGGCGAGTTTATTGCTTTTTGCTTTATATATCTTTAACTCCATTCTCCATTTCATCGTTTCCTACTGGGGGCATATGCTAGGGATTAATATTGAAACGGATATGAGAAAGGAATCCTTTAGCCATGTACAAAAACTTTCCTTCAGATACTTTGATAATAATAAAACGGGGCATCTTGTTTCCCGATTAACAAACGATTTAATGGATATCGGTGAGCTTGCTCATCATGGTCCAGAAGATATTTTTATTGCTGCTATGACCATTATAGGGACATTTGGTGTCATGTTTTACATAGATCCAACCTTTACAATACTTATTTTCCTACTTGTGCCGATCATCCTAGTTTTGACAATTATTTTCGGAAAGTTAATGTCCAAAGCATTCCGTCAAATGTTTGGTGATATTGCTGACTTTAATGCACGTGTTGAAAACAATGTCAGCGGTATTCGCGTTGTACAGGCTTTTACAAATGAGGATCATGAAATTAAACGCTTTAAAGTGAATAATGAAAGATTCCGAATGACCAAGTTGTTCTCTTATAAGGTTATGGCTTGGAATGAAGCAATTTCAGGTATTCTGACAAAGGTATTATCATTATTTACATTATTTGTTGGTGCTTATTTTGTGTTAAATGGTGATCTATCAAATGGGGACTTTATCGCATTTATTTTACTTTCCGGGATTCTGCTAGGCCCTATTAATAAAATCAATATGTTTATAGAAAGCTATCCAAAAGGGATGGCAGGATTTAGACGTTATATTGAATTCCTTGAAACAGAGCCTGAGATAGCGGATCGACCAGGAGCGAAGGACATCGATGAAATTGACGGAGAAATTACGTTCACAGATGTATCGTTTGGCTACTCGGATACAAATCGTGCTTTACATCAAATTAATTTAACGGTTCGTTCCGGTGAGACTGTTGCCCTTGTAGGTCCATCCGGGGCAGGGAAATCTACTATTTGCAGTTTGCTTCCCCGTTTTTATGATGTCAATGAAGGCTCCATTAAAATTGATGGTGTGGATATACGCGATTTCAAATTGCAATCATTGCGTGGCCATATTGGGATTGTTCAACAAGATGTCTTTTTATTTGATGGCACTATTCGTGATAATATCGCATACGGTAATTTGAATGCCAGTGAAGAAGATATTTGGTATGCCGCACAGCGCGCACAGCTGACTGATGTCATTAAGGCGCTCCCAGAGGGTATGGATACATTAATTGGTGAGCGGGGTGTGAAGTTATCTGGTGGTCAAAAGCAAAGATTATCCATTGCGCGAATTTTCCTGAAAAACCCAAAGATACTCATACTTGATGAAGCAACATCGGCATTGGACACTGAAACCGAACAAGCTATTCAACAAGCATTAAACGAGCTTTCCATTGGTCGTACGACGTTGGTAATTGCCCATCGATTAGCAACGATCAAAGATGCAGATAGAATTGTTGTTGTATCGAAAAAGGGCATTATTGAAGAAGGAACACATGAGCAATTAATGGAACGAAAACATGCTTATTATGGCTTGTATACAGCTCAATTTGGTCTACAAATATAAGGTTAGTTATAAGCTACTCTCAACAATGAAAGGAAGTTAATTATGTCAGTACTAGAAATAGATCGTGTGGCGATTGGTTATTCCTCGACGCTCATTGTCAATGATTTAAGTGTGGAAATTCCAAAAGGGCAAATCTCCACAATTATTGGACCGAATGGTTGTGGGAAATCTACTTTATTAAAGGCCGTGGCTCGTGTACTTCATACCCAAAATGGAGCTGTCTATTTAGATGGTAAAGCCATCCATCAATTGAAGACCAAGGAAGTTGCCAAAAGAATGGCTATTTTGCCTCAAACGGCAACAGCTCCAGGAGGCTTAACTGTATTTGAGTTGGTATCATATGGTCGCTTTCCTCATCAAGTCGGATTTGGCACATTACGCAAGGAAGACTATGAGTATATCCATTGGGCTATTGATGTGACAGGATTAAGGGATTTTAGTGATCGACCAATTGAAGCATTGTCGGGTGGCCAACGCCAAAGGGTGTGGATTGCCATGGCATTAGCACAAGGCACCGATATTCTAGTACTGGATGAACCAACCACATATTTAGATTTAGCCCATCAGCTAGATATTTTATTGCTTCTACAGAAGTTAAATAAAGAAGAAGGTCGAACAATAATCATGGTATTACATGATTTGAATCATGCGTCACGATTCTCCCACTTTATCATGGCCATGAGAGACGGGAATTTAATGGTAGATGGAAGTCCAGAAAAAGTAATGACAAAGGAAAATTTACAAAGCGTTTTTAATATTGATGCTGAAATGGCTGTTTGTCCATATAGTAATAATCCAATCTGCCTATCCTATCAGCTATACGATATGAAGAAATAAAATCTAGTCCGTATGTGTATTGGGAAGTTTATAAGGAGGAAATAGAATGACTACGTCGACAGGAGTAGGAGAGCTCAACGATTTAGAGGAGCTACAGAAACGATCTCATCCGATCCGTGGAGTAGTGGCTTTAATTGTAGGAGTAATTGGATTAATTTTAGCTATTGGCTTATCGATTTCTTTTGGTGCAGCAGATATTTCACTAGGTACTGTTTGGACAGCAGTTACCCATTTTTCACCGGAATTAACGACACATCAAATTATTCATGATATTCGCTTACCACGAGTACTTGGGGCTGCTCTAGTAGGAGCAAGCTTTGCAGTAGCCGGGGCGATTATGCAAGGTATGACACGTAACCCATTAGCAGATTCAGGATTGTTAGGCTTGAACTCAGGAGCCGCATTTATGTTGGCCGTGTGCTTTGCCTTTTTCCCTGGTATGCCATATATATTTTTAATTTTATGGTCCTTTATAGGTGCAGGTCTTGGGGTGGCCATTGTTTATGGTATTGGGTCACTGTCTAAAGGTGGCTTAACACCAATGCGACTTGTTTTAGCAGGTGCGGCTGTTAGTGCATTGCTTGGAGCGCTAGGAGAAGGAATTGCCCTTTATTACCGTATTGGTCAAGACCTGGCCTTTTGGTATGCAGGTGGTGTCTCGGGAACAAAATGGAGCCATCTACAAATATTATCACCTTGGATTCTTATTGCGATGATAGGAGCTCTTATTTTATCACGATCAATCACTGTGCTGAGCTTAGGGGAGGAAATTGCTGTTGGACTTGGTCAAAGAACGGCTGTTGTGAAAATATGGGGCATGATTATTGTGTTAATTTTAGCAGGTGCAGCAGTTTCTGTTGTTGGAGCAGTTGGTTTTGTAGGCTTAATAGTTCCTCATTTAACGAGATACATAGTGGGTCATGATTATCGCTGGATTATCACATGTTCTTTAGTATATGGAGCATTGCTTGTGGTGTTAGCTGATTTAGTAGCACGCATTATCAATCCACCTTATGAAACGCCGATTGGTGCTTTAATTGCCTTTATTGGTGTACCCTTCTTCCTTTATTTAGCGCGTAAAGGAGGGAAAGAGTTATGAGTAACAGCTACTTAACACCAAGTCAGCAGAAAACAAGAAAGAAAAATTTTATCATCATTGCTACATTGCTTGTTTTAATCTTCGTTACCTTTGTGATTAGTATGAATACTGGGGTGATTAAGCTAACGCCGTTGGAGGTTTTTAAGACTCTTTTTGGACAAGGAGATGCACAACAACAATTAATCTTATTTGAATTTAGGCTTCCACGAATTGTGATTGCTGTATTAGTGGGAATGGGCTTAGCTATTTCAGGGGCAATTTTACAAGGCGTTTCCAAAAATGCTTTAGCAGACCCAGGTATTTTAGGGATTAATGCTGGTGCTGGTCTTGCAGTTATGCTGTATATTTCATTTTTTCCAACAACGAAGGCAGCACCTGTTTATTTACTCCCTGTACTTGCCTTTGTCGGAGCAGGCTTAACAGCAGTGCTAATTTATTCACTTTCTTATAAACGACACGAAGGTATTACACCGATGCGCTTAATTTTAACAGGGGTGGCTATAGCAGCCGGAATTAGCTCGGCAATGATTGTGCTAACACTACGGCTATCACCTGAAAATTATCAATTTGTGGCTACATGGCTGGCGGGGAGCATTTGGGGTTCAAATTGGAGATTTGTTCTCTCGCTGCTACCATGGCTAGTGATCTTATTACCATTTGTTTATGCGAAATCGCGGGTATTAAACATTTTAAATTTAGGCGAATTAACAGCTGTTGGATTAGGTGCCTCGATTGAAAGAGAGCGCCGTTGGCTATTAGCGGCAGCTGTTGGTTTAGCAGGAGCTAGTGTTTCTGTAAGTGGTGGTATTGGCTTTGTAGGGCTTATTGCCCCACATTTGGCTCGCCAGCTGGTTGGAGCAAAGCATCAATTTCTACTTCCTGCGGCGGCATTATTGGGTGGTTTCCTCGTATTAATGGCTGATACGATAGGTCGTTCTATTCTCGAGCCTTCAGAAATTCCTGCAGGGATTGTAGTAGCCGTTATAGGCGCTCCTTATTTCTTGTATTTATTAGCACGATTAAAGGAATAAATAGTGAAGGTACCTTGGTGAACAATAAAAGTGTATGAGCCGAGTGCAAGTAATTATTGACGGAATTAAGATGAAGGGGATGGAATGTAAAAATGGAGAACGAACTCTATGATGTAACGATTGTTGGCGGTGGCCCAGCAGGTCTCTATACAGCCTTTTATAGTGGGATGCGAGATTTAAAAACGAAAATTATCGAGTATAGCTCTCAGCTTGGTGGTCGTATGTTAATTTATCCCGAAAAAATGATTTGGGACGTTGGTGGAGTTACCCCTATTTTAGGTGGACAGCTCATCAAACAGCTTGTTGAACAAGCCCAAACCTTCGATCCAACAATTATATTAAATCAAAAGGTGGAAGGATTAGAAAAGCAACCAGATGGAACATTTATTTTAACGTCCTCAACGGGTGAAAAGCATTTTTCCAAAACAGTGATTTTGGCGGTTGGTTATGGCGTTCTGACGATGCAAAAGCTTGAAATAGAAGGAGCAGATCGCTATGAAGTAACTAATTTACACTACACTGTACAGGAATTAGAGATTTTTCGGAATAAACATGTCTTAATTTCAGGTGGTGGTAATTCAGCTGTCGATTGGGCGAATGAGTTAGAGCCGATTGCAGCAAGTGTGACGATCGTTCATCGTCGTGAGGACTTTGGTGGTCATGAAAAGAACGTTTTACGGATGAAGGAATCCTCCGTATGTGTAAAAACACCATTTGAAGTAGTGCAATTACATAGTGATGGGGATTTAATACAGTCTGTATCGATTATGAATAAAGAGACGAATGAGATAGAGCGAGTTGAAGTAGATGCCGTTATTGTGAACCATGGCTTAAAATGTGATTATGGTGCACTAGAAGAATGGGGATTACATATTAAAGATGGTGTGGCACTCGTCAATGAAAAGAGGGAAACTAATATAGAAGGAATCTATGGTGCAGGTGATTTTATTGATCATCCAAGTAAAGTTAGGTTAATAGCAGGTGCCTTTACAGATGGAATATTAGCGTTAAATAGTGCAAAGCTATTAATAGAACCTGATGCACCAAAGGTTGCTTATGTGTCTTCTCATAATATCCGATTCAAAGAGCGAAATGAAAAAATAGGGTTACAAGACAATGATTATCGAGAAGTTCGAGGATAAAAACGATAGATATCTTTCTTTTGATATTTTTTTCTTGAAAATAATAAAACGACTATGCTATACTTCTTAGGTATGCAACGTGTACATATATAGCTGATGGTTTCACTCATATTCGGGCTATGTAAGGTACAGTTCGATAATACTCTGTTCCAGATGGTTCAGGGCGAGAGGAGAAAACGAATATGAAACAAGGAATTCATCCAGACTACAAAGAAGCAACAGTAACTTGCTCTTGTGGGAACACTTTCAAAACTGGTTCAGTAAAAGAAAACATCGTTGTCGAGTTCTGCAACGAATGTCACCCATTCTATACTGGCCGTCAAAAATTCGCGTCTACTGATGGTCGCGTGGATCGTTTCAACAAAAAATACGGTCTTAAAAACTAATGTTAGTTTAATACCTGCCAAGCATGTGCTTGGCAGGTATTTTTTTCAGTAAATATGACACGTTGATGCAAGTCTTTTCAAAATACAGATCGACCAAAAGAAAGGGAGAAGACAGTATGGCGCAGCTATATTTTAAACATGGTGCAATGAATAGTGGAAAATCAATAGAGATTTTAAAAGTTGCCCATAATTACGAAGAACAGCAGAAACCTGTAATGATGTTTACATCAGGTTTAGATACACGTGATGAGGTTGGCTTTGTTTCTAGTCGAGTAGGTTTAAGACAGCAAGCCATTCCTGTTTATGAAGATACAAATATTTTTGAGCTTGTGCAAAACAATGCGGTTAAACCATACTGTGTACTTGTGGATGAAGTTCAATTTTTAAAAAAAGCTCATGTTTTACAACTAGCTAACATTGTGGATGAATTAGATATTCCAGTTATGGGCTTTGGCTTAAAAAATGATTTTCAAAATGAGCTGTTCGAAGGCAGCCAATACATGCTTACATATGCAGATAAAATTGAAGAAATGAAAACCATTTGTTGGTTCTGTCATAAAAAAGCAACGATGAATTTACGAGTAGATGGAAATGGACAGCCTGTATATACGGGAGATCAAATTCAAATTGGTGGAAACGATTCCTATTATCCTGTATGTCGAAAATGTCATGCTCATCCTTCGCTATAATGGAGGACTAAGAAAAAGTGGCGTAGATGCGAAAAGTTTTTTATACTAAGTAGTGGACATAAACATTGTAAATAACCATTATGCATTAGCGTAATTTTAATGGAGAGCTCTTGAAAAATAGGAGCAATTTAAGAAACTAAATTGAGGTGAAATCCATGTTTGATCGATTACAAGCAGTGGAGGATCGCTATGAAAGGCTGACAGAGCTTTTAAGCGACCCAGATATTGTTAATGACAGTAAGAAATTACGTGAATATTCGAAGGAACAATCAGATATCCAAGAAACTGTGGATACGTATCGTGAATATAAAAATGTCAAAGAGCAATTAGTAGATACACGTGAAATGTTAGATAGCGAAAAAGATCCTGATATGCATGAAATGGTAAAGGAAGAATTTAACCTATTAAAAGCTCAGCAGGAAGAACTTGAAGAACGTTTACGTATTTTATTAATTCCCAAAGATCCTAATGATAATAAGAACGTTATTATGGAAATTCGTGGAGCAGCTGGCGGAGATGAGGCAAATATTTTTGCGGGTGATTTATTCCGCATGTATTCTCGTTATGCAGAAACACAAGGCTGGAAAATTGATATTATGGAAGCCACTCCAAACCCGATGGGCGGCTATAAAGAAGTAATCTTTATGATTAACGGACAAGGTGCTTATTCAAAGTTCAAATTTGAAAATGGTGCCCACCGTGTACAACGTGTACCAGCTACCGAATCACAAGGACGTATCCATACATCTACAGCAACAGTAGCCTGTTTACCTGAGGTAGAGGAAGTAGACGTTGAAATTCATGAAAAAGACATTCGTGTAGACACATTCGCATCTTCAGGTGCAGGTGGTCAATCCGTAAATACAACGATGTCTGCGGTCCGTATGACCCATTTACCAACAGGTGTTGTAGTTTCCATGCAGGATGAGCGTTCGCAAATTAAAAACCGTGAAAAGGCAATGAAAATTTTACGCGCTCGTGTAGCAGATATGTATATGCAAGAGGCACAAAAAGAGATCGATGCCACACGTAAGTCTGCTGTGGGTTCTGGTGATCGCTCTGAGCGAATTCGCACATACAATTATCCACAAAACCGTGTAACAGACCACCGTATTGGGTTAACAATTCAAAAGCTAGATCAAATCGTCGAGGGTAGATTGGACGAAATTATCGATACGCTTATTTTAGAAGAACAAGCATCGAAGCTAGAGCGTTTAAATGATGACTTATAAAAATGTGATGGAGGCCCTTGAGTGGGCTTCTTCTTTTTTAGTGGATAATGGTCGGGAGCAAACTGCGGCACGTATTGTTATGCAGCATATACTTGGTACAAGCTATTCAGAGGTTATGCTACATTTACAGGATAAATTAACAGAAGCACAGCAAGTAAAATTTAAAGCCCTTATAGAGGAACATGTCAATGGTCGCCCAGTTCAGTATTGTGTGGGAAGTGAGGAGTTTTATGGTCGTTCATTTATCGTCGATGAATCAGTATTAATTCCTCGACCGGAAACGGAAGAACTGATTCTTGGCACTATCAATCGTATGACTAAACTATTTCAACACCAAGCATTGAAGGTAGCTGATATAGGTACAGGCAGTGGTGCTATTGCCATTTCAATGAAGCTGGAGTGTCCTACGTTAACGGTCGTAGCTACTGATTTATCTGAAGCTGCATTAGCGACAGCACAAAAAAATGCACAGAGATTAGAGGCTAATATTGATTTTAGGCTGGGAGATTTAACTGCTCCGCTCGCAGGTGAGAAGTTTGATATTGTTTTATCGAACCCTCCCTATATCGCTTTTGAAGAGGCGCAGGCTATGTCGGATGTTGTATTAAAGCATGAGCCTCATAGCGCGTTATTTGCTGAGGAAGATGGTCTTATTTTATATCGACAATTAGCAGAGCAATTGCCAGCGTATATGAATAGACCAGCATTAATTGGGTTAGAAATCGGTTATACACAAGGTGAAAAAGTAGCAAAGTTCTTTCAAGATAGTTTTCCACAGGCTACGATTTCGATAGAAAAAGATATTAATGGTAAACCGCGAATGATTTTTTGTGAGATTCATGTATAAAGTGTCTTCATCTTGCCAACAATGTTGAGCAAGGAGGGATTTACATGTTAAATGAATACAAGATTATTAGATTACCTAAACAAAATATCTTTCTAGCGTTTGCTAGATTAGTAGTAGTGGCCATTGCTTTACAGCTATGTGTTTTATATATTCCATCATTAGTAGGTTTTGCAAAAGAGGCTACTAATCAAGAACAAGAAAAAGATTTTAGAATTCGTGTAATTGCTAATAGCAATACAGCACAAGATCAGCATGAGAAAGAGCAGCTTGTTGAAGAATTAAAACCCTATTTTATGCAAGTAGTATCTGCAGGTGTTGCAGGGAATGAGCAAATTCAAACGTTAAAGCAACAAATTGAAACAGAATTAAGCAAAAATTATCCACAGATAGATACACAGGTAGTGGTTGGGGATAACTTATTTCCGCCTAAAAGACAGGGAGCGGTATTATATCCACAAAATGTGTATCACTCCATTGTAGTTAAAATTGGTGATGCGCGTGGTGATAACTGGTGGTGCAGTATATTCCCATCCATTTGCGAGCCCGAAAAAGAAGAAGTAAAAGCAGAAGAACCAGAAGAGGAAGAGCAAGTAACATTCTTTATTTGGGAATGGATTAAAGGACTTTTTGCATGAATTGTTCACAAATTCAGATAACTTATGCACATTTTTTAAGCAGTTATAAACAATTTGTGGATAATTCAGTAAGAATCAATAAATGAAGGTAGGTTTTAAACATGGAAACCGTTTGCAAGGTTGTGGACAGTAATGTGAATAGTCAAATAAATTATACACAAGCTGTGGATATCTTAAATGCGGGAGAGGTAGTAGCATTTCCGACAGAAACGGTTTATGGGCTGGGTGCTGTTGCAACAAATGATACGGCAGTGAAGAAGATATTTGAAGCGAAGGGCCGCCCTTCAGATAACCCTTTAATTGTTCATGTTGGTACAAAAGAGGAAGTAACGAACTATATAGAACATATTTCTGAAATAGCCAAACAATGCATCGATTTATTTTGGCCAGGACCGTTAACGCTTGTAATGCCTGCTAAACCAAATGTGCTGGCTCAAAGTGTAACGGCTGGATTATCGACTGTCGGCATCCGTATGCCAGACCACCCAGTAGCACTTGCCTTATTACAGCAGCTTCAAAAACCACTTGCTGCGCCAAGTGCTAATCGTAGTGGTAAGCCGAGTCCAACAGAAGCTATCCATGTTTTAGATGATTTGGGAGGGTACATACCTTATATTTTGGATGGAGGTTCCACAGGCATTGGGTTAGAATCCACTGTATTAGATGTGACACACGAGCCTCCAGTAATTTTACGTCCGGGTGGCATTACGAAGGAGATGCTTGAAGCAACAATTGGTCCGGTTATTCAACCAACCAAAATAGAGCAGAAACTAGAAGAGACACCAAAGGCTCCAGGCATGAAATATACACATTATGCACCAAATGCGCCGGTATACTTAATCAATTGCCATGATGGGGAAGTAAGCGAAGCTGTTCAACAATTACAGCAGCAAGGACATGAAGTAGCACTTCTTGCACCTCAAAATTTCCAACATATTAAAGCTGATTTTTACTTCTCAGTAGGTGAAGAGGGAAGTAAAGAAGACATGGGTGCTTCGTTATACCATGCACTTAGAGCATGTGATAAAACAACAGCTACCGTTATTTTAGCTACGACAACTTCGACGGAAGGCGTAGGGGCAGCTATTATGAATAGGCTTGAAAAGGCTTCAGGAGGCAAATGGTATTCATTGTAAATAAAAATGAGTGACAAAAGACATTAATAAATTTACATGTCTTTTGTCCTTTTTTTATAGGCAGGGATCCTCTTTATAAAAAGGAAAATCTTATGTGGACAAATATGATAATAATGTATTTTCGAGCATAAAATGATAATATATTAGGGAGAGAAGGAGTGTATTCTTGCAGGGAATTCTTGCAGGTATATTAACGTCTGTTGATGTTATTGGTCTATATGTATTGCTGCCAAATGTTAGATATCGCTTATTTTTATCACTATGGACGGCTGCACTGCATATGCTTTTTCCTTTGTTGGGATTTGAATTAGGAAACTATTTAGTTCGTTTTCTATTAGAATGGGGACAATGGATATCGAGTATTTTGTTATTTTGCATGGGCATGCATTTACTATTATTCTCTCATCGGGATGAAAAAGTAACAATTTCCCCCGTACTTTTAGCTGTGACTGCAAGCCTAGATACCTTTTCAGTTAGTGTTTCTTTTGGTATGCTAAACTTAGAAAAAACCATTTTTATAATGAGTGCAGGCTTGAGTGCCTTGATTTGTGCCTATGGGTCATTAGTCATTGCACGTAGGAGCCAAGTCTTTTTTGGAAATAAAATTCAAATCATTGCTGGCATTATATTTATAATTATGAGTATCCTAGCTATTCAGCAATAATTCAATATAAATCGGAGAGTGATAAGTGTGAAAATATTATTTGTTTGTACAGGCAATACTTGTCGCAGTCCAATGGCAGAAGTCATATTAAAACATAAACAAATAGACAATTTAGAAGTACGTTCTGCAGGTATTTATGCTATGCCTAATGCCCAAATGTCAGCACATGCGCAACAAGTGTTAAATGAAGCTCAAATGTCTCATCAGCATTCTGCAACACAATTATCCATGGTAGAAATGGAATGGGCAGATTTAGTCCTAACAATGACTACCGCTCACAAAGACACTGTCATCTCAAGCTTCCCAGGCACTGATCATAAAGTATTCACATTAAAAGAGTATACAAATGAAGGTAGCCTGGAGAATGTAGTAGATCCTTACGGCGGTAACAGAGCAATATACGAAGCAACATTTGCGGAACTACATGAATTGGTTGATCAATTAATAAAAAAACTACAATAGAATTGAGGAGCCCTATGAAAAAACAATTTGGTTTACGACTTAAATTGGTGTTATTTGTGAGCGTGCTAGCATTAATTACTTACAGTATCAGTTTTATATTTATTGAATTCTTACAACCGACCTTCTTCCCAAGTATTAATGGAAAAGTATTTCAAGTGGTGACGTATGCATTAGGAATCACATGGTCAGGTATATTGGCTGCCATCTTTAGCGTGATCTTAATTAAACCTTTACAACAACTTGAGCATTCCGCAACTCTAGTAGCAGAGGGGAAAATTGGGCAGGATGTTCAGATGCCTAAAACAAACGATGAGATTCGTTCGGTTGCAGAGGCATTTCAACAAATGGTATTAAATTTACGTCAAATGGTGGAAAGTATTGACCAAAATTTTCAACAGACCAATCAATCGATTATTCAGCTCTCAGATGAAGCGGGAGTCGCTACTCGAAAAGCAGAAGGTATTGCTTCAACCGTTAAGCATATTTCGGCAGGAGCTGAAGCATCTGCGACAGCTGTACAAGATACCGCTGAGGCAATTGAGGATGTACGAGCTCTTGCGACAGAAGTAAATAGTAGAGCAGAAGCATCGGCATCACAATCTAAAGAGATTTTACATAATTTATCGACAACAACAAATGCAATCGAAACATTAGTTAATAGTATTCAACAAATAGCTACTGGTAACAATGAGGCATTAAAAAGCATTCATGCTTTAGAAGAAAATGCTGGCCAAGTAGAGCGCATTATTGGCTTAGTTGGTGATATTGCGGCACAAACAAATTTACTAGCTTTAAATGCATCTATTGAAGCGGCTCGTGCTGGAGAACATGGAAAAGGCTTCGCTGTGGTTGCGGAGGAAGTGCGTGGTTTAGCAGATGAAAGTGCAAAAGCTGTGCAAGGGATTACAGCTCTAATCCAATCTATGCAGCAAAATGTTGAAGTCGTAGTCAAACAAATGAATGAACAGGTAGCATTTGCAACGAAAGAAGCAGATCGCGTATCTGAAACAACAACAGCTGTAGAAGGTATGTCGTCTAACGTACATGAAATGGCAACAGCGATTGTAGAGATATCTTCACTAATTGAACAGCAGATGCATAATATTGAAACTACTGCTCGTCAATCACAAGAAGTGGCTGCAATTGCAGAGGAAACATCAGCAGGTGCACAAGAAGTTCGTAGTGCGGCTGAAGAACAAGCCTACGCCATTGAACAAGTAGAGCACCTAGCGCAAAGTTTAAAAAAGCAATCAGAAGCTTTGCATAAAGTGATTCAACAATTTGATCGACAGGCTTAGTCACAAAAAGCTGTTTATAAATGCGGTGAAAAATCGGATTTATAGACAGTTTTTTTATTTTTGGAAAAAATAGTGATACAGTTTGTCCACTGTAAATAAAAAATGAGAAAAACTTTAGTAGATAGAATATTACAACAAAAGACCATTATCCGAATTTATTAACATGATATTCACAATATCCACAGAAAAAGAGATATAAAAGTGAATGATTTTTAGCTAAGTAACAATAAATGTTCGTCTTTTAGGAGAAATCAGCATAAAAATACAAGAAAAATCGTGTTATTCTTCAGAAAGAAGTGGTACACTAAGGTTGACTATAATTCGAAAAGAGGGAACCCAGTGAGAATAGCAATTTCTTCTGATCACGGAGGTAACAACCTACGTCGTGAGATCATGCAGCTACTAGATGAGCTTCATATTAGCTACGAAGATTTTGGTCCACAATCTGCGGATTCAGTAGACTATCCGGATTACGCAAAGCCAGTTTCTGATGGTGTAGCCAACGGAGAATTTGATAAAGGTATTTTAATTTGTGGCACGGGAATTGGTATGTCTATTGCTGCAAATAAGGTGAAAGGTATTCGTTGTGCATTAGTGCATGATGTATTTAGTGCAAAGGCAACGCGATGCCATAATGACTCTAATATTTTAGCTATGGGTGAACGTGTTATTGGCCCAGGTCTTGCACGTGAAATTGTCCAAACTTGGCTAGAAACTGAGTTTGAAGGTGGTCGTCATACACGACGCATAGAAAAAATTACGGAACTTGAGCAATAAAGGATTGTTATTCCATATATGACATTCATCAAGGATGTCATGTATGGCATGATTTTAATGGCTATAAATGAAGGAGCTGAGCTTAATGGTTGTAAAACAAATACGAACGCATTTGACTCAGTTACTCAGTGAATTTGAAGAGCAGGTAACATTACGACCTCATACAATTTTTGTCGTAGGATGCTCTACATCTGAAGTGATTGGTCAGAAAATTGGCACAGCAGGTGCATTGGAGATAGGAGAAGCCATTTTCGAGCCGTTACAAGAATTCGCAATGAAACACCAGCTACATTTAGCGTTTCAAGGCTGTGAGCATATTAATCGTGCTATTACGATGGAGGCATCAACTGCTGAACAATTTGGCTACGATCCAGTGGCGGTAGTCCCAGTACGTACAGCTGGTGGCTCTATGTCCGCTTATGCCTATACGCGATTTACTAATCCTGTGGTTGTTGAAACCATTCAGGCACATGCAGGTATAGATATTGGACAAACATTAATTGGTATGCACTTGAAAGCAGTAGCTGTCCCAGTTCGCACATCAGTGAAAATGGTGGGAGAAGCAGTGGTGACGATTGCAACAACACGCCCAAAGCTAATTGGCGGGGAACGTGCTGTATATAAATAATAAAGGATACTAGGAGGCTTTTTCTAACATGGCATATGAAAAATTAGCAGTACAAGACAAAGCAGTATTAGAAGGAATTCTTGCAGAAAAAAAACGTCAACAAGCAAATATCGAATTGATTGCATCTGAAAATTTTGTATCCGAAGCAGTTATGGAAGCGCAAGGTTCTGTACTGACAAATAAATACGCAGAAGGTTATCCAGGTAAACGCTACTATGGTGGCTGTGAACATGTAGACGTAGTTGAAGATATTGCACGTGATCGTGTGAAAGAAATCTTTGGTGCAGAATACGCAAACGTGCAACCACACTCTGGTGCGCAAGCAAATATGGCTGTATACCACACAATTTTAGAACCAGGCGATACGGTTCTTGGTATGAACCTTTCTCATGGTGGTCACTTAACACATGGATCTCCTGTAAACTTCTCTGGTATTCTTTATAATTTTGTGGAATATGGTGTAACAAAGGACACACAAGTTATCGATTATGAGGATGTACGTCAAAAAGCATTAGAACATAAGCCGAAACTTATAGTTGCGGGAGCTTCTGCGTACCCACGTGAAATTGACTTCTCTAAATTCCGTGAAATCGCAGATGAAGTAGGTGCATACTTCATGGTGGATATGGCACACATAGCTGGTCTTGTAGCTGTCGGTGAGCATCAATCGCCAGTTCCATATGCAGACTTTGTTACATCGACTACACATAAAACATTACGTGGACCACGTGGCGGATTAATTCTTGCATCGAAAGAATGGGAGCAAAAATTAAACAAGTCTGTATTCCCAGGAATTCAAGGTGGGCCATTAATGCATGTCATTGCTGCTAAAGCTGTAGCATTTGGCGAAGTACTGCAACCAGAATTTAAAGACTATGCAAAACAAATAAAATTGAATGCAAAAGCTTTAGCCGAAGTCCTTATTGCTGAGGGTGTTGAAATTGTATCTGGCGGTACAGATAACCACTTATTACTATTAAACGTTAAATCTCTTGGTCTGACAGGTAAAGTAGCAGAACATGCATTAGATGAAGTGGGTATTACAACTAACAAAAACACAATCCCTTACGATATGGAGTCTCCATTTGTTACTTCAGGTATTCGTATCGGTACACCAGCTGTTACATCTCGTGGCTTTAAAGAGGAAGATATGAAAGAAGTGGGTGCAATTATTGCAGCAGTTCTTAAAAACCCTGAAGATGAAGCAGTTAAAGCGGACGCAAAAGATCGCGTAAAAGCATTAACAGATAAACATCCATTATACGCTTAATATCATTCTAAAACTGTGTTTAAAGTGGGAAATTCACTTTAAACACAGTTTTTTATTTTGAAAAGTAGGTCGAACAATGAAATACATATTTTTCTAATTAAGAATAATAACACTCTTATTTTTGAATAAATTTACATATAATCGATAGAAAGGGATTATTATAGTTGGCTGAGGTCAGATTGTGTACTAAAAAAGAAGTTTTTTTTAATAAAAGTGAAAATTTAATTAAATTTTATGTACAATGGAAATGGGATGAAGTGATAGAGAAGGAGGGGTTGGATGGTCACTAAATCGTTAGATATAGATAATGATGCCTTATTAAATAGTATTCTCAATTTAGGGGATAATTCTAAGGAAAGCTTCGTAATTTTTGATGCAACAAATCATCATAGTATAGTAGAGTGTAATGAATCTTTTTGTAGTCTTACAAATGCTTCAAGGTCACAAATCCTAAAAACAAATTATTTTACATGGCTATTAGATGAAAAAAAGACAACCATAAAAAAGATTAAAGAAAAAATACATAATGGTATCATGGTACAAGCGAAGCTACATCATAAAGGTATCGATAAACCCCCATTTTGGGCTGAAATTCAAGCTCTACCATTTCGAAACGATGCAAATGTAACGCAATATGTGCTAGTCCTTATGAAGGACGTTACGTATTATCATACGGAAGATTTCTTAATGCGTTTAGAAAATGATATGTATAAGGCGATAGAGAGAGATAGCTCTTTTGAGCAAAAGATGCATATTATTTGTCGCGGACTGGATGAGTTTTTTATGCCGAATACTTCCAGTATGGTACTCATCAAAACGGAGAGCAATTTATTACAGACTTTTATGGATAATGGTAGATCAAAAGATGTACCGAGATGCTGTGAAAATACCGACTTTTTTACGAAGGTTATGCAATCAGAAACCTCTATTTTTATTGAAAATTTGGATGAGGTGCATATTCCAGATGAGCATAGACAATTTGCTGCTTTTTCACACAAAGCGTATGGATTATTTATACCTATACGCAATCAACAGCGACAAGTAATAGGGCTTTTTTCAATATATTATCAGCAAGCACATAGTGACCTTGCATATTTCACAAATATGTTTCGAAAAGTTAGTGCACTGGTTGCCTTAGCATATACGTATGCAAGAACACAGAGAAAAATATGGGATTTAGCCTATACCGACATTACAACAGGTTTACCTAATCGTCATAGCTTTGTGAATTGCCTCGAAAAAGAGGCTGAACGTGGACAAAATGGTTATATTAAAATTGTGAAACCAAGCGAATTTCATCAAGTGGTTGAACTGTATGGACGTGAATTTGGTGATGAATTATTAAGGCAGCTCGCCAAACGTCTAGAGCAAGACAAGCCAGGGGATCGCGAATATATTGCGAGATTTACAAGCTCTAGTCTTATTCTATCCACGATGACCTTTAATGAAAATTTAAATAATTATGAAAGGCGCATCAAGGAGACGATTCGGCAGCCCTTTATAATAGGAGGAAAGCAAATTTACATCACGTTAAAAACAGGGATTGCTTCCTTTAATGATGCTATAAAAATTAATGATGCAATTCGGTTTGCAGATAATGCGCTTTCGTCTGCTACTGATAAACCGGGTACACATACAGAAATTTTTACGACAGAAAAAAATGACGTTCTAGTACAGCAAATGACAGTATTAAATCATTTGTCCCAAGCAATCAAAAATAAAGAAATTACAGTCCATTTACAGCCAAAAGTAGATTTACGTAATGGAGAGATTCAAAGTATAGAGGCACTTGCACGATGGGTATCCCCGAAGCTGGGCTTTGTGTCTCCAGCCATCTTTATTCCAGTAGCGGAAAGTGCGGGAAAGGTTAGAGAAATTGACGTTCAAGTTTTAGAAATTGTGCTATCGTGGCTGGCAGAACGTCAAAAGGTAGGGAAGAAATTAGTGAAAATAGCGGTCAATATTTCACCAGATCATTTCTACTATACGCATTTCGTTCAAGATACGCTAAAGCTCGTTAGGAAATATGAAATAGATCCAAGTAATATTATATTAGAGGTAACAGAAAATATAGGGTTAGTAGACTTCCAATCTGCCTTTACAATTATTCAGGAATTAAAAAGCTATGGTTTCAAAACATCCGTGGATGATTTCGGAACAGGATTTTCTTCATTGAGCTATCTGCAACAATTACCATTCACAGAATTAAAAATTGACAGAAGCTTTATTAATGCCTTAGAGGACCCTGCAACGCTTGCTATTGTACGCTCAATTATTCAATTGGCATTAAACTTAGGAATGATTTCTGTTGCAGAGGGAATAGAAACAGAAGAACAGGTTGAAATACTCCGTGCTTTAGGTTGTACAGTCGGACAGGGGTATTTCTATTTTAAGCCAATGGCAATAGAACAATTAGATACAATTCTGGATCAATAACTTACTTTGGTCAAAGAAAATTTAATAAAAGGAGTCACCTTAAATTTATTTTTGAGGCGATTCCTTTTTTCTGTTATACTAGTTGAGATAAAAATGAAATCCGAACGGTTAGGAGAGAATCCCTTTGAGCAAAGTCTATGTATTTGATCATCCACTAATCCAACACAAATTAACTTATATTCGCGACAAGAATACAGGTACAAAAGAATTTCGTGAGCTAGTAGACGAAGTAGCAACACTTATGGCATTTGAAATTACACGTGATATGCCGGTGGAAGAAATTGAAATTGAAACACCTGTAACGATTGCTAAAACAAAAGTACTTTCTGGTAAAAAGCTTGCAATTGTACCGATTCTACGTGCAGGAATTGGTATGGTAGATGGTGTACTAAAGCTTATCCCAGCCGCAAAAGTTGGACATATTGGTCTTTATCGTGACCCTGAAACATTAAAACCAGTTGAATATTACGCAAAGCTTCCAGCAGATGTGGAAGAACGTGATTTTATTATCGTAGATCCAATGTTAGCAACTGGTGGTTCAGCAGTGGAAGCAATTCACTCATTGAAAAAACGTGGAGCTAAAAACATTAAATTCATGTGCTTAATCGCTGCACCAGAGGGTGTCAAAGCTATTCAAGAAGAGCATTCAGACGTAGATATTTATATTGCTGCTTTGGATGAAAAACTAAACGATCATGGTTATATTGTACCAGGTCTAGGTGATGCCGGAGACCGCCTATTCGGCACGAAGTAAAAATGGTGTTATGAAATTTCCTCATTTAGGAAACTAATAATTTGTGAAAGCGTCCTTCAAATTTGAAGGGCGTTTCATAGTATGTTTAGGTAAGTACTCCTCATGTTGGACTTCAACTGGTGTGGTGTCCTTTTCATACAATAACAAAAAGGACGGTGCAGATCGTTTTGATGAAAAAATGGAAAGTAATGACGATTTTTGGTACAAGACCAGAAGCAATTAAAATGGCTCCTCTTGTTTTAGAGTTACAAAAGTATCCTGAGCAAATAGAATCTATTGTCACAGTAACGGCACAACATCGCCAAATGCTAGATCAAGTACTAGAGACATTTGAAATAACACCAAACTATGATTTAAATATAATGAAAGATCGTCAAACATTAATTGATGTGACGACAAACGCATTACAAGGTTTGGATCAAGTAATGAAAGAAGCTCAGCCAGATATCGTATTGGTACACGGTGATACAGCGACGACTTTTATTGCAAGCTTGGCGGCGTTTTATAACCAAATCGCAATTGGACATGTGGAAGCAGGACTGCGAACTTGGAACAAGTATTCACCATACCCAGAAGAAATGAATCGTCAGTTAACAGGTGTAATGGCTGATTTACATTTTGCGCCAACCGAAGTATCTAAAAAGAATCTTATCGATGAAAATAAGAATGCTGATACCATTTTTGTTACAGGTAATACAGCCATTGATGCATTGGCAACAACTGTTAGTGAACATTACACGCATCCCGTATTAGATAAAATTGGCGAAGATCGCATGATTTTATTAACAGCGCATCGACGCGAAAATCTGGGTGAGCCAATGCGTCATATGTTCAAAGCAATTACAAGGATTTTAGCTGAGCATGATGATGTTCAAGTAGTATATCCGGTGCATATGAATCCTGCAGTAAGAGAAATCGCGAATGAAATTTTAGGTGACAATGAACGAGTACATTTAATAGAGCCACTTGAAGTATTTGATTTCCATAACTTTGCAGCGAATTCTTACATGATTTTAACAGACTCAGGTGGCGTCCAAGAAGAGGCACCATCATTAGGGAAGCCAGTACTTGTCCTTAGAGACACAACAGAGCGCCCAGAAGGAATTGCAGCTGGAACGCTAAAGCTAGCAGGAACTGAAGAAGATACTATTTACACTTTAGCTAAAGAATTGTTAACGGATAAAAAGGCTTATGAGGCGATGGCACATGCATCAAATCCATATGGTGATGGACATGCATCTAAACGAATTGTAGAGGCATTGCTAGTTTTTTTACAAAAAACTAAATAATGTACTATATTTAATTCGGAAAAATAAGTCTAATGTACCTATTGAGTTGGGTAAGCTAATTTATGAGCATAATTATGTCGTAAATTAGCTTTTTCTATGAGTCAAGAAAAAGAGAACATTTGAAACTATGAAATTTCATACACAAATTTGTCAACAATTTGACAAGAGTATATAGGTTGTGAAGTTTTTCTCTATTACCAATTGACTTCAAATATCTCCTATTGTATGCTTACAAAGGGTAAGAATGATAAGGGTTTCAGTTCATAATTAGGACGTTGAAACACTTGTTATATCAACTTTCTACTAAATTGACAGTTCAAAATAAAACTGTCGATTTGCAACGTTTTGTGCGTTTCGGTTTTTACCGAGTTGGTAAGGGGTGTAAGTTATTTTTTGGGTATTTACACCTGTAATTGAAATGACTCTCCCATTACTATTCCGCTGTGAGTAGTGCCTTTCACTGCTCTTTTCTGATTTCACATGGTGGTCAGCAAACGCTTTCAATACTCGAAAATTTGATTCAGGAGATTACAACCAATGCTAGATTTGCATCACATTTTTGCTGTGCAGAAGAGGGCGTTATTTTTTTTGCTTGCACTCTGCGCATTAGGCTGGGGATTCACTTCCTTTCAAACTGTATTTGCGGGCATCGCAGTCGGTGCATTCTTTGGTACGTATAATTTTTGGATTCTAGTTCGCCGTATGGAGAAGTTTGACAGGTCCATTAGTGAAGGGAAGAAAATAGGCTCACTTGGTACAGCACTTCGCTTTGGATCAGGTGTTGCGGCAGTCGCAATAGCCATTTCGTTGCCAAACTATTTTCACTTAATTAGCACGGTCATAGGGCTAATGATTCCGTACGTTTTTCTCTTTGTCGAGAGAATTGTGTCACATGTAAGGAACCGCTAATGTGCTTTAAATTAGAAAGAGAGGTGAAAAATAACAATGAATCATGAAGCTCCGTTACTAGAAGTCGGTTTTTTAACATTTAATAAATCGACAGTTATGATGTTACTAGTTGCTGCAATTATCGTATTTTTAATTGCCTTTATTTCAACTAGAAGCCTAAAACTAAAACCAACTGGTATGCAAAACTTCATGGAATGGATTATGGACTTCGTTAAGAATATCATCAAAAGCAACATGGACTGGAAAACTGGTGGTCGATTCCACATTCTCGGTATTACGTTAATTATGTTTATCGCAGTATCTAACTTATTAGGTCTTCCATTCTCGATCGTTTATGGTCATGAACTTTGGTGGAAATCACCAACGGCTGACCCAACTGTAACGATGACGTTAGCAACGATGATTTTAGTTTTATCGCATTTCTATGGTGTTAAAATGAAGGGTACAGGGCATTATGCTGGTACATTCTTTAAACCAATGTCTTTCATGTTCCCACTTAAATTAGTAGAGGAATTTGCAAATACATTAACGTTAGGTTTACGTCTTTACGGTAACATTTACGCGGGTGAGATTTTACTTGGCTTATTAGCAGGTTTAGCATCATCAGGTGCTGTGGGATTCATCGGGGCAATCGTTCCAATGATGGCATGGCAAGGTTTCTCAATTTTCATCGGCTTTATCCAAGCCTTTATCTTCACAATGTTAACAATGGTTTACATGGCTCATAAAGTGAGCGATGACCATTAATATAAAGCATATATCATATGCTTGAACCACAAAAACAAACAATTCCAAGGAGGAAATTTTCAAATGACAGGTTCATTAGGTTTATTAGCAGCAGCAATCGCAATCGGTTTAGGTGCACTTGGTGCAGGTATCGGTAACGGTCTTATCGTATCAAAAACAGTAGAAGGTATCGCTCGTCAGCCAGAAGCTCGTGGCGTTCTTCAAACTACAATGTTCATCGGGGTTGCATTAGTTGAAGCCCTACCGATCATCGCAGTAGTAGTAGCATTCATCGTAATGAATAAATAATTCAGTTGAACACTGGATTTTACTAGTGGCGAAGCAGGATTCTCCAGATGAAACTTCGCCCTTCATTTTGGAACGGATAAAAGCTATGTGTAAATATAGCTTTTTAAAATAGGTAGTTTTTTAATTCATTAAATTAAGTTGAAGTTAAAGCTCTTGAAGGGAGTGAAACAATCGTGTATTTAGATTATCTTGTACTAGGTGCTGGCGCTAGTAAGTTCAATAACGGAGACATCATCGCAACATTAGCTATCTTTTTAGTATTAATGTTCTTACTTAAGAAAGTCGCTTGGGGTCCACTGATGGGCATCATGCAACAACGTGAAGAGTTAGTAGCGAGTGAAATCGAAGCAGCTGAAAAAGCGCGCAAAGAGTCGCACCAATTTTTAGAAGAACAAAAGAGCCTTCTTAAAGAAGCTCGTACGGAAGCACAATCGATTGTTGAAGGCGCTAAGAAGCAAGGCGAACTACAAAAAGATGAAATTCTTACTGCAGCTCGTAATGAAGCAAACCGCTTGAAAGAATCGGCTTTACGTGAAATTGAGTCTGAAAAAGAAAAAGCTATTGCAGCTGTACGTGATGAAGTCGTTTCATTATCTGTACTTGCAGCATCGAAAGTCCTTAGCAAAGAGATTTCTGAGGCAGACAACCGTGCTCTAATTGAAGAGACGATTGCGAAGGCAGGGGAAGCTCGATGAGTAATTCAGCTGTAGCAAAACGTTACGCTCAAGCGCTTTTTGAATTAGCGCAACAAAAAAATATTCTTGCTGAGGTTGGAGCAGACTTAAACGAGCTAACAAAGATTGTTCAAGAATCTCCTGATTTTTTAACGCTTTTAAATGCTCCCAAGTTCTCTATCGAACGTAAGAAACAAATGGTAGCTGAAATCTTTGCAGGTGCAACTCCAGAGGTTTTACACACAGTTCAACTACTAGTTGAGAAAAAACGTGTAAACGAAGTGAAGCTTATTGCGAACGCATATGCTGAGCTTGCTGCAAAGGCACAAGGTACTGCAGATGCAACAGTATTCTCTACTCGTGCACTTTCTGCTGAAGAAAGCGCTAATATTTCTACAACATTTGCGAAGCTTGTAGGGAAACAATCATTAAACATTACAAACGAAATTGATCCATCACTTCTTGGTGGTATTCGTGTTCAAATCGGTAATCATATTTACGATAGCTCAGTAGCGAACAAACTTGAGCGCCTAAAACGTGAATTAATCGGTTAATAATTAAGAAATGTGAGAGGTGACATACATGGGCATCAAGGCTGAAGAAATCAGCAGTCTGATTAAACAACAGATTGAGAATTATGAATCTGAACTTAAAGTAAGCGAAGTTGGTACAGTTATCCGTATTGGTGACGGTATCGCTCTTGCTCATGGCCTCGACAACGCCATGGCTGGAGAACTTCTTGAGTTCTCTAACGGTGTTATGGGTATGGCTCAAAACCTAGAAGAAGGTAACGTTGGTATCGTAATCTTAGGTCCATACACAGACATCAAAGAAGGCGATGAAGTTCGTCGTACAGGTCGTATCATGGAAGTACCAGTTGGTGAAGAACTAATTGGCCGTGTTGTAAACCCACTTGGTCAACCAGTGGATGGACAAGGTCCAATCAACACAACTAAATCTCGTCCAATCGAAAGTCCTGCTTTCGGTGTAATGGCTCGTAAATCAGTACACGAACCATTACAAACAGGTATCAAAGCAATTGACGCTCTAGTACCAATTGGTCGTGGTCAACGTGAGTTAATCATCGGTGACCGTCAAGTAGGTAAAACATCAGTAGCAATCGATACAATCTTAAACCAAGATGGCGAAAATATGATTTGTATCTATGTTGCAATCGGTCAAAAAGAATCAACTGTACGTGGTGTAGTTGAAACTTTACGTAAGCACGGTGCATTAGATTACACAATCGTAGTAACTGCTGCGGCTTCTCAACCAGCTCCATTACTATTCTTAGCACCATTTGCTGGTGTTTCTATGGCAGAAGAATTCATGTTACAAGGTAAGCACGTATTAATCGTGTATGATGATCTTTCTAAACAAGCATCAGCTTACCGTGAACTTTCACTTCTTCTACGCCGTCCTCCAGGTCGTGAAGCATACCCTGGTGACGTTTTCTACTTACACAGCCGCTTACTTGAACGTGCTGCGAAGTTAAATGAAACATATCAAAACGGTTCTATTACAGCTCTTCCATTCGTTGAGACACAAGCTGGGGATATCTCTGCATACATCCCAACTAACGTTATCTCAATTACGGATGGTCAAATATTCTTACAATCTGACTTATTCAACTCAGGTGTACGTCCAGCGATTAACGCCGGTCTTTCTGTATCACGTGTAGGTGGATCAGCTCAAATTAAAGCGATGAAAAAAGTTGCGGGTACACTACGTCTTGACTTAGCTGCATTCCGTGAGCTTGAATCATTTGCTCAATTTGGTTCAGATTTAGATAAAATTACACTAGCTAAACTTGAGCGTGGTAAACGTACGGTTGAAGTTCTTAAACAAGACCTAAACAAACCACTTAAAGTTGAAAAGCAAGTAGCAATCCTTTATGCATTAACTAAAGGTCACTTAGATGATATTCCAGTACAAGATATCGTTCGCTTTGAAAGTGAATTCTTAAGCTGGTTAGATTCAAACCACACAAACGTTTTAGATCATGTTCGTACTACAAAAGAGCTTGCTCCTGATGCAGATTACGTAGCAGCTTTAACGGAGTTCAAAAAAACTTTCGCTAAATCAGAATAAGTTCGAGCTAGTCACTTGATTAAAAAACAAAAGGTGGTGAAATACCAGTGGTAAACTTACGCGAAATAAAAGGTCGTATTAATTCTACAAAGAGTACGAAACAAATTACGAAAGCGATGCAGATGGTTTCTTCTTCTAAGTTACGTCGTGCAGAGCAAAATGCTAAAGCGTACGTTCCTTACATGGAAAAAATTCAGGACGTAGTAGGCGCGATCGCTTCAGGAACAAAAGACAGTGGACATCCAATGTTAACTGCTCGTCCTGTTAAGAAAACAGCTTACTTAGTCATTGGTTCTGACCGTGGTCTTGCAGGTGCTTATAACTCAAGTATCCTACGTCAAGTACAACGTACAATTGACGAGCGTCATAAATCTAAAGACGAATACGTGATTTTAGCAATAGGTCGTGTTGTGCGTGACTACTTTGTGAAACGTGATCATAATGTCATCAGTGATGTTGTCGGTCTTCCGGACCAACCTACATTTGCTGATATTAAAGAAATCGCTCGTAATGCTGTTGGTATGTTCATTGACGGTACGTATGATCAACTTTATATGTACTATAATCACTTTGTCAGCGCAATTGCTAACGAAGTGACAGAGAAAAAACTTCTTCCATTAACAGATCTTGCACCTGCTAGCAGCAATGCTTCTTACGAATTCGAGCCATCTGGTGAAGCAATTCTTGAAGTGTTACTTCCACAATACGCGGAAAGCTTAGTTTATGGCGCATTATTAGATGGAAAAGCAAGTGAACATGCTTCTCGTATGACGGCTATGAAAAATGCAACTGATAACGCATCTGATCTTATTTCAGACCTTTCATTGCAATATAACCGTGCGCGTCAAGCGGCGATTACACAAGAAATTACAGAAATCGTTGGTGGAGCTGCAGCCTTAGAATAGGCCAGCTTCCCAATGTCGTATAAGAATACGATAGGAGGATACACAGTAATGAATAAAGGACATGTTATTCAAGTAATGGGTCCAGTTGTTGACGTGAAATTCGACAATGGCCAATTACCAGCAATCTATAACTCACTAACAGTTAAGATTGAACGTCCTAATGAAGAACCAACAATTCTTGCATTAGAAGTTGCGCTTCATTTAGGTGATGATTCTGTTCGTACAATTGCAATGTCATCTACTGATGGCTTACAACGTGGAGCAGAAGTAACAGACTCAGGAAAAGCTATCTCAGTACCAGTTGGTGAAGTTACTTTAGGTCGTGTATTCAACGTACTAGGTGAAGTAATCGACTTAGGTGAAGAGATTCCAGCTGACGCTCGTCGTGATTCAATTCACCGCGAAGCACCAACATTCGAAGAACTTTCAACTACAGTTGAAATTCTTGAAACAGGTATCAAAGTAGTAGACTTATTAGCACCATATATTAAAGGTGGTAAAATCGGTCTCTTCGGTGGTGCCGGCGTAGGTAAAACAGTATTAATCCAAGAATTAATCAATAACATCGCACAAGAGCACTCTGGTATCTCTGTATTCGCTGGTGTAGGTGAGCGTACTCGTGAAGGGAACGACTTATTCTTCGAGATGAGCGATTCAGGCGTTATCAAGCAAACAGCGATGGTATTCGGTCAAATGAATGAACCACCAGGTGCACGTATGCGTGTAGCTTTAACTGGTCTTACAATGGCAGAATACTTCCGTGATGAGCAAGGTGCTGACGTACTTTTATTCATCGATAATATCTTCCGTTTCACGCAAGCAGGTTCTGAGGTTTCTGCCCTATTAGGTCGTATGCCTTCTGCGGTAGGTTACCAACCAACACTTGCTACAGAAATGGGTAAACTACAAGAGCGTATCACATCTACGAACAAAGGATCTGTAACTTCTATCCAAGCGATCTATGTACCAGCCGATGACTATACTGACCCGGCTCCAGCTACAACTTTCGCCCATTTAGATGCTACTACTAACCTTGAGCGTAAATTATCAGAAATGGGTATCTACCCTGCGGTTGACCCATTAGCTTCGACTTCACGTGCATTATCACCTGAAATCGTAGGCGCTGAGCACTATGCAGTTGCTACTGGTGTACAACGTACAATCCAACGTTACCGTGAATTACAAGATATCATTGCCATTCTAGGTATGGATGAATTATCTGATGAAGATAAACAAACAGTAGAACGTGCTCGTCGTATTCAATTCTTCTTATCACAAAACTTCCACGTAGCGGAACAATTCACTGGTCAAAAAGGTTCTTATGTACCTGTAAAAGAAACTGTTCGTTCATTCAAGGAAATTCTTGATGGCAAATGGGATCACCTACCAGAAGATGCTTTCCGTCTAGTTGGTTCAATTGATGAAGTAGTTGAAAAAGCGAAAAGCATGGGCGTAGAGGTTTAATACTAGGGACGAGGAGGAAAAAATATGAAGACAGTTCTAGTCAATATTGTCACTCCCGACGGCCCGGTATACGATTCTGAAGTATCAATGGTAATCGCTAAAACAACTTCAGGAGAAATCGGTGTTCTTGCAGGCCATATTCCGATGGTTGCTCCACTTGCAATTGGTGCAGTGAAGCTGAAAAAAGCAGACGGTTCTACTGACATTGTTGCTGTTAGCGGTGGTTTCATTGAAGTTCGTCCAGAAAAGATTTCAATTTTAGCGCCTTCTGCTGAAGTTGCTGAAAGTATTGATGTTCAACGTGCAAAAGAAGCCGTTAAACGTGCTGAAGGACGTCTTCAAGGTAAACAAGACAACATTGATTTCAAACGTGCTGACCTAGCATTAAAACGTGCGTTGAATCGTATCAACGTTCATGAGGGTAATATCTAATTCATTTTTAACGGGCAGATATAGCATCTGCCCGTTTTTTAAAATGCTTAAATTATAGGACAGTTGGAGGGGGAAATATGGAGCTTTATGAAGCAATAGGACAAGAAGCCTTATTAGGCATTTTATCGCATTTGTTTTTTATAGCTATTACATTTTACGCATTACAGGCTTTTATGGCAGAAAAACTATTCAAAAAGAATAGAGTTTTTCAAATTCAACTTATTTATATTTTATTAAGTATTGCAATTGGTTCTGCTGTATCCAATTTCTTTTTACAAATATCTAACTGGTCTGGCAAACTTCCATACTTGTTTTAAAGATTCGACTTTATCAATTCGAATCTTACACTCCATCACTACATACTTCAAAGGACTTTATAATAACATTTATGTGGCCCTTTGAACTATGTATAAAAAAACTTCTAAAAGTTGTTTTTTGTTCATACATCTTTGGGTATGTATTAGAAGTGAACTGGTTATTGGTCATTCACAAAAAAAAAGTGGTAGCGTACAATAAATAAATAGCAAAATATCTAATAATGCCTTAAAATAGTGATTTGGACGCTTGAATGGGCGTTAAAAAAGTTGTACTATAGAGTTGTTTGTTTACTGATTATGACATTATACTTCTTTATTAAAATAAAAATTCGGTAGGTTAATAGATTGAATTCGGAGGGACATAGGGTGGATAAAATAATAGTGACTGGCGGCCAAAAACTACAGGGAAAAGTACGTGTAGAGGGCGCAAAAAATGCAGTGTTACCAATCCTTGCAGCAGCTTTACTTGCTTCAAAGGGAGAAAATGTAATTAAAGAAGTCCCTAACTTAGCAGACGTCTTTACAATAAACGAAGTACTTAAAAGTTTAAACGCAGCAGTTACATATATACCTGAAGATAATGCCGTATATATAGATGCAACAAAAGAACTTTCTAGTGAAGCACAATTTGAGTATGTTAGTAAAATGCGTGCATCAATTTTAGTAATGGGCTCGTTACTTGCGCGTAATGGGTATGCTCGTGTTGCGCTACCAGGAGGGTGTGCAATCGGTTCTCGCCCAATTGAATTACATTTAAAAGGTTTCGAAGCAATGGGAGCGAAGATTTCATTTGGCCATGGATATGTAGAGGCAAAGACAGAGGGTCGTTTAAAAGGAGCAAATGTATATTTAGACTTCCCAAGTGTTGGGGCAACTGAAAATATTATGACAGCAGCATCTTTAGCAGAGGGGACAACTGTAATTGAAAATGCTGCCAAAGAGCCTGAAATCGTAGATCTTGCTAACTTTATTAATAGTATGGGCGGACGTGTAATTGGTGCTGGTACAAATACGATTCGTATAGAAGGAGTCGATACATTATATGGAGTAGAGCATCATATTATTCCGGACCGCATTGAGGCTGGTACATTTATGGTGGCAGCAGCTATTACTAAGGGTGATGTGGTCATTGAAAATGCAGTTCCTGAGCATATGACGGCTTTGATTGCAAAGATGCGCGAAATGGGCGTAGAGATTATAGAGTTGGATGAAGGCATTCGTGTATGTGCTCCTCAGACATTAAAGGCTGTGGATATTAAAACAATGCCACATCCAGGGTTCCCGACAGATATGCAATCTCAAATGATGGCGTTAATGTTGACTGCGGAAGGTACGAGTATCATTACGGAAACAGTATTTGAAAATCGTTTTATGCATGTTGAGGAGTTCCGTCGTATGAATGCGGGTGCTAAAATAGAAGGACGCTCTGTGTTTATTGAGGGGCCAGTAGAGCTTCAGGGGGCTGAAGTAATGGCAACGGATTTACGAGCTGCGGCTGCACTGATTTTAGCAGGTCTAGTATCAGAAGGAATTACACGTGTTACAAAACTACACCATTTAGATCGTGGATATGTTGATTTCCATGGTAAATTAGCTTCTCTTGGTGCCAATATTGAACGTATTACTGATGAAGAAGTTGTGACAACTGAAGACATTTCTGTTGAATTACCTGCAAACTAAAATGTGTCAAAACCCTTTGCTTACATAAGCAGAGGGTTTTTTATTTTTCATAACTAAATGATATACAGCATATTATTCCTTATGAAAAAATGGATGATTAGTATAGGTGTCCTTTGTTTAATGGGAGCATTATATGTGCTTCCTGTTTTAGGATTTAGCGAAAGACGGGAGGAAGTGCAACCTCCAACAGCGGAAGAAAAAGCTTGCGAAATACTTATAGAAGTGGAGGGACAAAAGGAAAAAATCCCTTTAGAGAAATATATAACAGGGGTCGTTGCGGCAGAAATGCCTGTTTCTTTTAAAAAGGAGGCATTGAAGGCTCAAGCGATTGCAGCACGAACTTATGCGTTAAAAACGACAAATTACGGTAAAAAAGCAATTGCACCGACTGTAGCAAAGCAGGTTTTCTATGATGAGAGTCAAAGAAAAGCGAATTGGGCTAGCAATTTCCTGGGAAATGAAAAGAAAATTGTCGAAGCAATTAATGAAACGAAAGGACAAGTTCTTCTTTATAATAATAATTTAATTACAGCTATGTTCCATTCAACAAGCAATGGACAAACAGAAAGTGCATACGGTTATAGTGGAAATAACATTCCATATTTGCAAAGTGTTTCAAGTATATCAGATCAAGCCTCTCCTAAATTTGAGGCAGAGCAAGAGTGGTCACTAGCACAATGGAATAAACTATGGCCAGTACAATGGCAAGCTAGTGATTTTAATCGTATACAGCTATTTTACAATGACTCAGGGCGTGTAGAGCGTCTACAATTAGGGAATAATGTCTGGACAGGGAGACAGGTACGAACATTTCTTGGGATACCATCAACAGATTTTTCAATTGTCTATAATGCTAATACAAAAAGAGTGCACGTGAAAACTCAAGGATATGGTCATGGAGTAGGAATGAGTCAATATGGAGCAGAGGCCATGGCAAATGAAGGGAAAACCGCTGCTGAAATTTTACACTATTATTATCAAGATATTGAAATAAAAAAAATAGATGCATGTTTAAAATAACTTCTAGTTGTTCACACTGCAACTAGAGGTGATGAAAATGAGAGAGGATAAAAATAATAAAGCTTCTCAAAACCAGAATCCAAATCAAAAGGAAAATGGTCAGTTACAAAAGAAACCATGGTTTTGGCCAGTAGTTTACACAGGTGGTGCACTCGTTCTAGCAGGGTTGTTATTTGGTTACAATAGTCTTGTATCAAAAGTAGAAGATGCTCCTTTACCAGATTTAGCGGAAGTTGACTCGGGTCCAGTAGTAGAAACAAATGCACGTACTGAAAACATGATGTATCCATTCAAAGAAGAGAGTCTTGGTAAAGTACAAATTTTACAAGAGTTTTATGAGCTAGAAGCAAATGAAGAATCTCGTGAAAATGCACTAATGGTATTTAATCAAACATTTACTACGTCTTCTGGTATCTCTATTGCTATGAATGGTGAAGAGTTTGAAGTACTAGCTGCTATGAGTGGTAAAGTACTAGAAGTAAAACTAGACGCATTTACAGGGAATAAAATTGTCATCGAGCATCCAAATGGCATGCAAACTCACTATAGCTCTGTAAAAGATATCGCTGTAAAAGAAGGCGATGAGGTTACACAAGGTCAAGCTTTAGGAAAAGCGACTGATAACGAGTGGAATCAAGCGGCTGGCGTCCACATGCATTTCGAAGTAGTTGAAGACGGAAAATATGTTAATCCGAAAAAATTACTAGCTTTTTAATTCTGAAAGCTAGTAACGCATAAAAATCAGCATTTTATTAGGAAAATGCAAAACGTGTTCTGAATAGCTTTGTCCTTACATAAGGTGAAGAAATGCGCAAATGTGCATCTGATTGCCAAAGCATTTTGTGAAATTGTGTGGAAAGGACGAAGAACGTGCATGAGCACATTCGGAAGCGCTGCATACGCCTCGGTGAATTACTGATTGAGACGCGTGAGACTGTGCGTGTCCTCGCGAAAATGACTGGTTATTCAAAAAGTACGGTGCACAAAGATTTAACAGAGCGATTACCAACAATTCATGAAGGATTAGCTGACCAAGTGAAGGAAATACTCGCCTACCATAAGGCCGTACGTCATATTCGCGGAGGAGAAGCAACGAAAAACAAGTGGAAAGAAAGAGCGAGTCAAGATTGATTCGTTCTTTTTTGTTGTGTGGACAGGCATAAAATAAGATTGTTAAAGGTAAAGTAATACTATACTATTGCCATGCGGATCGTGAAAAGAAAACAGTCTTAATCATTAAATTCAGGGTGAAATTACCAATAGAATATGATAAAATATTCTAGATAAAGAGATAAAATGAACGTTATGTAGTTGGAACTGGCGGGAAGGAGAAATTATAAAATGTTTTCGAAAGATATCGGCATTGACTTAGGTACTGCGAACGTATTAATTCACGTTAAAGGTAAAGGAATCGTCTTAAATGAACCATCTGTAGTGGCTATTGACAAAAAGACAAATAAAGTATTAGCGGTAGGGGAAGAAGCTCGCCAAATGGTAGGGAGAACGCCAGGTAATATTACAGCAATTCGCCCACTTAGAGATGGGGTCATTGCAGATTTTGATGTGACCGAAGCGATGTTAAGACACTTTATTAACAAATTAAATGTCAAAGGATTTTTAGCAAAGCCACGTATTTTAATTTGTTGTCCAACGAATATTACAAGTGTTGAACAAAAGGCTATCCGTGAAGCGGCAGAGAAATCAGGCGGTAAAAAAGTATATTTAGAGGAAGAACCAAAAGTAGCAGCAATTGGTGCAGGCATGGATATCTTCCAACCAAGCGGAAATATGGTAGTTGATATCGGCGGTGGAACAACAGATATTGCCGTTCTTTCAATGGGTGATATTGTTACAAGTGAATCCATTAAAGTGGCAGGAGATGTGTTTGATAACGATATTTTGCAATATATTAAAAAAGAATATAAATTGCTAATTGGTGAACGTACAGCAGAGGCTATTAAAATGACAATCGGAACAGTATTCAAAGGTAGTCGTAATGACACAATGGATATCCGTGGTCGTGACATGGTGACTGGTTTACCACGAACAATTTCCATTCACTCTGAAGAAATCGAACGTGCATTACACGAGTCTGTAGCAATGATCGTTCAATCTGCCAAAAATGTTTTAGAAAAAACACCACCTGAGCTATCGGCTGATATCATTGACCGCGGCGTTATTATTACAGGTGGCGGAGCACTTTTACATGGTATGGATCAACTATTAATTGAAGAATTAAAAGTACCTGTCTTTATTGCTGAAAGACCTATGGATTGTGTAGCTATTGGTACAGGCATAATGCTCGAAAATATAGATCGCGTGCCAGCGTCCTTATAAAAATAAAATGAGGTGATTTCTTTGTTTAAAGGTTTTTATACAGTTGCAACGGGTATGATCACGCAACAAAGAAGAACAGAATTACTATCTAACAATTTAGCGAATGCAAATACACCAGGATTTAAGGCTGACCAATCCACGATTCGTTCGTTTCCAGATATGTTGATGTCTAGCATCGGAAAAACAAATGCACCTGCCAATCAACAAGCTGGTGCCGAATATATGAGTCAAGTAGGCGCTTTAAATACTGGGACATACTTACAAGAAACATTACCAAATTACATACAGGGCCAAATCTATAGCACTGATTTTACAACAGATATGGCATTGATTGATGGAAACTTACCCCAAAATGAAGATGGTGTGACTGGCTCAATATTCTTTAGACTAGCACATCCAGATGGTGGGGAAGCCTATACACGTAATGGTAATTTTACTTTGGATGGCCAAGGTTATTTAGTGAATGGGCAAGGCCTTTATGTGTTAAATGATGCTGGACAAAGAATCCAGTTACCTAATGATGATTTCCGCCTCGACGAAAGTGGCGCCATTTACGTTAATAATCAACAAGTAGCGCGGGTAGGCGTATCATATGCTGCCAATCCGAACATGCTACAGAAACAAGATAACGGTCTTATTCGGACAGAAAATGGCGCAAATCTGCCATCAGCCTATGGAACGAATGGAGTTTCCTTTACATTACGTCAGAACTTCTTAGAGGGCTCAAACGTAGATTCTGGTCGTGCAATGACAGATTTAATGACAGCCTACCGAGCATTTGAAGCCAATCAAAAAGTATTACAAGCTTATGATCGCAGCATGGAAAAGGCTGTTAATGAAATCGGTAAAATTTAACGGACGAACAGAACAGGAGGCTTTTTATAAATGCTACGTACAATGATGACAGCAACCAATACAATGGGCCAATTACAAAATAAACTAGATACAATTAGTAATAACATTGCCAATAGTAGTACAACAGGCTTTAAAGCGAAGGAAGCAACCTTCAATGAGTTACTCTATCAACAGTTTAATAATGACAAACTGGATCGTGCCGAGCGTCAAACACCTGTTGGTATTCGCTTTGGATCAGGCGCAATGCTTGGCCAAATTAAATCCAATCAAAAGCAAGGTTCATTGCAAACAACTAATCGAGATTTGGACTTAGCTTTTACAAAAGCAAAACAATATTTCAATATTTTAATGCCAAATGGTGAAAATGGAACTGAAACAGTGTATACTCGACAAGGTGACTTTTATTTATCGCCGCTAAATAATGGAACAGTTATGCTAGTAACGGCTGAAGGATACCCAGTGGCAAATGCTGCTGGACAAGCTATTACATTACCAGATAATGTGCAAGGATTTTCAGTACGAAATGGTGGTATACTAGAAGCATCTTATCCAAATGGCGATATAATTCGTACGGATTTAGCGGTTACGGAATTTCAAAAACCGCAACTAATGGAACATGTTTCAGGTTCTTATGTTGGATTACCAGACAACCTTGCTGAACTTGGCTTTACACAAGCTGAAGTTCTAACAGAGCTAGTAGGTGCTAACCGTCAGCAAATCGGCATGCAGGGTGGTACTTTAGAAATGTCCAATGTTAACCTCTCGAAGGAAATGACAGAACTAATTCAAACACAACGTTCCTATCAATTCAATGCAAGAACGGTTACATTAGCAGACCAAATGCTTGGTCTCATTAATGGTATTCGATAGGGAGTCATCCTAAAAAGCAAGGAATGAAGAGGAGTACAATTTATGACAAACGATTCACGTCGACGTTCTGTGCCGACACAAGAAACCGATACGCAACCAGAAAAGAAAGAACGCCGCTCAAATGGAGAGCAACGCGAGGTTCGATGGGTGCAAATCCGACTGATTCCGATTTGGTTACGCATTGTAATTGTTCTCATCTTAGTTGTTGCTGCCGCAACATTAGGCGCAATGGTTGGCTTTAGTGTTATTGGAGAAGGAAATGCTATGGATATTTTCAAAAAAGAAACATGGCAACATATATTCGATATTATGCATGGTAAAGAATAATTTTATTCTTTACCTTACTTTGTGTATACATACTTTATTTTGAGGGGGAAATGACATGTTAACAGCAGAGCAAATTCAAGCAATTTTACCACACCGTTATCCATTTTTATTTGTAGATCGTATTATTGAATTAGAAGAGGGAAAACGTGCAGTAGGCTTAAAGAATGTTTCTATGAATGAGGACTTCTTTAATGGACACTTCCCAGGATATCCAGTAATGCCAGGTGTGCTAATTGTAGAGGCATTAGCACAAGTAGGTGGAGTAGCTCTTTTAAATGCCGAAGAATTTAAGGGACGCTTGGCATTTTTAACGGGTGTTGATAACTGTCGTTTCAAACGTCAAGTAGTACCTGGAGACCAACTTAAATTGGAAGTGGAGTTTGTAAAACTTCGTGGTTCTATGGGTAAAGGACATGGCGTAGCAACTGTAGATGGAGAACTTGTATGTGAAGCCGATATTCTATTTGCAATTGGACCGGAGCAGCCAAAGCAAGCATAATTTGCATTTATAGACCAAAAGATATAAAATAGATAAAGTCAAGTCAAAAAATTGAGACTAGTAGGTTCTTAAACTGCGATGGCGAATTAAGCGATTGTGAATTGAAATAGATGTAATTTTTAGGTTTTACAAACGTAGGAGGATTATTAAGATGTATAAGGAATTGTCTTCAGGTATTAAAATTAGCATTACTCGTTCGATTTCAACATCTTTTGAAACATACTTAGCAAGTATTGGTTGGGAAGAAGAGCGCTTTTCCATGGAAGACTTCATTGCAAGCTGGCAGACTTATTTCCAAGAGAATGCAGCATGGATCGAAAAAATTCCAGCCGAAATATTGATGAGCGCAGAGTTTCATGAAGAGATGGCACAAAAAATTGATGAGGTCATTGCCAAAATTTTAAATGAAGAACCAACAGCACAACAAGTTGAAACAATCGAGGCATTGCAAAAAGAGCTAGGCACAGACTATAGCTACGACTGTAAAGCAGAAGCAGCATATATTGAACAGTTATTAAAAGAAAAACAAAAATAGTTTGTAGAAAAATCGGATAGTTCCCTCCTTTCTCGGGCAATCTATGTTAGATCACAAATACACATGATGTATTTGCTGACATAGTACCAAGAAAGGAGGTTTTTTACTATGTGGAAAATGTCATTTTTAACCATTATTCTGGCTACTGTATTCCTTGGAGGATGTAACTGGGGAAATCGTGCAGTTGAAGATCATCCTGTGAGAAACGCAGAGACTGACGTTCGTAATGGTGTGGATCGTGTCGAGGATGCGTTAGATCCAAATCATCGAAATGATGCATACGATCGGAATGTAAATGGTGTTGAACGAGGTACTGTAAATGAAAATACAACTTTACCTGAAGCGACAACGCCTGGATCAAATGCTGATATTAACAGCACAAATGGCTATGACAACGTACCAAACGCGAATGGCGTAAACGGTGTTAAGCGTAATGACAACATGGTTGATGAAAAAGCCAACGACACTGAAAAGTATCGTGACGGTATGAACAACCGATAATATCAAAAGAGTGTTTCCTACAAGGAAAACACTCTTTTTTTGATTTGAGGAAGCGGAATGCCTATTGGAATATAATATTTCAAGTCATTTATGACCCCGTTATCCCAAATAACTTGTACTGACAAGACCTCATTTCACAGAAAAACCTTCAAACGTTTTTTTAAAAAAAACGATGCAAGAAATTTGCATCGTCAGTCACTCTTCAATTTTGGTCGCTGCTTCATATCTTTTGTAAAGCGTTCCAGCAAATGTTCTAAAGAAACACCTTCAGCTAGTAGTTCAGAAAGTAATTGTTCGGCATATTTAGAGCGTTTTATTTTGAGGGTACCTTTTAAAAGTACTGATACATGGTCACCGATTTCTTGAACCGTATGTACGATTACCTGAAAAGGAGCGGGTTCATTATCGGGAAATGAAATAACGGCACGTACATTAAAAATAGTAGCATTCGCTAAGAGCTCATCAAAGGTTGAACGATATTGTTTTTCCATAAACAATTCGAGTATCCAAGACTGATGGCTATTTTCCTGATTAATAATGATACCATCGACTAAAGGGAATGGTTGAACGCCATCTTTTGTGACAAGGTCAAAGGAAAGCATTTTAAATGTTTTCATTATGTATATTCCTCCTAAGTCTGTCATTCTTTTAGTATAACACATACGGTTCCAGTTGTTGGTCATACGCACTTACTAGTTAATTTCTATTACTGCGAAATTATTGATTTCATGAAATAGCATTTGCCATTACTGCCTAAAGCATTCTGGTGAAAAAATAAGAAAAAAAAGAAAAATACAACAGGTAATTTACCTATTTTATGCAGAAGTATCATGGCAAATTATCATTTTTCGATTTTGTTAATATTGGAATCATTTTGTAAGATGAAGGCAATCCACAGCAAAGGAGGTGAAGGGATGAATCAAGTCGGACTGGTCGGAAGGTTTACGAAAGATCCAGTATTACGATACTTATCTGGAAATCGTGTGCAGACTCATTTTTCACTCGCCATTAATCGCAATTTCAAAAATAACCATGGGGAAATAGATACAGATTTTATATTCTGTACAGTTTGGGGAAGACTTGCAGAACATATCGTCAAGTATTGCGGCAAAGGCTCATTAATAGGTGCAAACGGCCGAATTCAAACAAGGTCATTTGTAAATGAAGAAAACACTAAGATTTTTATGACAGAGGTAGTGGTCGAGGATGTTCGATTTTATCAACTTAAACAAAGGGATAGTGACGAAGCTTCTATGGTGACGCCACCTCCACCCAATGAACAGGAAGACTTAAAAGACTTTGTATTACCATAGCATGCTACATACGGCGCAGGAAAAGTATTGTCTAATCCGCCATTCTCCTTAAACTCCTTGCACCGTAGTAACAGAAAGGAATGATGTGGACCAATTTTTTTCGGAAAAGTTGCTGAAGACCGCACAGCAATGAAATTTTTAACACAACTGAATATGGATATGAAGTAAGTAGGGAAGAGAAGAGAAGTAAACATGGTTCCACTGAACAAGCGCCAAGAACCCTTGGCGCTTGTTATTAATATATATCTAATGTAATGAGATCACGAAGTTCTTGATCCTCTAATTCAGTTAACCACTGGCTTGACTGAATTAGTTCTTCTGATAGCGCTGATTTTTGCGCTAGCATTTTATCTATCTTTTCTTCAATTGTGCCAAGTGTTACAAATTTATGGACTTGCACAAATTGTGTTTGACCGATGCGGTAAGCACGATCGGTTGCCTGATTTTCGACAGCGGGATTCCACCAGCGATCTGCATGTAAGACATGATTAGCAGCTGTTAAATTAAGTCCTGTTCCACCTGCTTTTAAGGAAAGAATAAATATAGGAAAATCTCCTGCCTGAAACGCCTCTACTAAGCGGTCTCTTTGCTGCTTAGGCATAGCACCTGTTAAAAACGGTGCATCTACATTATATAATTCACTTAAACAATGCTGGAGCAATTGTCCCATTCCAATATACTGTGTAAAAATGAGGCATTGCTCGCCATTGTCCACAATTTCAGCCGCCATTTGCACAATGCGCTCTAACTTTGCCGAACGTGCAAGCATTGTTTGGGCATCCTCGAAAGGCTCTTTTAAATATAGGGCAGGATGATTACATAGTTGCTTTAATTTACTGAGCATTTTTAAGACGCGTCCTTTTTTTTGAAACCCTGTTAACTCTTCCAGCTGATCAAGCGTCTCCAAAATATAGCCCTCATAGAGAGAAGCTTGCTCGGCTGTTAATGGGCAATACTCATTTGACTCTAGCTTATCTGGTAAGTTCAGCTGCAAATGAGGATCACGTTTTGTCCTACGTAATAAGAATGGTTGAATTTTTGTTCGTAGCTTTTGTTTATGGGATTCAGATTCATCTCGTTCAATTGGTAATATAAAATCTTCATTAAAGCGACCAAAGCTACCTAAATAGCCTTTATGAATAAAATCAAAGATTGCCCATAGCTCAGACAGACGGTTTTCTACAGGCGTTCCAGTCAGGGCAATGTGATGGTCACCCAGTAATTTACGAATGGCTTTTGATTGTAAAGTTTGCATGTTTTTTATATTTTGAGCTTCATCTAAAACAACCGTTGCCCAGTCAATATCCTGTAAAAATTCTGTATCCTGTGACACCGTTCCATAGGTTGATAAAATAACATGTGGCCTATCAATCAATACCATTTTTTTGAAATCATCATCTTTTGCACGGTTAGTTTGATAATGCGTATGGACAATTAGTGAAGGAGCGAATCGAGCAAGCTCCTTCTGCCAGTTACCCAGCACTGATGTTGGGCAAATAATAATAGATGGTTTTGTGTAATCAGCTACTGCTTCATATATATGAAGTAAATAGGCTATCATCTGAACGGTTTTGCCAAGACCCATATCATCGGCTAGGCAAGCACCGAAACCTTGCTGACGCATAAAGACTAGCCATTCAAAGCCTTCAATTTGATAAGGACGTAACTCTGTTTGTAATGTCGCTGGAATGGGTACAGCAGGTAAACCCTTTTTGTCTAAGAGCTGTTCCATATAAGCCTTTAACGATTGCTGTATCTCTAATGCAAAGATAGGATCATCCCGAAGCGCATCGTCAGCATCCTCTTCTTCAATAGGTGCAGATAAATCTTCGGGTAATTCCCTGAATAACAATTCTCTGACAGTCCAGCTTTCGTCTTCTGCCTGCTGCATTAACGCACGCATCTCTTGCATCCAGTTAGCGTCAACACGGAACCATTCTGTCCCTATACGAATAAATTCACGCTTTTCTTCCACTAACTTTTTAAATTGCTCAGGTGAGATTGTCTGTCCATTCATCGAAAATTGCCACTTGAATGTTAGAATATCATCTAATCCAGCGACTTTTTTTGTAGATGCATTGCTAGTTGTCACACGGACACGGAATTTGGATTGCTTTAAATCCTTTAGCCATGCTGGGAGCACAACATCGAAGCCAAGTGCCTGTAATCTGGCAAGATCCTCACGTAAAAAAGATCGTACCTCCATATCTTCAAGTGTTACACGAATGAAGGTTTCACTACTAATAGCATCTTTAGATAGTAGTTGAACTATTTGTTGTTGTTGCTGCTCAATTTCAGTTGCAAACATACGCCATTTTGTAGGGAGTGCATCTTCTATAAGTAATGACTGCTTACGAATAGCAGGTGTCCAGTAATTTTTTGTAGTAGCGGTGCTAAGGACCGTTTCTAAGAGCCAGACATCGGAATCTTCTTCTGGTTCACTTAATCGTAAGGAAACGGTAATGGCACCAACTTGGCGTGTTTGATCCAATGGCCAGCCACCTCGTAAGAAAAAGGGCAATAGCTTTGGTAAATCAGAAAGTATTAGCCCTACTTGAGAAAGTTTTTGCTGCACCGCAGTTTCTAATAATGCAGAATCTATATCGTCGAGAGGGAAGGTTAGTGAAGAAAAATCCTCTGCAATGACAGCATGTGACCAAAGAGAGGGCTCCTGCCAATAATCCTGTAACGCCAATACTTTACCTAGCCATTTTTTACTATCTTCATTTGCACCAACCCAGCTGATAAAGGGATGTTGATAGCTTGATGAAAAAATATCAAGAAGCTCAGCAGCGGAAACCTCAATGGATAAATCCGCCTGATTTGTTAGTAAGCCATAGATATTTGCCTCATAGGTAAAGAACAATGAAGATACGAATGTATCTACGTCGATTGTTGTACCATTTGCAGTAAATCCCTGCAACGTAAAATATCCTTCTCGAGCTACATCGATACGAAGCTGCTGTGTTTTAGAAAAAGGGGAAGGAGAGTTGGCGTTTATTGTCATCATACTAGGTTTCCTTTCTCTATTTCTTCCTGTAACGCACGGAGTCGTTTGTATTCTGAGCGGATTGTTTGTATATATGCTTCAAAATAAGCTGTTTTACCTGCCCGTTTTGCAGCAGTACGCATACTTTTCCAAATGCGTACTGCCTGCTTATAATTCAAGCGAGATTTTTGAGCAATTTCCGCCATTGCATAAACATGATATAGCGGTAAAACCGTAGCTGGTTCAATTTGTAATACATCCTTTAATCCACACATCTCTAAATAAGATAGAGACGAAGGATTTAATTGATGAAGCGCTGCCCAGTCTCGATAACGTCCTTTTTTAATTAAGAAAGAAGAGAATGGTTGAAGGCCGTAGACTCCGAAGGCGCTGTATAGAATGGCTTCCTCTTCTTCGGTAAGCTGTATTTCATCAAATAAAACCTGGAATTGACGAACATACTGAGCACGTTGTACAACTGGTACGACTTCCTGCAAAAAGGCTGCTGTCATTGGCAGAATTGCTCGTAAAATAATAGCCAGAGCATGTGATTCGCCAGCACGCTGAGCAAAAGTAGCGAGTTCAAAAAGATCCTGCATTTGCTGCAAATCAATATGTTTCAAACTTTCAAGCAGTAAGTCCTCCTTTTGTAAGAGTACATAAAATAATAATCTTAATGATTCTAAGGATATTTCTGCCGAAGGGTTTTCAAGATTATTTAAATAATCTAATTCCTGCTCACGACGAGGCTTTTCATAAAAAAGTACCGCCCAAAGTAGCATGTACAGGTGAAGTCGATTTGGAAATAGTCCATGTCGTTCTAATAAAAACTTCCGTACTTCCACTTGGAGAGCGTCATAAAACGGATCAGTCGCAAAAAGGCGAGATCGATTAGTCAGCTCTGTAAGTATGCTCTCAAAAGATTGACTGCTTTGATCAATAAAGTATTTCATATAAGGTGAATCCAGTGAATGGCCTGGTGTTTCATTCAAATGTCGCCAAATAGTATTGAAAATGGCTAACTCCATATACAGTTTATAAAGAGGCTGCCATTCACGTTCAAAGGGCATATGTCGACGAAGACGCTCCAATGCATCAGTCCTTATAGCAGAAAGGCCATAGCCCTCTAAAATACGACCTGGTGGCAATAATCGTTTCATTACTTCCTCAACCATCAATGACCAACTTTGAGGGCTACGTTCATCAGCTAATGATTTTAACTGAACAGATTTTTGAGCACGCCAAGCACTCGACCAATTTTGAACGGAATCAAAGTACTGGTAAAGAGCAAGTAATGTACCTACCTGATGTCGACACCATTTTGGTTGTGGACAGCTACAGCGTAGCTCTTCTTTGACGAAATCAATTTCAACAGAAGCGGGTCTGACATCCTGGACAGTTGCATATAATATAGAACTGGCTCCATTAAAACGGTCAAAAATAATGGACTTATTTCTAACCGAAAAGACCGCACGACGGACTAGTTCTTCATCTTCCGTAGAGGAAGGATGTAAATCATGTTCAGCTTCTTTTAATTTAGTTAACACAAATGCTTGATGCTCTTTAGCCAATTGCGATATTGACAATGCCATAACCTCACTCCTTTCTTTATAGATGGCTATGTTAAATATGGATTAATGGTAGTAAAGGAAAAAAGACTGTCCTTCCATTATACGATTAAAATGCGGCAATGATAAGCTGAATGATCAGAAAGAAGGAAATTGAATTAAAGATAGTTAACAAGACTTTTGATTTGTGTTAAAATCTGAATAATCAGATAATCGGGAGGGATGAAGGATGATGCAAGTTCAATACATGAAGCCGTTTTATACAAAAATCACTGGGGACAAATTACGTCTCGTGTTTGCTTATCAATATTTCTCTATATTAAAAGAGAATGAGATTTTCCATTTCATTCCCATAGAAGGTAAAGAGATGATTATCAACATGAAGACACAACAAATTGAAAATTTATCTGAGGTGTTTGTTTTCCAAAAGGGCAATCGGTTTATTCGATTACCACTTTATCAGCTACTTCTTATTACCAACGTCCATGATCATCTGGCACCTATACTTGAAAGCGCTACACCGAAGCAACTTCCTCTTGTTTCTACAGTGACTTTAGGTGAAATTGATCAGCTTATTGCAGAAATTGAGAACAGAAATCTGGATTACTTAATCGATCAAGCATTATTAGAGAACAATAAATCACTCTTTTTTAATCTATTGCAGCAAAAGAACCATCAACTTGGAGGTTTCAAAATTGAATAGATGGTATACCCATTAAGCACCTACTTTTCTTACTAGGAGAAGGGGTGCTTTTATTATCACAGGTAGGTCAAAAGTTTAAAGGGATGAATAACTTTCCTACAAATAATTAATAAATCCTACTATATTGGAAACTATTACCGATGGAACGTTAAAAAAGCGGAGGATAGACCGATATAAGTGGCAAAAGGGTGGTGAGTAAATGCTAGGTAATTGGTCAGCTACAGGGATGTCGATCCTGAATAATATGAATCGACATTATGGTGCTATGAGTAAAGCAATGTTACGAATTTCTACAGGTTACCGAATCAATAGTGCAGCAGATGATCCAGCTGGTCTGGCCATTTCTGAAAAAATGCGTGCTCAAATTCGTGGATTGAATATGGCGGCAAAGAATATACAGGATGGTATCTCATTAGTGCAAACAGCAGAGGGCGCATTGAATGAGACACATGCGATGATTCAGCGTATGCGAGAACTAGCAGTGCAGGCAGCCAATGATACATTAACAGATGAGGATCGGAAACAACTTGATTTAGAGTTCCAAGAGTTAAAGAAGGAAATTCAACGTATTTCAACCGATACCGAATTTAATACAAAGACATTACTGAATGGCGATTATGAAACAAATGGGATTAAAATTCAGGCAGGTGCCAACGCAGGGCAGAGCATTGAACTGTTGATTAATGGTCTCGGTTCAGAAGCACTTGGTTTGAAAGATGTCTCGATTGCTACTAGAGATGAGGCAGATAAGGCTATTTCTTCTATGGAGGACGCTTTAAAACGCGTATCCAGTGAACGTTCCCGCCTTGGCGCCTATCAAAACCGTTTGGAACATGCCTATAATGCCAATGTGAACACCGCAGAAAATTTACAGGCAGCAGAGTCACGAATTCGAGATGCTGATATTGCCAAAGAGATGATGAATATGGTGAAGGCTCAGATTTTAATGCAGGCCAGTCAATATGTGCTGGCGATGCATATGCAGCAGGCACAATCCATTTTAAAATTATTAGAAATCGGAAAAAAATGATGAATTTCAATTACTATTGAAATTCATCATTTTTAATGTTTATTTAGAGAAAGTCTCAATCGCTAATTTAGCCGTTGCCGTAGCTTCATGCTGTAAGGGTAGCACAGCCTGACGCATATTTTCTCGAACCGTCGTATACGATTCTAACATGGCAATCGCACGTTCGAACAATGTGACACCGTTCCAATCATCCTTCTCGACATGCCCAATAACCGGCTGATCAACAATATCAGCAAATGCATCAATTTTTGGATCATACGAAATGGCGATAAAAGGTGTAGCATAGATGGCTGAGAAGATGAGGGAATGGAGTCGCATCCCAATCAATAATTGAGATTGTCCAATTACCGCAATTTTTTCCTCAATGGATAAATCAGAAGGAGCAATTAAGCTTTTTTCCTGCATGAGTGCTGCCACTTCCTGAGAAGTTTTTAAATCGTGTTCACCATGCATTGGTAAGAAAACGATTTGCTCACCCTGACGTACTAATTGGTCTAAGCTATGAGCAATTTTTTCTTTATATGCTATTGTAGATGGCCAGTCACGAACACTAACAGAAATATAGCTTTCTGCCGTTAGGGATTCTTGATCTAACCATTCACAATGAAAGTCGCCACCATTGAGTCCCATAACAGGATCGGGCACAATTTTAGTCTCTTTACGTACACCAATCTCTGTTAAAAGAGTTTGGGAGGCTTTATCTCTAACCGTAATTTGCTCAACCTTGTTAAAGGTTTTACGCACGATTAATTTACTAAGCGAGTGGTTGATTGGGCCCATACCTTGGGCGTAAACAAATACTGGCTTCTTCAGCCATTTTGCAATTTGAATCACGCCCGCATAGTATGGAATAGTTTTCATGCCTGTTTGATCCTGCATTAAACTACCACCGCCACTAATGAGTCCATCAGCTGTTTTAAGCAATTGATGGATTTCTTTCATTTTCCAACGATTGATGGCTTTAACACCATAGGTTTGCTCAGTAGCGGTTGGGTTATTAGATAATACAGTGATCTCTATATCACTCTCCCATTTCTTCAAAGCTTGAATAATGGAAAGCAGAATAGCATCATCTCCGACATTATCGAATCCATAATAGCCCGATAAAACAATGTGCATTATGACCACCTCGCGATTGCCTTAGAAACCCAACGATAACCGAATTTAAAAATAAGGATAAATACTAATCCTATAACAAAACCAAGAGATACGCTGTATAGAGTACGTAATACTGAAACAGCTACTGGGATGTGTAAATGTGTAAATGTATTAACGATCGATAAGAATCCGATAACACCTGGTACAAGTAAGATACTACCCCATTTGCGGTTGATGCCCATTACATATAAAGCTAAAACAAAGAATGGGAAACCAATTAAGAATTCCTTCGTTCTTGGTCGTACATATAAGGTATTTTCTAGCCATTGTCTAAACGTTAATTCTAAATCACTAACTGAGCCAGAGTTACCAGTTCTGCTAATGTAAAATAAACCGATACCCGCCACGACAATTAGTAGGAGTACATGCCAATATTTTAATTCTTTGTTTAACAATGTTACGGTATTAGATAAAGATTTATTAATATTTTGATCAGCTAGTCGGTTAATCTCAATTAATGTAAATAGTAGAACGCCCATAATTGGAATCAGATAAACTAACTTCACGCCTTTGAACGTAGCAAAACCTGTCATAAAGGCGTTGCCATTTAATAAGCCAATGACAATAACAATCCCGATAAGGCTAATCGCTACTGCCTTCAAGTATTGCACAAGTATTTTAGACATTTTCGTAGACCCTTGTGCTGATTTAATTACGGCATAGGTAGGTGCAAGGACTGCAATAATTAGTGCAAATGCCTGTAAGAATAGAGTACTTTTCAGGATAAAGTACGCAATGGCTAGTACTGTCATAAATCCAGCTGCCGCAATTCGTAGAGGCATCCATTTGATTAAGTCTGAAACGATAAAGGTAAATAAAATACCTGCTACTAATACAGCTGCTGTGACCCAAGCTGGTACAGCTACCTGATCAAACAGCTTTGGCTCGCCAGGTTGGAAATGATCTGGCATTGCGTCATGTACTCCATTTAAGTAGTCAATAGTTTGCTCCACATTTTCCTTGGCATTACCAGTTGTTTTAATATGGTAGAAGATAGAACGGATATTACGCTCTTTTACAGCTCTTGTTGTACGGTCAATACTTTCATTTAACTTTAATTTCGTTTGTCTGTTGATGTTAATACTATGCAAACGAATCATATTGTAATCGGTCATTTGGGCGATTTTATTTTCGCCCTTCAATGGATTACTTTCGATTGTATAGAAGTAATAGCCCGCATCACTTAGTTTTTCAACTAATTGATTGCCTTTTTCTTGTCCAAAGCCAATTGCTTCGTCACCTTGACCAAGCAAGCGACCAGAAGAACCATCTTTTAATGCGAGTAACTGATTCACCAATTTAGCGTTAGCCACTTCATTATCTGCATTTTCAACTTTAAAGACATAGCCTAGGCCATGCTTACTAATCATATCGATAGCAGGCTGATCGTAGCCAATTGGTGTTTTTAAATCAAAGTTATGGTTAGAAGTAGGGAGAAAATAAAAAGCCTCTTCTCCTATTTGAACTTCCTCCGGCTCAACACTATCCATGATAAGCTTTCGGTAGCTTTCATTTTCAGGTACTCGAATATAAGAGCCACTCTTTGTAACATCAACAGCATCTTTATAAGGTGTAAATAATAATTGTGCTGCTAAGTCGTTTTCTTTATAGACAGTAATCAAATTTTGTTTTTCCATTTCCTTTAATGTTAAAGGCTCAAGACTAACAGTTGTCAGTCCAGCTTCCTTTAAGGAGGAAAGGATTTCATCCATTGTTAAATCACTGTTTTTATTTGCAGTTTGTATTTCATCATAGGGAATCACGATTTCATAAGAATCATTCGATTGCTCCGCATTCCACCTCATCATGATACCTGTGGAGGAAACGACGAGTAAAAGAACAATAATCCCCCAAAGCCATTTCTGTTTCGACATAAGTGTCCTACCTCTCTTATTTATGAAAATCTTTTTCCGATAACAGGAATTTTCTTTAAATCTTGTTTATCAATAGCTTTCATTAGCCATAGTAAAAGGAAGTAAATAGCTCCTCCAATGATGATGGCAATAGTCAGATAGCCCATTGCCCACATACGAGACCAATGTGTAAAATCAAGCCAAAGCGTTGGTAAACCAACGGCTGCTCCCATTACGATGGAAGACACAATCATTTTCACCGTATCTTTTCCAAGAACAGTAAAGCGAATCATACGATATATAAAGACAGTATTCACAATAAATAACACAAAGTACACCAATAATGTTGCATAGGCAGCACCATCTAGACCGAATGCTTGAATGAAGAAGATGTTCGCAAACACCTTCAAAACAACACCACTTAAAATAATAAGAGCGCCTGTTTTAGCAGCATTCATTCCCTGTAAAACGCCCGTCCCAAGGAGTGTTAGTGATGTAAAGAGCGAGCTAAGGTTAATCATGGCTAACATTAAGCTTCCCTCTAAGTCTTTAAAAAGAGCTAGATTTAAAGGCAAGGTTAAGGCTAGCAGTCCAATCGCAGCTGGCCATGATATAAGATGAGTCATACGATGTGTTTGTTCAATAATACTGCGTGTTTCATCCATTTTACGTTCAGCAAGCTTAGTAGTAATTAGTGGCACTAGCGGTAAAATAATTGATGACGCAAATACAGTCGTAATTTGAACTAATGTTAGCCCTCGACCATATATCCCATAAAGGAAGCTAATTTCACTTGCGTCTGCCCCTGCACTTCTTAACCCATATGTAACGGTAAAGGAATCCACAAAGTTAAAAAGTGCCATTGTAACAGAACCAATTGCAATCGGAATGGATATTTTTAATATAGTTTTACTATATGTGGAGAAATCCTTACTAGAATATTTCTCCTTGCTCGTTACTTTTACCGACGAACGGAAATATTTATAGAGTAAATAAACAAGTGAACCGAGTGCTCCAAGGACAGAACCAGCCATAATTCCACCAGCTACGATATCATTTGAATAATCCATCGCAACTAGGAAGTACGCAACAATTAGAATTAATGCAACTCGAACTAATTGTTCAATTACTTGAGAGATGGCAGTCGGTCGCATATCTCCAAAGCCTTGAAAAAAGCCACGATAGACGGCCATATAAGGAGCCACAAGTAATGTTAGTGCCACAATAATTAAGGCAATTTCTGTTGATGGCCCACCAAGTGCATTCGCTATCTGCCCTGAAAAACCGTAAATGATTGTAAAACTAATGACGCCAAACGATAGGGCAAGGATTCTTGCGGTTACATAAATTTTCTTTATTTTGGCAGTATCCTTACTTGAGTTAGCCTCCGCAATCAGTTTAGAAATAGCAATAGGGATACCTGCAACAGATAAATACAAAGCCACCATATAGACAGGATAGACAAGACTGAAAATACCAAGTACTTCGTCACCAGCAATATTTTGAAGTGGAATACGGAAAATACTGCCAATCACCTTAGAAAGTAATGTCGCAATGGTTAAAACGAGTGTACTTTTGACAAATGTTGATTGACTCATTTTGTTGTGCCCTGCCCTCTAAGCTTTAATGAGAAAACCTTTAAAGCAAAACGTGGAAGAACAAGCATTCTTATAAAACGACTTGGCTGGCGTAGCAGTCGATAAAGCCACTCAAGATTTAACTTTTGCCAAATGACTGGTGCACGCTTCACAGTGCCCGCGATGACATCGAAGGAGCCACCTACACCAATAAATACGCCCTTTGAAAACTTGTCTAGGTTTTCAGTAATCCATTTTTCCTGTCTCGGTACTCCTAAAGCGACAAACACCAGATCAGGTTGTAATGCTGCGATATCGTCCGCAATATGATTATTATTCCAATCAAAGAATCCATCCTGATAGCCTACCACTTCAACATTTGGATAATTCTTATGAATATTGGCAATGGTCTTTTCAATTGTTTCTTTTTGTGCACCCAATAAATAAACTTTAAAGCGTTTTTGCTGACCAACCTCTAACAATTTCACCATGGTATCATAGCCTGTTACACGCTCGGGAAGTGAATCTCCAAGGATTTGAGCAGCCTTTACTACACCGATACCATCCGCACAAATGTAGGTTGCCTGATTTAAATAGCCCTTCACAGTAGGATTTTCATTTGCCTGCATGACAACTTCAGGATTGGCTGTCACAACGAAAGTCTTTTCTTGCTGTTCAATACGATTAACAAGTAGATCTACAAACCCTTGCTGACTAATATGTAAAAAGGGTACGCCCATAATCGTTACATGCCTCATATAGTGTTCAAACCTTTCTGTAATTCCTTTTTCACTGCAATCTATCATACCATAAAAGCAATATTGACAGGAAATTTTCGATAATAGTTCAGCTATGGCTATAGGCTGCATAAAAGGGGATTCATCGTTATAAAAAGGAGGATTCTATTGCATATACAAGAAACAAACTAAAAAATGCACTGATTTTTTTAGGAGGAAATAGTGGTGCTCATAACAGAAGGGTTTGAGTTTCTTCTATTATATAGTGTTTTATATTCATGCAATGAAGACAAAAAAAGAGTGCGAGACAATGTCGCACTCTTTTTTTAGAAAATCGTAGGAAATCATTTTTTTACAATATAATCGCCATGTACCCAGCCGGTTTTGCCGTTATAGATAACCTGATACCAGGCACCATTTTTTTTGAATTCGCCTTTATCATCTACTGCACCAATAATAAAGCCGTTTGGTTTAACTGTACCTAATATAGGGGCTGTCGTAGATGGTTCACTTCGGACATTGAGCATGATGTTCATGTTGACAATCTGTAAACCATTTTCAAGTTGAACATAATCATCAAACACCCAGCCCTCTTGACCATTGACGCTTACTTTAAACCAGCCACCATTTTCTCCAAGTACTTTGAAGGATGTATCTTTAGGTAAATTCGTCATAATGGATGCAGCATCTGTAGTATTAGGATATGTTCTCATATTGAGATTAGTAGTAGCCTTTCCGATTGCCCCAGCTATATATGAATCTAAAGCATATTGCTTCGTAGGACTTGGTAAAGATGGAGCGGAAGGCTGACCCTGATAAGCAGGAACATCAAACACTAAATTCGTTGACGTATGTGCCCCAACTAATTCATAAATATCATAAATCTTTTTCGCCTGAATAAATGCCCACATTACATGTGTAGCATATTGATGGACGGTTGGATTATCTGGATTCCAGCGCATTTTATATAATGTGTCTTGTCCTTTACTAATATACTGATCCTTGACAAATTGAGCGCCGCCGATAATCGCATCCTGTACGGTAAACCAACCATTTGTATAAGCACGCTCAGCACCAAATTTATTGGCATCAGCATCAATAGCTCCAATACCATAAGCATTATAAGTTTTCTTAATAGCGGTTAAACTGTCTCGATTTTCAGGAGTAACCATCACTGGTTTTCCACCCGTATCTAAGCCAACCTCAATTCCGTTCATAAGCGCAGAGGCCCCATTAGCGGTTTCATGTAAAGCATGTGATAACAGGTAGATAGCATTTACATTGTTATCGATACCCGCCTGAATAAAGGCATCAGCCATACCTGCTAAGCTTCCTTTATTAGCAAGTACCTTATCATTGAGTTCCTTGGCATTCAAATTATTAACCACAGTTGATAATTTTAAAAATTGATAAAAAGATGGGCTATCCTGCATAACACTCTTTGGGTGTACATAGTATGACACTAGTGCGTCGCTAGCCGTAAAAATGCCAGCACCGTCTACCTTTGGATTATTGGCAGTTTGTTTATTCACCACCGAAGAATAGTCAAATGAGTAATTCGTCGTTATATATTCCTTTCCACCAGTTTCTGGTGCTTCTAAATGAAGTAAACGATAGAGAACGGTCGCTGCTTCAGCACGAGTTGTTTGGGCAAGTGGTGCAAATTGATTATTCGGCTTCCCTACAAGTAGCCCTGATGTTACGACAGCCTGTACATCAGCATAGGCCCATTTGGCGATACGAGCATTGTCACTAAAGTTAATAGGGGAGGAAGATGTATTGATATTTTGATAGTGGAGAGCTCTTTTTAACATAGCCGCCATTTCCTGACGATTAATATGTGCGTTCGGGTTGAATTTGCCCTGGTCGTCACCTTTAATCAATCCATGATAGCTAGCTTGCTCGATCACTCCATAATACCAGTCGCCTTTCTTTACATCTGAGAAGGTTGCTTGACTAGAAGTAGCTGGCAAGTTAAGTGTTCTGACTAGAAATGCTGCGAATTCAGCGCGAGTAACAGCATCGTTTGGACGATAATTGCCAAATTCATCACCCTTCATTAAATCGTTTGTAATAAGATAGTTCATTTCATGATAGGCCCAGTGCTTCGAAATATCTTCTGCTGAAGCGCTAGTAGGTGCAAGATATAGCATACCTGCAAGCACTGCCCCGTAAAGAGGAAATTTTCGTTTCATTTTTCAAGCTCCCTTCAATAGCTGATAATTGTTCTATCAAACTATCAAAAGTGTATCACAAAAAAAGGTAATCTATTATTACAACATAGGGACAGATAGAACTAGCTATTATTTAATAATGAAGAAACTCTTAAAAGTGATAGGAAAGAGGCGGAATTCGCTAAAAAACTATAGCTATGTTTCTGTTTCTTTACAAATATAACTAAAATGTTACGGGAGTCTTTAATTTTTGACAATTTAGTAACCATTCCAGAAAATGCTTGGTTATTATGGAGAGTCAGGTATAATAGGAAATGGAACTATATGTTACCAATACAAATGAGGGTTAAATTAGTTGGAAGACTATAGCCATCTAGTAAGGTCCATGGTAAAAAAATCTTCTATATCTAAATTTATGTCCCAATGCTTGAATTTCGGAAAAGATAATGTTATATTATTGTAGAAAGTGAATAAGCTTACTAGAATGGTATTCTACTACTCATTTTCTAGTAACTTTACTAAGAAAATTTGCTTTAGTTTTGAATTATTCGAGAAAGCTATAATACATAAATTTAGGCAACTAATTATGGTGGTACTATAGTTTTCGTTGGAATAATATCAATTTTTAGGAATATTAGGGAGGAATAAATTAATGGCAAAGCAAAACAAAGGCCGTAAGTTCTTCGCGGCATCAGCAACAGCTGCATTAGTTGCATCTGCAATCGTACCTGTAGCATCTGCTGCACAATTAAACGACTTCAACAAAATCTCTGGCTACGCTAAAGAAGCAGTTCAATCTTTAGTAGACGCTGGTGTAATCCAAGGGGATGCTAACGGCAACTTCAACCCACTTAAAACTATCTCACGTGCGGAAGCTGCTACAATCTTCACTAACGCTCTAGAATTAGAAGCAGAAGGTGATGTAAACTTCAAAGACGTTAAAGCTGATGCTTGGTACTACGATGCTATCGCAGCAACTGTAGAAAACGGAATTTTTGAAGGTGTAAGTGCTACTGAATTCGCACCAAACAAACAATTAACTCGTTCTGAAGCTGCTAAAATTTTAGTAGATGCTTTCGAATTAGAGGGTGAAGGCGATCTAAGCGAATTCGCTGACGCTTCTACTGTTAAACCATGGGCTAAATCTTACCTAGAAATCGCAGTTGCAAACGGCGTTATCAAAGGTTCTGAAGCAAATGGTAAAACAAACTTAAACCCAAATGCTCCAATTACTCGCCAAGACTTCGCAGTGGTATTCTCACGTACTATTGAAAACGTAGATGCTACTCCAAAAGTTGACAAAATCGAAGTAGTTGACGCTAAAACTTTAAACGTTACTTTATCTGACGGTACTAAAGAAACTGTTACTTTAGAAAAAGCTTTAGAGCCTAACAAAGAAACAGAAGTTACTTTCAAAATTAAGGATGTTGAATACAAAGCTAAAGTTACTTATGTTGTAACTACAGCTACTGCAGTTAAATCTGTATCTGCAACTAACCTTAAAGAAGTAGTAGTTGAATTCGACGGTACTGTTGATAAAGAAACAGCTGAAGAAGCTTCAAACTACACTTTAAAATCAGGTAAAGCAGTTAAATCTGTTAAACTATCTGATGACAAGAAAACAGCAACTGTTACAGTTGTAGGAACTCTTACAAATAACAAAGCTGATGCAATTAGCATTTCAAATGTAAAAGCTGGCGATAAAGTAATCAATGTGAAAAACGTTGAATTTACAGCAGTTGATAACAAATTACCAGAAGTTACAGCAGTTAAATCTTTAGGAACAAAATCAGTGAAGCTTGAATTCAGTGAGCCAGTTAAAGGTTTACAACAATCTAACTTTACTTTAGATGGTAAAGCTTACTTCGGTAAAATTACTATGGGCGCTAACGATCGTTCTGTTATCTTAACTCCATTCAGTTCAACTGCTCTTTCAGTTGGTGATCATAAACTAACTGTTACTGGTGTTAAAGATTATGCTGATTTCGTTTCATTATCTTCAACTCACGACTTCAAAGTTGTAGAAGATAAAGAAGCTCCAACAGTAACTGAAGCAACTGCAACTTTAGAATCTGTTACTTTAACATTCTCTGAAGATGTGGATGTTGAAACAATCAAAGCTTCTAACGTTTATTGGAAGTCTGGAGATTCTAAGAAAGAAGCTCATGAATTTGAAGCAATTGCTGATAACAAATACAAATTCTTCTTTAAAGAAGATAAAACTCTTCCAACAGGTAAAGTAGATATTCATGTAGAAGGCGTTAAAGACTTCTCTGATAACCAAATTGCAAAAGATACAAAAGTTACTGTAACTCCTGAGATTGATCAAACTCGCCCAGAAGTGAAAAAAGTAACTGTAACAGATGCACGCGTTATTAAAGTAACATTCTCTAAAGCACTTGATTCAAAAAGTGTTCAAGAAGTGAAAAACTATACTGTATTAAACAAAGACGGTAAAGTAGTTTCAGTTCAAAATGCAAATTTAGACCCGAATGATTCTAAAACTGTAATTATCAACCTATATTCAGATCTTTCTACAGGTGAAAATAAACTTACAATCAAAAACATTAAAGATGCTACTAAGCTTCAAAACACAATGCTTGATTATAGTGATAAAATTGTAAGAGGCGACAAAGACGCTCCTGAATTTGATTCAAAAGTTGTTAATACAAAAGAACGCCGTGTAGTTCTTACATTCAACAAGAAAATGAATGTTGATACTTTAGTTGATTATTCAAATTATCTTGTGAAAATTGACGGTAAATTACAAACTTTATCATCAGATTTAGCTGATATTTCAGTATTGCAAGATGGTACTACTGTAGTTATTACATTCGCAGAAACAATTGATGGAAAAACTGTTGATTTTGTAAATGCTGGTTCAGGTAAAGCTAATGTTTCAGAATTACAAGTACTTGGAGTAAAAGATGTTGCAGGTAACTTATTAAAAGAATTTGCAGATACTACAACAGGTACTGGGAAAAATATTATTAAATTAGATAAATCAACTGATTTAGCTTTAGCTGATATCAACAACAAAGACTATCCTGGTATGAAAGCAGAGTTAGTTGATAAAAATACAATTAAAGTTAAATTAAACGCAGGTGTTAAATCTGCTTCTACAGGAGCATTCTCTTACGAAATTGCTGGTGTTGAACAAGTTAAGGATGTAGAAATCGACGGTACTTCAACTGTTAAAGTTAAGTTCAAAGATGGTGTTCTTGGAACTTCTGCTGCTGATTTAAATTTAAAAGTTGATTTTACTAAACTTGTAACACTTGCTGGAAACACTCCAGAAGGTTCTGAGTTCATTAAAGGATCTACTAACTTATTAGATTCTGTAAAACCAGAAATTACTGATAAGGGTGTATACGCTGTAAATGGAAATAAAATTTCAATCACTTATTCAGAAGCAATCAAATTTGATGCAGATACTACTACACACCAAGATTTAATCGATGCTGATTTCATCGTTACTCGTGTATCTGACAATAAGGAATTAAATCCTATTGGTGATTACAATGTTTCTATTGAAGATGGAAATAAACTAGTAATTACGCTTTCAGATGCTCGTAAAGTAGATACATCTTATAAAGTATCTGTAAAAGAATCAGCTAAATATGTAATTGATTACTCAGTTGCTAAAAATACACTTACAAAATCAACTGGTGAATCTGCAAAAGTAACTGCTACTGCTAATGTTACTGGTACACTTACACATACAACTCCGGGTGTTGCTCCAAATGCTGGAACACCAGCTGTACCAGGTGTTGATACAGTAACATTTACTGATGCATTTCTTGCAAATGAAAAAGTAACAATTGGTGGTGTTGAGTTAACACTTGTTGCTAATGGTACTGCTGCTGAAACAGCAACAGCGGTAAAGGGACTAGTTGATGCTGATACTACATTAAGTGCAAAGTATACAGTTGCTAATCCTTCAGCTGGAGTTTTAACTTTCACTCAAAAAGCAGGTCAAGAATCTGCGACAGCTTTAACAGCTGTAACTACTTCTGTTGATGGTAAAGTAGCTTCAACGCAAACAACACCTGGTGTTGCTGCTGTTGCACCTACTCCAGGAACAGCTCAAGTTGAAACATTAACTGTTAATGGAACAGCTGTTGGTTCTGCTAACATTACAGTTACACTTACTATTGATGGTACAGCTGTTGCTAAAACTGTAGCGGTTGCTGCTGGCGATACTGCAGCTCAAGTTGCTGCTAAAATCAAAGATGCATTCACAACTGGTTTAACAGGTTGGACTGTTTCTAACGCTTCAAATTCAGCTGATGTTGTATTTACAGCTGATGCAGCTTTAGCTAATAAAACTGTTACTGCAACAATTGCTAACTAATTTTTAGTTATTTGATTTTAATTCTATGAAATAGATCATTAACGTGAAAAAGCTCTGTAAAGAGTAATCTTTACAGGGTTTTTTTCTTTTACTAGAATAATTAAGTACCATGGATCTCCAATTTCTAGTCTTTGAACATACTATATACTAACCTGTAGATAAATGAATAAAAGCCCCATTTTTATGGCAGGGATAGGGCTTTTTCTAGTATATGAAGTTAATATGGATTAGGATTGAAGGAAATAATAAGCGAAAAATTTTTTTAGATTTTTCATGTGAAGTTCGTCTATTTAGATTAGAGGCTTTAGTTTTCATTCAGTGAAATGAGTGGAACTGAAAACCCATGTCTTGCATTAAGCAATAAATATGGGGTTTTCTTTCTAACTATTACTTCCAATTAATAGGTGAAGACCTGTTCTTGTACAACTGTCAATCTACAAGTACCTAATCCTCCTGCACCCAGTGCTGTGCTGAATGATACAAAAGGGATGAAGCCAGGTGAAGTCGTATCCGGTGGTTCCTGTGCGGGGTTCTTTAAAAGATTTCTATGGTTAGAAAAACGATTCCATGTAATGTATGGTACGAAATGAATCTAGGGGCTCACTGTATATCCCTATAGATGCAATGCTGTAGTGGCGATCGATGAATTGACTGTTAAACCGGTCGTTTTTACTCCTGGATAGTGGAAACCTAAGGAAATCAAAATAAGGGATGGAAGTAGTGGAACGTTTGAAGTCTTGTTAGAAGAGGTGTGTCAGCACCAGTGAGGCTAATAAGATGGCAGCGGGTTTGTAGTAGTGTGGATCGCTAGCCGTTTGGACTTGTATGGTAATATATGAGAAGAGTAAAACTAGCAGGAGCGAAGAAACCCAGTCAGTGGTAGATCTATAAGAAACTTATTTCCCCAAATTTGTTTCTTTAAAAGTTAAATTCAGAGGCAATCATATTATATGATTGTCTTTTTTTTTATTTTGTATCTACTTAATGAAAGAAAGAAAAATTCTCATGCTAGTTAATATAGAGCGATTCCTTGTAATGTTTATTTATTTTCTTATCTTACCCAATGTTATTTGCTTTTTTAGTACAATCCTTCTGTTAATAGACTAATAACTATGCCATAGAAAACTCTTAAAAGTTTAACTCCTAAAAATACTTGAATAACTTTAATGAAAAAAGGAGATGAATAAGTAAAAATCATTAGGTAGGTTTAATATGGAATTTTATAAAGAAAAAGAAATCTTTTGCTACAGTTGCCGTAAAAAAACTATATTTACTTATAAAGATATGCATAAAAAGAACGGGGTAGATAGCCATTGTAGTGAGTGTTCTGGTATTTGGTTTGAATGGCAAAATAGAGCTGTTGAGAGGGAAATGGAAAAGTGGATACAATATAATAAACATCTTATCAAATGACTAATAGGTTGTTATCAATATTTAATTGAGAAGTTTATGTTAGAAGCTCTGTAAAGAAAGTGTCAGCAGAGCTTTTTTATTATGGATATAATAAGCCTCTTGATAAAAATATTTTATTCTATTGTCTAGTTAAATGTATTAAGTCTAATAGTAATAAATAGACATTCTAGAAATGGAAATTTTTAAGACAAAACTTAAAAGGATTGAATCTATTATTGCACTTAGCTCAAGCCTTTTATTTATTCGCAGCAGGGTAATCATTTTCATCTTTAACTAGAACAATGCTATCATCAATTTCGTTAGAAAAACTAGTGTTGCGATTCCCATTAAAAAAAATAAGTTTTTCAGTGCTATTCAGTCCACTAGAGGACTTTTGAAATTGGTCTTACATTACAAATCATTGTCTATGTAGTTCATGTGGGGAACAAAAAAGTCTTCGAATTCAAGCATTTAGACCGATAAAAACAAAGAGCATAATTTATGAACCAAAGGAACTGTAAAAAAAACATGTATGGAAGGAGGGCGCTGAAAAAGTCGATTTGCCATAGCAATTGTTATACAAATGGACTTTTCAAGTTGGTAAATCTGAAGTGAGCAAGATATATGCTAACGAAAACCGAATTTCTTTAGTACCCTCGAATGGAAGCTTTCTTCTTTTTTAAAGCCTAATTAGTAAATTAATAGTAGGTTTGCGAAAAAAGAATACGGACAATAGTTGTAAGCAAGCATCTTAAAAAAAGCTTGTAAAGCTTATGTAGACAAAGGAGAACCGTTACATGAAAACTGTATTTAAAAGCCTTAAAAGTAAGTTGTATATTTCATTTGGACTTGTATTAATAATCCCCGTTGTTTTAGTTGGGGTATTGTCATACTTATCAGCTAAAGATTCTATAGAAAAGGAAATTCTGCAAAGTGCCAACCAGAGTGTTGGGGTATTAAACAAACTTATAGACAAAACCATCAGTGAAAAAATTAACGAAATTGAAGTCTTTAGTGAGGAAATTAATTCTTCGATGTATGGACAGGGTGAGGTTGCATTAAGATCATCACTTCACCAATACTTTAAACTAAATCCAGATGTCTTCAGCATATATGTTGCAACGAATAGTGGAGCGTTTATTCAAGGAGAGGACGTGTCTACTGCAGAAAACTATAATCCTCTGGATAGAGTTTGGTATAAAGAAGCAGTAAAGCTTCAAGGGAAACCTTTTATAACAGAACCCTACAAAGATGTGAGGACTGAAGAAATGATTGTGACAATTGCTAAGCAGTTAAAAGACCGCTCAGGAGTTGTGGCATTAGATCTTAAACTGGCAGACTTACAAATAACATCAGAATCTATTAGTATAGGAAAAAATGGATATTCTTCTATTTTTGATGAAAACAAAAAAGTTATTTCACATCCTACTTTAGAAGGTGGAGGGGAAGTGAAAGAGAGCTTCTTTAATCAGATATACGAGAAAGAATCTGGGACGTATAATTATGTATATGAAGGTGATAAACGTATAGTATTTTTTACAACGAATAAATTGACGGGCTGGAAAATTACAGGAACCATCTTTTCGAAAGAAATAGATGAATCTGCAGCTTCCATATTGTATACCACTATACTTGTACTAGTCATTGCCATTGTGGTAAGTTTTATAGCCGTTTATTTTGTAGTAAAAGGAATTATTAGACCAATTGGCAATTTAAAAGAAAGTGCAGTGACAATCAGTAAAGGTGATTTAACTGAAAAAGTGAGCATCACATCGAATGATGAAATTGGACAATTAGGCCAGGCGTTCAATGATATGCGTGAAAGTCTTCGAACACTTATAAAGAAAGTAGAAGTCAATGCAGAAGAAGTCGCATCTTCAGCGGAAGAATTAACAGCTAATGCTGATCAAACGAGTTTAGCAACCGAGCAAGTGGCAATTGCTATACAAGAAGTTGCATCTAGTGCAGATACGCAAACTACGAATGTAAACAAAAATGCTGAATCATTAAATGAACTGTCAAAAGCAATTCTTCATGTTGCAGAAATTTCTTCTACTGTTACGGATCTTTCACAGCACGCTACGATACAGGCAGATGAGGGTGGCAAAGCAGTCCAAGATACGAAAGAACAAATGAATTCCATACATCAATCCGTTTCAGAATCAAACACAAAAATTCAAACGTTACATAATCGCTCGCAACAAATTACGTCTATTTTAGATGTGATTACAGGCATTGCTGACCAAACGAATCTGCTCGCTCTCAACGCTGCTATTGAAGCTGCAAGAGCAGGAGAACACGGGAAAGGATTCGCTGTTGTTGCAGATGAAGTACGTAAACTGGCAGAGCAATCCCAACAATCAGCAAAACAGATTTTCGAATTAGTACATGGTATTCAAGCAGATACGGAGCAATCGGTACACATTATGGCCCAAGTTACTAACGACGTACAAAGTGGTTTACGCGTATCGGATGAAGCGATTGCAAAGTTCCAAGTCATCATGACCAGCATGCGACAAATTACGCCGCAAATGCAAGAAGTATCTTCCGCATCAGAACAGATGTCAGCTAGTGTTCAAGAGGTTGCAGCTATTACGGAGGATTTGGCTTTTTCAGCTAAAGGAAATGCTGCTACATCAGAAGAAGTTGCCGCGTCCACAGAGGAGCAATTAGCTTCTATGGAAGAAATTAATGCCTCTGCTCAATCACTCTCTCATATGGCGGATGAGTTAAAATCGCTAATCAACCAGTTTAAATATTAAAGCCTATCTTAGCTAGCCAATTTGAATCGAGTAGAAAGCAGGTGACTCCCCCTCCGACCTCTCAGTCGAGTAAGCCAATGAGGGTTTAACCAAAGGCTCTAACAGAACCGTACGTGAACTCTCAATTCATACGGCTAACTATTAAGAAAACATTTCAAGAGCCCAGTGAGCAACACTCTGGGCTCTCTTTTTGGTGCGCCCGGCAATGCACATGAACTATAGGGTGTAAGGCAAGAATCTCGAAGAAAGAAGTAGAGATTAGCCAAGAGCAAGGGTATCCTTGGTGACGCGGAACCTGAAGGCAAAACACCGGTCCGAGGAACACGAATCTCATAGAAGGCTAGGTATGACTGGATGAGTGTGCCAAACAGCACAAGCATTGCAACAATGGTGCAGCTGTTGCAAGCTTTCATAACGTAAATAACATTATCTACAAATCTTAATATTATTCAAGAGAATCTTTATTAGTGGGGTTCCATTAATGTTTAGTTCTAAAAGAAAAGCTGTCTTATAGCATTTAAAAGGTAGGCGCAGTATGAGTATGAGTATGAACAACACTTCTCATGTACACACCTTCCCTAATCTTTTGTTGTTTTAAACATGTAGCTACTATAAGATTTATTGATAATCATCACAATGCCAATTAACATGAAGTTTGATATAAGTGAACTTCCTCCATAGCTTAAAAATGGCAATGTCATACCAGTTACGGGCAAAAGGCCAATTGTCATACCTATATTTTGTGTGATTTGGAAGGCTAATAAACTAGAAATCCCTGCTCCCATCAACGTCATAAATGGATCTTTTGCTTCTATTGTTATAAGAACAATTCGGTAAATCACAAAAAATAACAAAGTAATGACGAAAGCCCCTCCAATGAAACCGAGTTCTTCAGCGATGTTTGCAAAAATGAAATCGGTATGCTTTTCCACGACATAGACATTATTCTTCATGTATCCTTTTCCGGTAAACTGTCCCGAACCAATTGCCAAAAACCCTTGTCTTGTTTGAAAAGATGAGTCCGGATATTCATTAGGTTGCAACCATCCTTGAATTCGAGAAATTTGATGCCCTGATAGTTTATTTAAAATGTTGTTTGTAAAAAATTCATTATACTTTACATATAAAATAGTCACAATGCTGAGAATTGATACTGGAATGGCTGTAAAGATAATAAGCAATTTTTTTTGTATACCTGAAAAGAAAAGCATAGGAATAAGCATCGACATATAGATCATTGTCATGCCTGTATCTGGCTGTTTGTAAACAGCGAGCATAGGGGGAAAGGTGATAGCCGCAATTATTATGAGGAGTCGCATATCCGTTAAAAAGGTAGGGTGCACATATTTTTCTCGATGTGAAACGATGACCTTACTGACAACGATTAAAAGCGCGAATTTTAAAAACTCTGACGGTTGAAATGATCCTAAAGCTGGAATTTGGTACCAGCGCTTCGCCTCATTTACCGTTCGGGCTATACTTTCGGGTGCAATAAATAAGCAAAATGTTAACAAGACCATTGCCCAATAAAATGGCCAGGAGACTTTTTTTAGCTGCTCGATATCAAGCGTCGCTACACCATACATCACTAAAAAACCTATTAGGTAATAGAATAACTGCTTAACAATAAATGAGCTTGTATACTGCTCAAATACCGTACTACTGGAATGGACAAACAAACAACTAATGAAACCGAGTAATGACAAGCTAATTACTAAACTTTTATCTAATTTATTGATTTGTAACATTTAAATACCTCCTTTTTAGCGATCAAACTATTAGAAGAACGCTAGAGGTATAGATAAGGTTGCGAGTTTAAGGAATATTCTAAATGTTTTTAAAAAATAACCAATTACACCATTTTTTGGTTTTACATTTTATTCTATTCGAGTTCGTCAAATGGGGCTGCTTGGGGCAGAAAATCTTCGTACAATCTTTACAAAAACAGATCACTGGCTTTATATTTTCATCTATTATGGTGGGTACCAGTTGGAGTTATTATCTTTCCAATGGTTATCCAAAAATCACGGCAATCTTAAGACAAGTTTGGGTCGTGAATCATAAGGCTGTGCAACGTATCATGCAAAAGTATGGTTGGCCATGTCGTGTAAAAGTTAAAAAACGTAAACAAACAGGACAACCACATTACGTGGCTAATAATCTGATGAATCGTGAATTTACATCACAAAAACGCTTGGAGAAACTTCTTATAAATATTACCAACTTACCTTTTGGCGGGAAAACGTTAGATCTATCTAGTATACTCGATTAATTTAATGGTGAAATTATTGCTTATACGATGTCTGATACTCAAAATGTAAACCTTGTGTTAGATAAACTTCAGCAAATTACCTGTTTTACCGCAAGGTTGTCTTTTACACAGTGATCAGGGGTCGGTTTATACAAAGGGCATTATCATGAGCATGTCCCGTAAAGGAACGCCCGCTGATAATGCCCCAATTGAATCGTTTCATGCGACACTCAAAGCAGAAACTTTTTATCTAGACGGATTAACTCGAGCTACAACGGTCATTGTAGATCAAACGTAAGAGATTATATAAATTATTATTACAATACTCGAATTCAATTGCAATTAAACAACCAGTCTCCAATTAATGATCGGAAACTGGTAGGGTGATGCTTTTTTGAGACTGCCTCACTTATGGGGTTCAGTCCCATATTGTCGTTAAGCTTTTTTCTATAGTTCAAAGCAGAGCAAATGAAACGGTAAATGAATTTATTCCATTTGAAGCTATTATAAAGGTTTGAAAAGAAAAAAATGGAGATGTAGCTGCAAATCGAAAATCTCCAAAATAAAGAGCTACGAGCTACCGGCATCTATTGATGATTCTCAACACTTTGAATAAAAGAAAATTATGATCTAGGAAAATATAAGTTTATTCAAACTTATTAGATTGTCAAAGCAATAAAGTCTTGTTCTTTTGGCGACTTTATTTAAATATAGTTGTAATGAGTGTAGGGCTCCAGTATTTCTTATTGACCATTATAATTCTTTTTTTCATTTTAATTTATCCCATTCAACTGAATAATACTATCTATTAAACCGGGGCCTGGAAAATCAGCAGCGATAATCCCAACATGATTCAGCCCACTTTTTTGAATGAATTCAGTTCCCATTGTATTCATTCCACCGTAAAACACTTGGTCATTCATATCACGAGGGAAATCCGTCCATTCATTTGTAGCATTTTTTTGAATCAGCTTTTGATTGCTATTTGTATTGCGACTTTCTTTCCCACTTGCAACAAACCAAGGATAGAAATTAGTTAATAATGCTAATCCGCCTCCTGTCCCACTAAAGTGGTTCAAATAGATTTTTCCATTTTGCGAGTTATTATTTGCCTGTAGAAGATGAGCTTTCACTGAATTCCATTTATCATATATTCCGTTTGGTCCGATACCGACTTCAAACTTATCTTGAATATATAAAGAATCATAGTTAATACCATATGTTTGAGAGGCTGTGAAATTTTGTAGTATTACAATTTTACCTCGGACATCTTCTAGTTTCGGATTATTTCTTTCTGAAGATGCTACAGAATCTGGGTCCCAAAAATAAGGAGCATTACGCTCTTTATAATTGTTAAATATTTGTTCGAATGATTGTGAGCCGGTTTCGGGATCAGTGTCTTCTTTTAAACGCATTAAAATTGTTTCATTCGGATGATCTTTTAAAAATTGAATTATCTCTTGTAATACATCCTCAAACATTGCTTTTTGATAAACAATTCCATGATGCATTGCGAAGGAATCCTTAACACATTTCACTCGCATGTCTACATAACGAATACCCGAATTTAATTGCTGTGAAAGGTTCATGGTTTGATTCCTAGTCAAATCTTCATCAAAAACACTTATTCCATGTAAAGCCATAGAACCATGAGTTCCTGGAATAGATAGCTCGCTTATTTTTTTTGAACCCTCTATTTCTGACATCCAGGTTGAATTCTGATAGCCTATATTTGATTCATATGAATAACCAGGGTGACTATCAGCAAATACAGTAGAAGTTGTACATAAATTTGCCAATATTACACAAGTAAGAATGCTAAATTTTAAGACGCTCCTCATGCTATCTCTCCTTTTTTAAACTAAATAATCTCATATAATAAAATGTGTAATTATACATATTTATCTCAACAAAATGATGAGATATATTTTTTTACAAACAAAACAGGAGTCTTAAACAAGACTCCTATTTGTAACATACAATGGTAAAGTAGCACGGATCTTTTACGGATTCGTCAACAGTTATAAATGAGATACATTCGTTTAATAATTGATGTCAGTTACATTCCTAGAAAGGTCTATTCCTCGTTAAAGGTTAAACTAACGATAGTAGCAATAGATTGTGCTGCATGTTCCCAACTACCATCGATCACTCTCCCAATTTGTTGACCAAGTGTGTTTAAATCATTTGGATTAACAGGAATCCCATTATATGCAGCAATAATAGATAAAAGTGGTGCTGCAAATGGTGTAAAGCCACCTCTATCAATATAAAATTTAGGCGTATCAGTTACTTTTCCATCTTTTACTGTAAATTCATAGTAAAATTGATCATCTGGACGAAGAGTTAAATGATGAGAGATTTGGCCCTTAACATATTGTTTTCCGCCGCCTAAATTTACTACTTCAACTGGTTTTACATTGAATTCATGTTCAAATACTTTAATTTTTTTTACTTCTGGACCATATAAAGCAGCATTTACAGCTATTTCTAAATTACTCTGTGAGAACGGTTGAATACTCTTTTGTGATTCTTGTTGTTGAATAGGAGCATTTGTTTCTGCGGCAGACGCCAATGTAGTAGGTAATGCACTTGTAGCTAATGTGGCTACCATTGCTGCTGTGACTAACATTTTTTGTTTTTTCTTCATTATTTTTATCCCCTTTTTCGATAATATTGTATACCATTTAAAATGCGCGCCATTTAAACAAATGATATATAGATATGATAACCTTCTTCACAAATTCCCTCAATTTTCATATTAAGTAACTCATAACCACTTTTATATATAAATTTATCACTTAAAAATCCCCTCTTATTTACTTTAAATGGCATATAATCCAAATAAAACACTATGATAACGATTGAAAAAATAGTATAAGGGAAGATAAATGACACAAATTTGAAATATGTTTAAAGTATAAAGATGACAAATTATAATTTAAAGTGACATACTTGGCTGAAATTTTGAAAGAAGCTAGAATTAATAAGCGAGAAAATAAGGTAATCAGTCGGAATAAACGTTTCTGCTCTAAGTGTCTCATGAAACGTTTCGATTGGGGCATTATCAGAGGGCATCCTTTACGGGACATGCTTATGATAATGCCTTTTGCTTTGATGGCTTGTTGGTACGCTGTAGAAGTATAAATCGATCCATGGTAGCTGTGTAAAACCACCTTGCAGTAAAACGGATAATGCTGTAGATTATCTAACACAAGGTTTACATTTTGAGTATCAGACATCGTTTAAGCAATAATTTCACCATTAAATATACTTGATAGATATGTATTGAATTAGGTGGACTGAACTAGGTTTAAATCTTCTTATTATGCAAAGAATTCATATTTTCTGTTTAGAAAAGGAAAATATTTTGGGGATTTATGGTGGAAAACATTTGCTAAATGAATTAAAATCATGAGTTAAACAGAATTAATGAAAAAAATATACAAGGAGGTATTCAATAAGCTCTTAGTCTTAAAGTATGTTTTTTTAAAAAATTATAATATTTTATTAACTATTTTTGTGACAATTAGAAAGTCTGATGAATGCTTAAAAGTAAAAAATTAGTAAAGTGTCGTTGGAATTACGTACATACTATGACTAGAATCAAAAATACGCGTTACAAAATACGCTTTAAGGTATAAATTTTGCTATTATTACAGAATATTTGCTAGATTTAGCGAAAAACACTATTGTTTTTAGTGAGACAGAGTTATTTTTGCATAAATTGACCTTAATAGGCGTAGTTTGAAACAGGACGCTTATACCAATTAATTGATATTCGAGACAAATACATGGACATTCATAAAGTTCATTTCTTGATTTTTTTAGTTGGTATGGTAATACAAAATACCACGGTCTTAACAACATGAATACAAAAGCATATGCAGCAGGATATCAAATTGTATTTGATCAAACATATTATTCGGAAGGTAATGATTCTTATAGTGAATACGGTAACGGAAGAATATGAGCCTCTATGTTAATAGACAATCATCCCGATGTTAGCAATAACGTAGCGGATATTTCCTTTTTATTGCCACCAACTGCTAATAAATAGGGATTATTTGATTAAACCCTCTTTTCCAAGCTATTAATTCTATATCGTTTTTTATTATGCAAAGTCAAAAGAATTTACCCATTAATTATTCTGTAATTATCTTATAGTGGGCTACAATTATATAGTGAATTAACTAATATAGAATAATAAAAATTTTTATTTCTGTGAAGATTTTCATTTTACAATAATAATATGTATGTTTGTAACAAAGGAAAGTAGGAGGGAAAATGAGAAATTTTTTCGAAGATCAGTATAAGTATAATGGGGAGAATCAAATAATAAACTTAGTTAGTGAAATTAGTGAATACAAAGGAAAGTTAACGGCTTATCAAGAACAAAGATCGGATATATTTACTAGACTGGAAAATGCTATGCCAATACAATACATAAAAAACTATGTTTCAATTTATGAGGATATAAAAGTTTCCAATAAACGATTAAAAGAACTTATTTTAGGAGATATAATACCCCAGTCGATCTCAGAAGATGCGATATTTTGTTACTATGAAACTCTGACGCTTGTGCGTGAAAAATCTAATGTTTTTACTATTAGTCCAGATACTATACAAGAATTGCATTTTCAATTAATTCATTTTATTACCTCGGATGGTGCAAAATGGAGACAAAAACCATTTTCTATCCCCGGAATACTGGAGAATGGGATGTACACGAAGGTTTATCGTCCTCTTCCACCTGAAAAAATTCAAGTGGCTGTAGAACAATTATGCGACCAGTATAATTTATTAAACTGTAAAAAAGAATGTCCTACTATTCTACTGATAGCTTATTTTATATTCAATCTTTATTGCATAATTCCATTTAGTCAAGGCAATGGGAGAGTGACTATAATGTTAATGCAATTATTACTAATAAAAAGCGGCCATACATTTGTAAAATATGTTTGTTTAGATGAACATATAAAGAAAAGAGAATCAGAATACTATGAAGCAATCTATAAATCATCAGCAAATTGGTATTGTAATGAGCATAATAGTAGCTTTTGGTTAAAAATATTCTTAACAATTATTTTAGATGCTTATAAAAATCTACATAATAGAGTTAAGGATTCTATAAGTAGACAGACTAAGATAGAGAGAATTCAGAATTTTGTTCTTAATCACGAACAACCTTTCACAAAAGAATGCATTCGGAGTATGTATCCTGATATAGCCGAAAGAACAATTAGTAAAGCTTTAAATGATTTACAATTATTAGGCGAAATTAAGCTTGTTTCAAAAGGGAGAAATGCGTGCTGGATGAAAGTGTAACCTTAAAAGTATGGGATTAGAACCAACAACCCAGAATTACTTAAAGCAGCCTTTGAGGATTGTATATCAAAGTTGTCTGTTTTTTATAAACAACAAAAAAGCGGCTAACTAAATTCAGTAAGCCACTACAATGATCATTCAACATTTGAAATACTCAAAATTCCAATAAATGAAATTTATGAATGTCCGTGTCCGTTTCGGATATCAATTAATTAGGTTGAGCGTCCATTTTCAGACTACGCCTAGTAAGGGCCAATTTATGCAGAAGACTTTGTTCTCCGATTTCGTCATACAACTGTTCTCCATGTCTTTAGCCATGTACATTATATTCACCAATTAAATTTTATAAACATAAGTTTTCTTAATAGGAGTAGCCTAGGCTCTTGAATACTATGAACTATGAAACTGATTCAGATACTAAAAAAATAAATTATTAAAAAGGTCTTGATTCCACTAAAATGGGGTTTGCTGGATTTGTAACATCTAAAATATCGACCTCTAGTGTACTACCCATTACACCTTCGAATTTACCAGTCCCTTGTGCTTTTACTATAACTCCACCAGTACTTGGAAAGTAATTGAATTCTATTCCATTTAAATCATTTTTCTGAGCATTAGTCAGTTCATACCAAAATTGAGCCGTATATTTGCTCCATGTATGATTTTCCCAATAATGACCATTTGGTGCACGATATACAGCAGTCCCTTTTATTGTAGTCATAGGATTGACTCCTTCACCAGTAAACGAAACATCACCCCAAAAATTTAATTGTTTTAAAACAGCGACTGCTTTATATTTTTTACCCGATGGCACTCTTATATTTTGTGAAGGTGCTGTTAATGTTCTTGTCACGCTCTTTGTAGTTGTGTTTGTAGTAGAAGAATTAAATTCTGCATTTAATTTTAAACCTTCTACTAATAGAGGAACTTTAAAAAATAGGTCACCAGACCCTCCAACTTTAAAACCATTTTGTGTCGCTGTCGATGTTGTTTCTTGTACACTCTCACTGTAACTAATTGTTGTAAGTATCTGTTCTAGAGGAGTTTTTGTATTATCAAGTTGGCCTACTGTTACGTAATTAATCGTTGTTGAATCATAGTTAAGATTATTTAATGTATTACTCGTAATACTAAAGTTTAGCTCTGTCTCAACACTATCTGGGGCTGGATTAAAAATTAGTGGAAGTCCTTTTGAATAGTATTTTGTTCCAGCTATTTCATTAGTATAATAGTATTTTCCGATTTTGTTCAATTCAGATTGAACATCTTTAATACCTACTGCGTTTGCTTGTTCATTAATGCTTATACTAGTTGGAGTATTTTCTGCTAGAACACCTTGTTCTTGAGAAGTACTAATATGATTTGCACTAGCTAAACTTGGGGATGCTAAAGCAAATGTGGTTCCTATAGATGCAATTGCAGCTATAGTTAAAGTTTTTTGCACTAAATAGTTCCTCTTTTTCATAGATATCTTCTCCTTTTCGTTTTTTTTCTGCCACACTAAAAATAATAGTTTTCTTCACATAATTGAGCAAATATTCTGTAATTTGAACGAAATCCTTATCTAAAAGCGCAATTTGTTAACGCGTATTTTGGATTCTAATGATATTAAGTACGTAATTCCAACGACATTATACTAATTTATTCATTTTTAAGAGGTCATAAGGTTTTTTAATTGTCACAAAAAAGGAGGCACGTACTCATTTACTTGAAGCTGAATTTACAATTTCCATTTTTAGAAGCTATACGAGATGAAAAGGAAGGCGAAGAAACAACTAATTTAAAACTAAGTAGAAAGTATCAAGCTATTTACGATACTTTTCTGCTGTATTGGTTAAAAATATGACACGTTATTATAATATTTAGCATATATAAGTCAAAGTGCTTATTATAACTGGCTCCAAAATAGTAAGAAACAAGCGATACATGAAAAGAGCAGATTTTCAGGGCTACGTACTATTAAAGACGATTTATGAAAAAGTGGGTTATAGAGGACTTTACATTGCACTAGAAAGAACTACTTCAAATTCCGATGAATCATAAAATAATTAAACGATTAATACATAAATTCAATTTATATTCGAAAGTAAGACATACAAATCCTTATACACGAGAAATCATTGTTTATGAAGTATAGACAGGTTTATCCATGGAGTTTGTTAATTGTACGATAAAGAATTAGAAGAACATTTTAATGACAGTGGACATCCAGAAACGATGATTCATTCAAATCAAGGTTTCCATTATACACACCCAGCATTTCAAAAAGGGGTTAAAGATATGTGATTACTTCAGTCAATGTTTAACCAAGGAAACTGCCTAGATAGTTTACCAATGGAGTAGTGCCCCATTCCTATTAGTGATAGTATTTTTCTGATAAAGATTGTAGGTGTTGAAGTACTTCTTGACATATCATATAACGCATAAGGAGCTTTCCCTTGCAGGCATAGATTTTTGAAAGTCCAGCATGCTGTGTATAGTTTTCCTGTAATAGCTAATGAATCCAAGACATGATAAATCCAAGAGGACCTCCAAAATACCCTCCAAATACAGTTTTACACACCACGGTACTAAATCCAAAAATCCATGCTACGATTAAATTCTCATACTCTTCACTAACAGATTTTTTAATGAGTGGAAGAATACACTCGAGTCCATTAACAATACAAATACGTCTCAAAAACATCCACAGAATAATCTCCAGTGCAATATGTAACGTAAATCGAGTGTTTATTCGCATAATGAATTCTCTTTTGGTGGTATAACTTTATATCCAATTCCCCTTAAATTTACGATAATTTTTAGATTGCGCGTATCATCCCCAGGCTTTTTCCTTAGCTTTGAAATATGGATCGTTACGATTTTCTCCTCGCCATACACATCATTTCCCCACACGAATTCATAGAGCTGTGAAGTTGCAAAAATGCGATTTGTATTTTTACAAAAGAAATGTAGTAGCTCTAGCTCCTTAGCTGTACAGTCGACGAGCGGATTGTTAACGATTAATGTAGCAGATTCAGGATTAAGGGCAAAGTCACATATTGTTCTATACATATATTTTTTAGTTAAATTTGTTGTCTTTTGCATAGCAAGTACAGTAAAATGACAAATATGAATAAAATTAGAAATAAAAGTATTATTATGTAGGTGGGTGATTAATAAGTAAATAAAAGTAAAATATGGTATATATATTTGGATTGAGTTGTGGTGAAATACGTCTTTAAACGAGTCTACTAACCACTCGTATTTTTTATATACTAAACTTTTAATATTAAAGAAAAGACTAGATGCTACTATGAGTATAATTTTATTTTTATTAAAACAGATACAGCTATTCCGAAAAAAACAAATCTGCAATAAGTTGGCGAACGTGCAACAACATACATATACAGATAGTAAGCTCAGCGATGACGTAGAACACAATTTCGAGTGTATGATGAGCCGAAAAGCATTGTTTTCTTAGGAATCGTGTTTTCTGTAGTTAAAATAACGGTTTGCTTTTTCTACTTGGCGTTGAATAAAGCACTTGGATTGTTGTAGTAAATAGAGCTCATTCAAGGGACTTTTCCGCAGGGAATGTCTGAGTGTTGTGAGGTGCTTTGGATGGCAACTAATCGCAGGAATTTGAGTTAGTTTTCCCTTAAAACCAATCTCGACACCCATAAATAAAGTGTCTCAAATGACGCAAAATAGGTTTAGGAAAATAAAGTGGGAACTGACAATTAGAAAAATCTTTGTTGATTTGTTGTTTAGAAATTTTCATTCTAACCAATAATTGGCGTTCTACCTTTTTCGTGTTAATTATTTAAAGTTAATTTACTCATGTGAGTTAGTAATAACAGGAGGAGATTCAATGTTTATCGTATTTTTTATTCTATTAATCTTAATTATCATTACTACAATTTTTGTATTTAGCTTTTTGTTAAAGAAAAAACCGCTCATTACCGTGCTTGTACTTGCGTTGATATGTGTGACTGCTCTATTAACAAAGCCTTCAGAAACTATGTACTATAAAGCATTGGCAAATAAACATGGCCTGCAATGCGACGATAACGGCACATGTACAGCTGGTCAACACATTTATACGGTCCAGCAGTTTAGCAGCCACAATTTAGGTCTCTTTACAACGTATCATTTAAAAATGACTTATGGCGGTGGTACACATTTGCGTGAAATTGATAGCATTGGCGCCTTCTACAATATTTTTACGTATACCAATAGATAAGATTCTGGCATATAGGTAGTCTTACTATTCTAGCTTCAATTAACACGTTCTTATTAAATTTAAGGGCCTAGTTTATCCTTTGGAACAAAAAGCAGATTAATTATTTTTAAATACAACAGGTTAACAGTACACACTGGAATATGCTTATCTTATAACCCATAATAAATAACATTCCCAAAAAAAGTTAGGGAATCAGCCAAACCCTCTATTCAATTGAATGGGGGGTTTGGCTGATTAAGAGTAGTATGAAAAGTATCGTACTCGTAAAAAACGGAAATTCTGTAAGGGATTTTGGTTCGGTTAAGTAGACCAAAACTCGGTAGACCCCCTAAGGGAGGTGAGGTCAAAGGTAAACAAAAACAGACTAAAGGGGAGTTGAGGGCTGATCGTGATGCAATTGAAGGAGAGTTTAGTGAAGGCAAGTGCAAGTTATTACCTGGACCTATATTCAAGTACGCCTTCAAGGGCACTACAATTTTTCTACATGAAAATTAAAAAGTCCTTCGGAATAAATTTTGGCCAATTTTCTATCGATGCATCATTCTAAAAATATATGCTACATATTATCGTAGGAGAATATGGGGAGCTACTTGGCTGAAATCATTCAGTAGCGTCTTTATAAAAATTGTAAATTATTATCGGATAAGATAATAATCATGTGTGATTGGTATAACTGATTCTTAATTTTACCTTTTTATTTATTTATAGTTTATTTTTACCATTTATTGTGATATATTCTAAATAAGAATCGATTCGAAAAATTGCAAAGAGTTAAAGAAATACTAATTTTTTAAAGGAGTAATATTATGAAAAATAAAATTGTTAAAATGTCTGCTATTGCTGTCCTTTCTATTAGTCTTTTTAATGCTGGGACTAATGCTAGTCTTGCAAATAGTAAAGAAGATAGTTTTGAACAACTTGTTCAAAAGCTGGAAGAGACAAAAAATTATATTCAGTCTGGTATTGAATTATCAATTAACGAAAGAGACCAACTTTCAATAGAGAATTACAATATGTTACATGACTATTTAGAAGAAAATCCAAACATTGATCATGAAAAAAAAATATCAATTGTAGATCAAGTAAATGACCTTGATGTTATAATATATGATTCTCAATTAGAAAATAACTCAATCAGTTATACAAATAGTGATGATACTGTTATTTCTCCATTTGCTTTAGAGATTGGTGGTGGAACTTCTAGATATAAAGGAGATATTTTAATTAGTAACGTCGCTAAATCTTATGATGTTATTCGACATGGACATACTGCGTTAATGAGTACAATTCCTAATTACGTTGTTGAAGCTGTTCGTTCAGGGGTTACACATAATCCTGCTTCTGTGTATTGGGGTCAGGCACATATAAATGATGAAGAATTATACTATGTTAAAGATGCCCCTGATTCTGCATATTTAGCAGCATATCAATTTGCGGTTGATCAAGTAGGTGAACCATATAATGTGAAAACTGGTTTTGACAATAATGATGAATGGTATTGTTCAAAACTTGTATACAAAGCTTGGCAATCTGCTGGTTATAGAGTTGGACCAAAAATGGGTCCTGTATTGCCGATTGACATTGCTGCTAGTGGTAATACAATAAAATATTCTAATGTGCCCAAAAATATGTTCTAAGATTTATTACATATATGGTTGTCTTAGAAGGGGTATTTTAATAAAAAAATGCCCAAATAGCGAAAGCAGAAACGTTGATTTAACAACATTTCTGCTTTTCGATTTTCACATAAAATTACTTCAAAAAGGGCTTTTTAGACAGTCCTAAATAATTATTTTGAAACATAGGTGAATATATGAAATTATCTAAGTTTTTTACATTTTTTATTATTTTATTTTTACTTTCAGGTTGTGAAGAAACTATAATAGATAACGAACGAAAAAAAGAAACAGATGAAATAGATATTATTGAAATTAATGATATTACAAATTTCACAACTGATAGACAGGGTGATTATTTAGTGTTTAATTTAATGGATCCTATTGCAGAAAAAGGATATATACAAGAATTTAATTCGAATGGTGAAATTATAAAACGCTATGAGATTTCGGATAGACTTTTCGCTCCTTCTAACATTTATTTTTTCCAAAATAAATACTATTTTGCTAGTAGTGGATATTCAGGCGATTCTAAAGTCATGTCGTACAACCCAAATAATTCGAAAATCTCGTTTATTAATACAGGTCAAAATGATTTTGTAGAAAGATTCTATATGGATGACGATTCAAAATTTATTATGACAAATATGGATAAAAATTTAGATAATAAATTTTGCAAAATTGGACCCAATAAGTGTATTGAATTCCCTGAAAATTACAGAATACATGATATCACAATACTTGAAGGTGCTCCAATTGTAGTAGGGATTGTAAAAGATGCACAAGAAAATAGTGAAGATATTTTAAAAATAAGGAAATATAGTGAGGACTTAGAAATTATAGATGAAGTTAATTTAAACCAGTATCCTAATTATTTTTCTTTTACTGGTAAAAATAATAAACTATATTTATTTATGTATAGTGGAGATATTGTAGAAATAAGTAGTGATTTAAAAGTAAGCACTTTTTCTTCTGACTTTTCAGCTATAATGGATGATATAGTTAATATAGAATTCAAAAAAAACCTAATGCTAGAGAATGGAGATATTTTGATAAATATTGTATTAAACGCTATTAATCAAAAATTAAATTTTATAGTAAAAGTATCATTTAGTACTGGTTCTCCTCAAATGGAGATATTAGAAAATACAGCTAATAAAAATCTATTAAATGTTGATTATGACGCCAATGAATTTTATACAGCTTCTTATGAAGATGATAAAAACGTGATCTCTGTATGGGATTCAAAAACTTTAAAAATAAAAAATAAGTTTAAGCTTGATAGTATATATAGCGTTTATTTAGTAGATAAGTTAAACTAGTCTAAATTAAATTTTGATATGCCAAATTCCGTTTCTAAACAACCATAATTCAATACACAACACAAGTAATAAAAAACATTCTAGTAATAACCAATAATTTATACAGATTTTAGATCTGTTTTATTTAGCGAGGGCACTAAGCCCCTTCTTCACGAATAGAAGAGGGGTTTTCCAAATGCTTGGGTTTCTTCTACGATGAAATCAACGTTTTCAGCAAAATGCAGGCAGAAATTTAAGCCTTGTTATTGCAAAATTAGTAGATCGTGATACAGTTGAGTTGAAATTTAATTCAGGTATTGTAGAAGCATCTAAAGCTGCAATTTCTAACATCATTGGAGTAACTGGTCAAGCAGTTGAGAGTAAATCTAAAGGCAAAACTAATTGATTCATGTTATAATTTTTAAACATAAGGATCCTTCTTTCTGTATAATTTTGTTGTGGTGACTTAATTTTATCAGAAGTGATCCTTATTTTTTATGAAAAAATTTCACAGGCTTTTTAATTTAGAGGTGAGTTTTGTCCCAGCCTCTTCTTACGATTAGTCAACCTTATTTAAAGAATAATTTATATTTTTATGAGTGTTAGTGGTGAGGGATAGCCCTCACCACTAACACTCATTTTTAGAAACACCAAAAAGACCTGACGATTTTTATTTTTTTCGAAAGGTCATTATGATATAGTTCTATGTAGGTATTACGATTTCTGAGCTGGTAGTGCGGACTCATAATCGTAAAGAATGCCACGCGTCAGTAACTGAAATGTCACTTTTAGAAACTTATTGATGCTGGCGATGATCGCAACCTTATGAGGCTTCCTCAGAGGTTGCTTTTTTAATTTGTAGTAATAGTCCACAAAATGATTCGGTTTTCCTTTAGCCATAAGCATGGCGCACACCATAAAATATAA
>NZ_JBNFXM010000010.1:0-163828 GCF_049943995.1 Lysinibacillus sp. VIII_CA
TGCGGTGAAAGCTGCACGTTGGGTGTGGAGCAGGGGAAAAGATGGAGATAACTTCAAAGTTTTACCTATTGCTATAATGAGGTTTAGATTTTCTAACTAGATTAATACTCCCAATCCTGATAGTGTGCAATGAATATTATGATTAGAGAACACTATTAGGAGGTGAGTTAATGAGTTTTAACCATTACCATCATTATAGTAAATCAAAAAAATACAACAATAATTTTCTAAAGTGTGAATGCAAAAATATAAGTAATGGTTGTTTAATGAGATTTAAGTGTAACGAATGTGGTTGCAATCCAATTCCAATTGGATCAACGGGAGCAACCGGATCAACGGGAGCAACCGGATTAACGGGAGCGTCCGGATCAACAGGAGCAACGGGAGCAACAGGAGCAACGGGGGCAACAGGAGCAACAGGACCGACAGGACCAACGGGAGCAACCGGACCTGGAATCATGGAGGTGTATTTGGGAACAGATCAATCTATAGGAAATAACGATTTTCTAGGCTTAGGTACTTCTTCTGCAAACTTTGTAAGAAATACTATTGTAATTCCTCAAAATGCAATAATAACAAGAATTACTTATAATATTCGGGATCATGTGTTAAATGCTGGTGAAGTAACATCAGCAGAGATTTTTATAAGCTCAAATTGTGGCTTTAGTGCTCCTAGCTCAACAGGAATTGTGGCAACTATTACTGGTCCAAGTTCAGCTGCAACTCCAAATTGTTGTGCAACTACAGTGGCAAATTTCTCGGTCAATCAATGTAATCTTTTATCAGTAAGAGTAACTACAGCTGGAGGTGCATTTGCTAATGGAGTTGCAGTAACTATAATGTTTAGATTGCCATAAAAAGTACTTAACACTTTGAGTGAAAGGAAAATTTTAGAAAGTATAAAAAAGAGCAACAGCAACTTACTACTCAGCCAAATTATACTTTTTAAGTATTTCATATTTATTAACATAATTGAGTTGATAAATATAGGAGCAATGTGTGTGCTTGTTGTTCTTTTATTTTTTTAAAGAAAGGTGGCCACTACTATGATAGAGATCTTGCAAAACATCGATGGAGAAGCTACACAAAAGGAGGTTGAAAATATATTTAGACAGTATCGAACTTACATGTTGACGACACCTGATGATTTTATGCCTTCAATCACAGCGAAATATACGTTAGAAATGCCGACTTTTTCGAATATTAAACAGTCCAGCGTGGAAGGGGCAGCCATCGAATTTGTGGATAAAGAAAAAGAGTATGAGAGATTTTTTGCTTGGTTTAATAGAGGTCTGAGTAGGTTGACATCTATAGAACGTCGTATTGTCATATCGGCCTTTTTAGAGACAGAACCAATGTACAACTATGAAATCTATACAGAACTTAGTATGTCTAAAAGTAAATATTACCGTTTGAGGAATCGTGCAATATATAAGCTGGCAATAGGGTTAGGTATTGAAGTGTATCAAATGGCTGAGGTGGTACAATGAACTTTGTCCAACCTATACGAGATATTGATAAAGTGATAGAAGTACAATCGTTTTTAAGCAATAGAAATAGCCGTGATGAATTATTGTTTTGTTTCGGTATTTATACAGGGTTACGTATAAGTGATATATTGCCTGTTAAGAAGATTGATGTGTTTAATAAAGATGTCTTTTTTGTAAATGAAATAAAGACAAAGAGATCAAGAAAGAAAAGTCGTAAGTACACAACTAAAAAACGGGTTCCGATAGTTCCGCATTTAAAGAAATTAATCGCTATATATTGCAATGATTTGGATATGGATGATTATTTGTTTAAATCAAGGCAGGGGCGTAACCAACCGATAACCCGTGTTAGGGCATACGATATTTTAAGAGAAGCAGCTGTAGCGTGTGGATTAAAAGAAATAGGAACACATACTTTGAGAAAAACGTTTGGGTATCATATCTATCAAGAAACAAAAGATGTGGCTTTGCTACAAGACATATTTGGACATAGTGCCCCTTACATAACTTTAAAGTATATTGGGGTCAACCAAGATGCAATTGATCGAGCATATGGCAAATTAGACTTTAGAGGATAGAGCAATCTGTAAATTGGATTGCTTTTTTATTTTGGGCTTTTTCGGAAACTGTAAGTTGTGCATAACATATCAATGATTTAGTGAGATAAAGACATTGCTTTAATTACGTACTGTAAATGTCAATGGGTAAAGGATGAGAGAAGTGTTGGTGTATGTAGGTTTTTAAACATCAAATGACGTTAACAGAATATATGTTATGTTAAGGTGGTGGATGTGTGAATAAAGCTGTGGATAGATTGAAAAAGTATATTGAAGAATAATAATGGAACAAAAATGGGACAATTATGGGACACTATTGGAACACTTTTCATTTTTAGCTATGCTAGTATGTTATTGTGCAATATGTGAATAACAATACAAATATGTGGGGTGTGTTTAACGTTGGAACAAAGCAAAGTAGATGCAATGAACGAGGCTGTTGCAGACCTAATCACTAAAAGAGTTAAGGTATTAGATCCAGTGATGGCAACACATGATGAGCTATCAACCCTTGCGAGCTTAGTAAAAGCAGTGAATGGTGCACCTTCGCTTGTATCAATGATTAGTGAACCAATTAAACCATACAAACAAGAGTGATGCAGACACGTTCTGTATCGCTTTTTTATTTTTTTAGGTTCTCCTAGCCATATATACGAAGCCTGCGGGTCTCGCGAGCCCCAAAAACGGTCTAGATATAGCGGGAAAAAATGGGTTCCTTCCATCCTGAATTGAGGTGAGTACAAATGAACGCTAAATCGGAAATGGATGATGCTGTGGTTGTGAATACAGTTGTCATTGCAAAAATGTTCAATATGACCCCAAGGCGTGTTCGACAATTAGTAGAAGAAGGGGTGGTGGATCGAATTGGCCATGGTCGGTTCAATCTGATCGATACTGTGAGTAAGTACATTACCTTTTTGAAACTGAATACAGAATCTTTAACTGAAGGGGATGTAACAGAATCACTTGACTATGAAAAGTGGTTACATGAAAAGGCAAAACGTGAAAAAGCAGAGATTGAATTAGCACACATAAAGAAAGAGATGCACTCATCAGGTGAAGTGGAGGAAGTCATGAATAATATGATGATGAACTTCAGACAAAGGATGCTTGCGATACCGTCAGTATGTGCCCCATTTTTAGTAAATCGAACAGAACCCAAGTATATTGAAACCATTTTAGAACAAAACGTTAACGAAGCTTTGAATGAATTATCTGAGTATGATCCGTCCATGTTTGTAGAGGATGTCGAGGATACTGTCGAAGTTGAGGATATTGCAGATGGTTAAAAAAGATACATTAAATTTATTTAGAAAAATAGCCAAATTAGTTGCGCCACCACCAAAATGGACTGTGTCACAGTGGGCGGATGCTGAACGTTATTTATCACCTGAATCTTCTGCAGCACCTGGTAAATGGAATACGGATAGAGCACCCTATCAACGAGAGATATTAGATTCAGTAAATAATCCAGATTATGAAGAAATCGTAATCAAAGCTTCTTCACAGGTTGGAAAGTCAGAAATTATTAATAATATCATTGGCTATTTTATTTCATATGATCCATCACCCATTTTGTTAATTATGCCAACCGTTGACACAGCGGAAGATTATTCGAAAGACCGAATTGCTCCCATGATACGTGATACACCTGCACTAACCAAAAAAGTAGGAGATCCAAAATCAAGGAACGGTAATAATACATTACTTCATAAAAAGTTCCCTGGAGGACATTTGACGTTAGTAGGTGCAAATAGTCCAGCGGGTTTGGCTTCAAGACCCATTCGAGTAGTGTTAGCGGATGAAGTAGACCGTTTCCCTACCTCAGCAGGTAAGGAAGGGGATCCGTTAAGTTTAGGTCACAAAAGGACTAAAACCTTTTGGAATAGAAAAAAAATATCAGTTTCCACGCCTACAGATGCAGAAACCTCACGTATAGAAGCTGAATATGAATCGAGTACCAAAGCACAATGGTGTGTTTCGTGCCCCTCATGTGGTCATTTTCAACCCTATGAATGGGAACAAATACGCTTTGAAGGTGTATTGATGGAATGTGTATCTTGCAAAGAACAGCATAATGAGATGGAGTGGAAAGCAAGGCCAGCTAAATGGATTCATCGAAACCCTGATGCAAGGAAACTAGGATTTCATATGAATGCACTCGCCTCACCATGGGAACGATGGGAAACGATTATTTATGAATTCAAAGAAGCAAAAAAGAAAGGTCCTGAAAAGCTTAAAACATGGAAAAATACCACGTTAGGTGAAGTATGGGAAGAAAAGCTTCAAGAAAATGATCATATAAAAATCATGCACCGCAGGGTTAACTATGAAGCAGAAGTTCCAGAAGATGTTTTGGTTTTAACAGGCGGTGTCGATGTACAGGATGACCGTTTAGAAGTTGAGATTGTTGGTTGGGGCCTTGGTGAAAAGAGTGCAGGCATTGCCTATAAGATATTTATGGGGGATCCTGGACAACAAGCTGTATGGGACCAAGTCGATACATTCTTGGCAAAAGAATGGACGCGCCCTGACGGTGTTACATTAAGTATTTCAGCAGCTTGTGTAGACTCAGGGGGTCACTATACAACAGAAGTTTATGAGTACTGCAAAGCGCGTGAACACCGTAGGATTTTTGCCATTAAAGGTAAAGGTGGTAAAGGTATACCTTTTATAAATCGACCTTCCAAAGTAGGCCGTAAAAAGGATACATACTTGTACACATTAGGGGTAGATGAAGCAAAGGATACAATCAATGGTCGTTTGAAAATTGAAAACGCAGAAAAGCCTGGTTATTGCCTATTTCCTTTAAATAAGGATAAAGGTTATGACGAGGCTTATTTTGTAGGTTTAACAGCTGAATATAAAAAATTACGGTCTGTTGGTGGGGTAGTTACATACCAATGGGTAAAACGTTCTTCAAGTATTCGAAATGAACCGTTTGACTTGCGTGTGTACGCTTTTGCGGCATTTAGAATTTTTAACCCAGATTTAGAGTACCTGGCAGAGCACAATCTTACAGGAAATATTTATAAACAGTCAGTAAAGACAAGAAAAAGACGCAAACGAAAAATTTTATCGAAAGGAGTGTAACGCTTGGCATTTTCAGTAGAACAATGTAATGCAAGATTGCAAATGTGGCTTGATGCTGAAGGAGCAATTGCAACTGGACAAAGCTATACGATTGATAATAGGCGTCTTGATCGTGCTAACTTGGCACAAGTGAGAGAACAAATTAAGTTTTGGCAAAAGGAATTAGCAAAGGCAGAATCGGTATCGAGTGGACGTAGTAGGCGTAGAACTGTTCGAATTGTTCCACGCGATTTATAAAGGTGGTGACGACAATTGAATAGGATGGAACGTGCAATAGCAGCTATAGCTCCACGCACAGCATTAAAGAGATTTAGTGCTAGGAAACAATTAGAGATCATGAATACAGGCTATTCCAATAGTGGGGCCAGTAAACAAAAGAAATCGATGCGCGGATGGCGGTCAAAAGGTGGCTCTACGAAAGAAGATATTGATGATAACTTAGAAACGCTTAGAGAACGATCACGAGATCTGTATATGAATACCCCACTTGCTACAGGCGCATTGAAAACCATTCGTACAAATGTTGTTGGATACGGCTTAGTGTTAAATAGTCAAATCGACCATGAATTTTTAGGTTTAACTGTACAACAGGCGGATGAATGGGAAACGCAAGTAGAAAGAGAATTTTCTTTGTGGGCGAAATCATTAATGTGTGATTCAATGCAAATGCACAATTTCTATGAACTACAACAAATTGCTTTTCTGTCGTTTTTGGCCAGTGGAGAAACCTTTGTGACCTTGCCTCACAGAAATCACAAGGAGCATTGGTATGGATTACGTGTGCAATTGATTGAAAGTGATCGCATTTCTTCTCCAAGTAGTGCCAATAAGAACATTATAAACGGTGTTGAATTAGGGCCATATGGAGAAGTTAGGGCCTATCATATTTGCAATGTCCATCCATTAGGAATGGATTCTGGTAAAAAAGAATGGAAGCGTGTTGAAAAGTTTGGAAAGTTAAGTGGACGACAAAATATACTGCACCTGATGGAATCTGAACGGCCAGAACAACGGCGAGGGGTTCCGTTGTTGGCTCCTGTAATCGAAAGTTTGAAGCAATTAGATCGTTATAGTGAGGCAGAAATAACAGCAGCATTGGTTTCGTCACTCATGACGGTATTTATAGAAGTTTCGGAAGATGATGATGGCTCTAGTCCTGTTATTGGAGAAGGTATTCCAGAAGATGATCAGGTGGACCAAGCAGATGAAACGACAGTGGAACTTGCTTCAGGTTCCGTGATTGCGTTGAACCCTGGTGAAAAGGCGAATATGTCAAATCCTGCACGAAATAACGCTTCATTTGATCCATTTGTAACAGCAATCATTCGTCAAATGGGCGCAGCACTGGAGATTCCTTATGAGGTCTTAGTGAAACACTTTACCTCTAGTTATTCTGCATCACGCGCGGCGTTACTAGAAGCCTGGAAAATGTTTAAAATGCGAAGGGAGTTTGTAGCCAGCCGTTTTTGCCAGCCAATTTATGAAGAGTGGTTAACAGAGGCCATTTTAATTGGAAGAATCAAAGCACCAGGATTTTTAGAGAATCCTTTAGTAAGGCAAGCATATAGCACAGCTGAATGGAATGGACCATCACAAGGTCAACTTGATCCACTGAAAGAGGTAAATGCGGCTAAAAAGCGTGTAGACGAAGGATTCAGTACTAGAGCACGCGAAACAGTAGAACTTACAGGTGGTGATTACTGGCGGAATTATACACAACGTATACGTGAGGAAGATGCTAGACGAAAAGCTGGGCTTGATTTGGCATATGTAGAGGCAACAGAGGCCCGACAAAAAAAGGAGGTGAATGAAAACGATGAAGATTGAGATTAAGGGACCAATTATCAATGATGCAGATCAATGGATTTATGATTATTTTGCAATTCCTGCAACGAGTCCAGGGAAAGTAAACACAGCTATTGATCGTGCTTTACGAAACCAAGACGGAGAATTGCTTGTTGTGGTCAATTCAGGCGGGGGGTCTGTTTTTTCCGCAGCTGAAATCTATACGGCTTTAAAATCCTTTAACGGAAAAGTCAAAGTTCAAATTGTAGGAATGGCAGCAAGTGCAGCCAGCGTCATTTCAATGGCTGGCCAACATGTAGAAATGTCTCCAGTAGCACAGCTGATGATTCACAATGCTTCAACCAGTGCATGGGGAGATTACAACGAAATGGATGCTACGAGTGACTTTTTACAAAAGGTCAATCAAACAATTACCAATGCATATCGTTCCAAGACTTCAAAAACAGAAAAAGAGTTATTACAAATGATGAATCGCACAACCTGGATGACTGCTAGTGAAGCAAAGGAAAATGGCTTTATTGATGCCATCATGTTTGAAAATGAACTAGATGCCGTAGCTAGTATTGAACACCCTTCACTAGTGGAAGGTGCTATTCCTAAAAGCGTGTTAGACCAACTTCGCCAACAACTAAAGGTGGACCCCATGAATTCGACAATTAATTCAATTACACAAAACGAGAGAGGAAGTCAAAAGATGGACTTAGAGACATTAAAAAATGAGCATCCAGAGCTTGTTAATCAAATTGAAAAAGCAGCAGTAAATAATGAACGTCAGCGTATTCAAGACATTGAAAATATATCACAGCCTGGAACTGAAGCTATTGTAAACAAGGCTAAATTTGAAACAGGTGCTTCAGCTGCAGACACAGCAATGGAAATTTTGAAAGCACAAAAAGAACAAACACAACAACAGTTACAAAATCGTATTGCGGATGCAAAGCCATTAAATCAAATTGAAGCTTCAGAAGCACCTACACCAAATCAAGATGCTGAAGTAGACAATTTGATTGATGGCATTTTATAAAGGGGGAATCAAAAAATGTATGTACTTGAACATGAGAACCTATTAGCAGGCTTTCAAGATAAAGTAGTGACAGAGTCAATCAAAGTCGCACCCGAACAAGAATTATCAGTAGGACAAGTATTTGCGCTGGATGCCAAAGGTGAAGCCGTTGCAATGACTAAAGAAAGTGTAGCAACAGAAGTATATGGTATTATGGCCGATGCGGTAGCGACTGCTACAGGGGAAACAAAAGCAGCTGTTTGTTACAAACGTGGCGAATTTAATTCACGAAAGATCATCTTACCAACAGAATCAAATGTTATTGAATATAAAAAAGCATTGAGTAATATCGGGATTACACTACGCGATACAATCGCAGCAATTCCACAAACGAAAGGTGAGGAATAATCCATGGCAGTAAATTTATTTGAACCACGTACAATGTTAAAGTTTGTTAATCGCATGCCAAAAGCAACCACATTTTTACGTGATAAGTTTTTCGCGCATAAAGAATTTTCTCCTAATCCAAAGGTAGATGTAGATATTAAAATTGGTGGCTTAAAAATCGCGCCTTATGTAAGTGAAAAAATCGGTGGGAAAGTTGTTGAAAATAGTGGGTACCGAACTGAAACGTTTTCTCCTCCACTTGTAGCACCTTTAAAAGTAACGACAGCAGCAGATATTCAAAAACGTTCAATGGGTGAAAATCTTTACTCTTCACAAACACCTGATCAGCGTGCTGCTAGAAAACTGTTGGATGATTTGAAAGATTTAGATGAGATGGTGACACGTCGTGAGGAAGTTATGTGTGCACAAGCGATTTTTAATGGAGAAATCGATGTAAAAGGTGATGGAGTGGATTACTTGATTAGTTTTGGTCATGTAAATCGTGAAACGCTATCTGGTACAAATCTCTGGTCTACAAATACCTCTTCTAAACTAGCTGATTTAAAACGCTGGCGTAAAATTGTTCAAGAAACAGGATTTGTAAATACAGATCATGTCATTATGGCAGGGGATGTAGCTGAGGAGCTATTAAAAGATGAAGAAATCTTAAAGCTCTTAAATATTCGAAATGTTAATATTGGACAAATTGCCATTAATGAATTGCCTTCAGGTGCTACGTACATTGGTTATCTATCAGAAGTAGGTCATTTATATTCTTATAATGCTTATTACTTCAATGAAGAAACAAAGAAAGCAGAACCGTTAGTGCCAGCAGGGTCGCTTGCTTTACTTTCATCAGAAACAGATTTCTCCATGGCTTATGCAGCAATTACTCTTATTAAAGATAAAGATGATGATTTTACAACTTACGAAACAGAACGTGTACCAGATACGTGGGTTGAGAAGAATCCAGATCGTAAAATGTTGCAATTAAGTTCAAAACCACTACCTATTCCAAAAGAAATTAACGGGTGGTTTGTTGCAAAAGTCCTTTAAGGAGGGGTAGCAAATGATTAGAGCAAAGCATGCTATTCGACATAATAATGTTGAATACAAAAAAGGTGATATTCTCGATGGTTTAAAGGAATCGGAGGCTGAACGCTTGGTACGGTTAAAGTCTGCTGAATATGTCATTTCACCTGAGGAAGAAATGAAGAAGCAACGAGTGGTCGAAGATGTAAAAGTAATTCCACCTGATGAATTTGAAGACTTACGATCTGCATTGGATGAATTATACAACGCAGAAGAACTAAAACGTGTTGCTAAGGAAGTAGGCGTGGATTTAACAGGATTGACAAAGAAAGAGCCTATAATAGAGGCGATTATAAAACAAGGTAAAGCCGATTTGCTATTAGAGGATGATTCTAATGAATAAAACGTTTAAAGACTTCATTTTGGAGGATTTGGACGTTTTTTTTAATGTCGATGAAATGGCCGATGAACACGAATTAGATGGTCAAAATTTAGATTTAATAGTTGTAGACAGTAGTTTAGAAGATTTAAAAGGCTTTGGACGTGATCAATTAGATGCTGCGCAAGAAATATTTAAATTTTATAAAACTGTTTACGTTAAAAGTAGCGATTTCTATATCCCTAAAGTTGGTAGTGAAATAATTTTAGATGGCCAAGGCTATTTTGTTGAAGAAGCAAAAGATCAGAATGGAGTTATTAAAATTGTTCTGTCAGCCCACGAAAGTTAGGGGGTAAATTTAATGATCCAAATCAGACTTGAAAACGTTGAAAGAATTGAGAGCTTATTTGAAAACACGCCAAGAGAAGCGAAAATAATACTGTGGCGTGCTATCAACCGTTCAGCAACTGCAGTAAGAACTCGGAGTAGTGTAGCAATCCGTAAGCATTATATTGTGAAAGCTGAGGATGTTAAGAAACGAATTAAAATTCGCAAAGCAACTGCTAACAGTTTATCAGCTCAAATACGAGCAAGTGGTCCAGTAACACCTATTATGAAATTCGATGTAAGACCTTCTTCTCCGAAGAATGACCAGGTAACAGCCCGTGTTTTAAGGCAAGGTTCGAGAAAGAAAATTGACAATGGGTTTGTTGCAAGAGCTGGAAATGGACATGTAAACGTATTTACTCGTGTAGGAAGAAGTCGCCTTCCTATACAGGGTAGATATGGACCTTCCATAGCGCAAATGATGGGGAAAGATGTACTTATTGAAGATATTATTGATCGCGGCCAAACAGTCCTTAACAATCGAATAGAGCATGATTTAGATCGACTGTTAAGAGGAGGAGCATGATGTTAAATACTACTCTAATTGATGACCTTGTAGATTTTCTGAATGAGGCATTAAAAGAAATGCGATTACCTACAAAAGATGAAAATATAGAAAAAGCCCCAACTGTGTATGATGGTTATTTACCACCTAAAAAGAATCCTTCTCGTAGGGGAGAAGATACTGAACAAGAGGATTATCCGTATGTAATTGTGCGATATTTAGGTGAAGAAGATGAACAATATAAGGAAAACGTGGTCACTCTAAGGTTATTAATTGGAACTTTTAGCAAAGATGAACAGCATGGCTGGCGGGATACGTTGAATGTCATGAATAGGATAAAAATTTCATTAGGAAAAAAACAGGTAATTGAAGCGGCCTCATTAACAGGGAAAATAGGCATGGCATTGTTTGAGGATCACCCAAAACCAATGTGGCATGGTGTTATGGAAGTGCAGTTCAATTTACCACAAGTTGTTTGGGAAGGGAGTGTGTTAGATGACTATTAAAGTATCTGAAAATACATCACCAAAGAAGGTAGGAGATGCTATTAAAAAGACAAAAGAACAGCAAGAACAATTAATTTACGTTGGCCCACAGGTGAAAGGGGTACAGCGTTTTTCTGTTTTTAAAGGGGGCTACCCTAAGAATTTAGAGGAACATTTAGAAAAATGTACGGCATTTAAACAATTGTTTGTGCCTATTAAAGAATTGACTACGGTTCAAATGCGTTTAAACGATTCGAGTACAGTAGAATCAATGTTTTATAACAAGGTAATCGAATATTTTAAGGGAGTGAAGTAATATGCCTCATGGCTCACGCGTGTATGAGATGCCGACAAGCCCTGGTACACCCACTGTAATTTCAAGTATTGTACCTGTTGTGTTTGGTATAGCACCTATAAATTTAACAGAGGGCATTGATAATGTGAATAGGCCTATCAAATGTACCTCTTTAACTGATTTTAAAAAGAATCTTGGCTACTCAAAAAACTGGGAAAACTATGATTTATGCGAAGTAGCAGACGCAGCATTTGTGGAATATGGCTTGGGGCCTTTCGTCTTTGTAAACATATTAGATCCTGCAGTCCACAAAAAGAGTATTACACAAGAAACTGTAACAATTGAAAATCAAAAGGCAACGTTGAAAAATGAAGGGATTCTTAAAAAATCCCTAAAGTTGATTGCTGATAGTGCCACTTTAAAAGAAGATGAAGATTATATTGCTACTTTTAATGAAGATGGGCTTTTAATGATCGCATTTTTAACAGCTCAAACAACTGTAGTAGCTGAATACGATATGTTGGACCCTTCACTTGTTACAAAAGAGCATGTAATTGGTGGGTATGATGTTGCAACGGGTAAAGCGTCTGGTTTGGAATGTGTTAATAAAGTATTTCCACGTTTACGTTCAGTACCTAGTCTATTACTTGCTCCGAAATTTTCATCAGTTCCAGATGTAGCTGCAGTAATGAGAGCAAAAGCAACTTCCATTAATACGTACTTCAAATCAGTAGCCCTAACAGATGTTGATACAACAAAAACTGCAGTGTTCACAGATGTATTTGAATGGAAAAATGACAATGGCTACACAGGTAAAAACGAAGCAGTTTGTTGGCCACTTGGTATGAGAAAGGACAAGGTGTATCACCTATCAACTTTATTTGCTTGTAACGTCTTAAAAGTTTGCTTGATAAATAACAACTATCCCTATGAATCTGCATCAAATAAACCTATTCCAATTGATAAAATTGTTATCAAAAAAGGCAATAAATATGAAGAGGTTGAACTAGAACCAAATCAGGCAGAGATTTTAAATGATCAAGGGATTGTAACAGCATTAAATTTCGTGAATGGATTTGTAACCTGGGGAAATTACACAGCGGCTTACCCAGATGTAACTGACGTGAAAGACAAATTCCACGCAACACGTATAATGCATAATTTCATTGGTAACTCGATTGTGCTAAAAACTTGGGAGAAAGTAGATGGCCCAATCCGCAGACGCTTGATTGATGAGATTGTAGACGAAATGAACATGTGGATGAATGGTTTACAAGGTGATGGAGCAATTATTGGTGGAAGAGTAGAAGCCCGCGCAGAAGATAATCCAAATGACCAATTACTAAATGGTAAAGTGGTTTTCCGATATTTTGTTGCTGAGCCAACACCAGCGCAAGAAATCGAAAATATTTTACAAGTGGATACGTCATACTATGAAACTATTTTTAACTAAGAAAGGGGCATAATTTAATGTCAAAAATCCCTGAGAAATTAAATGATTTTAGAGCATACGCGAATGGCAGCCCTGAATTAAAGGGAGTAGCTGATTTACAATTACCATCATTTAACCCAAAAACAGAAACTGTAAGTGGAGGCGGAGTAATGGGGGAATATGATTCTCCCAACTTTAGCCACTTGGAATCGATGAAAGCCACTATAAACTGGCGAATGATTAATAATGAATTATTAGAATTCCTAAAACCGAAGGCGATTAAGCTGGATTTCCGATTAGCGAACCAAGAATATGATGGAGCTAAAGGTGAGCATGAATTCAGTGTTAACCGTATTGTTATGCGCGGGTTGCCAATAAATAACGATCTAGGAAAAGCAGCAAAGGGATCTCCATATGAGGGATCATCAGAAATTGAAATCTTATACATCAAAATGGAGTACAACGGAAAAACGTTGGTTGAGATTGATAAATTAAATTACATCTACCGTGTGGGAGAAGTTGACTACATGGAAAAATTACGCGCTGCATTAGGAATGTAAAAAAGATATTGATAGGAGAGATTACTAATGGAAATCAAAGAGAAAAATGCTGAAGAACTAACATTAAATCTAAAGCAGGAAAAAGAGAATGTAAACGAAAAGGTACCTGTTCAAGTTGAAGAAATTGAAACTGAAAACAAAAATCCAGAAATCATTATTGTACCTATTAAACGTCCTATCGAAATCGATGGGACGTTTTTAAATGAGGTGAAACTTGATTTCACCCAAATGACAGGTACACAAATTTTAAAAATTGATGCTGAATTACGAGCGGTGGGTACAGGTTTTGACGACTTATGGAATCAAACAGTTATTTTGAAATTGATGTCTAGAGCATCAGGAATCTTTGAGGATGATTTAAAGAGATTGCATGGAGCAGATTATTTAGAAGTGGCCTTCCGAACAAGAAATTTTTTCATTCAATGGTAGGCAACAATGTTGCTAAGGAATATAGAAAAATCTTTATACAGTTAGGTAGAAGTGTTCCTGGTAGCATGGAGTATTGGGAGAAACAAAGTGTAGGTGATTTGAATGCTTGGTTAGAAGCATTTGAAGAATTGGAAGGAGCTGATAAGTAGTGTCGAGAACATTTGAAACAACTGTTCAAATAAACGGTGCTATCGGCAGCTCTTTAACTTCATCTTTCAGGGGTGCTACTTCAAGATTAAACGATTTAAGTAGTAGAGCGAGAGCTATACAACAAGAAATGAATCGTTTAGGTCGTGATTTTAGGCAAGGTACTATTCACCAATCACAGTATGCTGAGAGTACAGCTAGGTTGTCTCGCGAATTAAGGCAACTAGAAAATAGCCAAAGACGAATCACTGCTTTAAAGAGCACGTTTAACAATGGGATGAATACAACAAAAACAGTGGCAAGTGTAGCGGCAGTTGGAGTAGCAGCAACTGCTACAGGTATAGCAATGTCGTCACTTAATACAGCAGGGAATTTCCAACAGCAAATGTCTAAAGTTTCTGCTATATCTGGTGCAACAGGTACTGATTTGACAAGACTCGATGACACGGCACAAAACCTTGGTAAATCAACAGTATTTTCTGCTACTCAAGCTGCAGAGGGTATGGAATATCTAGCGTTAGCTGGTTGGAAAACAGATGCAATCATTTCGGCAATGCCTGGTATGCTAAATCTTGCGGCAGCGGGTGCTATGGACTTAGGTCGAGCAGCAGATATAACGAGTGATACGATGCAAGCGTTTAGTATGGGCGCGGATAAAGCAGGACATGCTGCAGACGTATTTGCATATGCTCAAGCTAACGCTAATACAAATGTTGAGATGATTGGCGAAGCTATGAAATATGCAGCTCCTACCGCAAATCAATTTAAATGGTCCCTTGAAGAAACTTCTGCAGCAATGATGGCACTTGCTAACCAAGGTTTGAAGGGTTCAGTTGCAGGTCAAGCATTTGCTAGCTCAATGGGTCGATTAGCCGAGGACAAAGGTAAAATAGCGGAAAAAACAAAAAAATTAGGCATGGAGTTTTTTGATGCTCAAGGAAAAATGAAGTCACTTCCTTCCCTGATAAAAGAGATAGAAAAAGGTACAGCAGGGATGAGTGATAAGCAGCGAGTTAGTACGCTACAAACACTCTTCGGTGCAGAAGCATTTAAACATTGGGCTATTCTACTTTCAACTGGGTCAGATGAACTTCAAAAAATGACAACGGCATTAGAGAAGTCAGATGGAACTGCAGCAAAAATGTCTGCAACTATGGTAGATAACTATGCGGGTTCCCTTCAACTTTTAAAAAGTAGTATCGAGGGTGCCCAAATCAAATTTATGAAACCAGTCTTGCCGGTATTTCAAAAGTTTTTCGATGGAATAACAGGAAATCTTGATCAGAACATGGGCAGTATTGAAAAAGCAGGTAAAGCTACAGCAAAGATTCTAAGTGATATTACTGCACCATTTAGTACATCAAAACCGATTAAACCGAAAATAGAACCAAACATGGACCCACAAGATGCTCAAAAGGCGATTAACCAATATAATAAAGAGCTTCAAAAGTATGAATTATTTAGCAATATGGATGTGGGCGAAAAAGTAGAATACATGTTAAATACAGCCATTGAAAAAGTAGAAAATTGGTTATCTGGTTCAGGTGGCGAAGCAATGGGACGGATTTTTACGCAATTGGGAACAATCGCGGGTAAGGCGTGGATTGCGGGGCTAACTGGAGCAGCAAGTGGGGCGGTTTCAAGTGCACTCGATGGTAATTTTAGCGGAGCACTAGGGCTAGGTGCGGCAGCTTGGATGATGGGTGGAGGCACACTAGTTAAGGGAGCTATTGGCGCAGGTAGATGGGGCAAAGATTTGTATAAATCTAGGCGTTCAGCAAATCAAACGCCTCCTACAACTACAGCCACTTCTAGTCCGGCACCTTCCAATTCAGGAAGTAACGGTGGCAGTATGGGACCAAGTCAAACGGGCACGATTACGTCCTATGGCGGTGGAAACAGACCAACCACAGCAACAGCGAGTCCAGCACCATCTAATAATAATAGTATGGGTCCGAACCAAACGGGTACAGTTACACCATATGGTGGTGGGAATAGATCAACTACGACAACAGCAAGTCCGGCACCGTCCCGTGGTAATAGTAGGGGTCCAAGTCGAACAGGAACAGTGACACCACCTAGACCAACACCTACAACGCCAGCACCTGTTGCAACTACTCCCCCTCGGACAGGTGGCATGTGGAGTAAGATAAGTAAGGCAGGTGGTAGAGCCATGTTGCCACTGAGCCTTGCTATGGATGCATATAGCATTTATAAATCAAATGACAAAGTGAAAGCGACAGGGGAAACGGCTGGTGGTCTAGCAGGCGGTTTAGGTGGTGCGAAATTAGGGGCTGTTATAGGGACAGCCATTGCACCAGGTATCGGCACAGCTGTAGGCGGTTTGTTGGGTGGAGCTGTTGGATATGTAGGCGGTAGATGGTTTGGAGGAAAAGCTGTAGATACAGTGAGAGGTAGTAGTGAACCTAAACCTGCAGCTGTAAGTAAATCTGAATCGACACCAAGTAAAGCACCAAGTTCAAGTGCAGATACTTCAAAAGGGCTTGATACCACGGCTTTAAATACATCTGCTACTAAATTAGCGACTACCTTTGAAACTACAAGTACAGCCATAACAGCCATGTCTACCAATGCAAAACTAGTCGACACAAATATGATGCAGTTAGCAACAGGGGTAGGACTAGCTAGTACAACAGTAGGTACTTCTTTTATGTCGTTACAAAATAGCGCAAGTATTACAGCTGCTAATATGGGTAATTTGACAATGTATACTGGCCAAGTCAGTACTTCGTTTGTGACATCATTTTATTCTTTGAAATTGGCTACGGATCAATCAACGTCTAATATGTCAACATTAGCTGCAGTCATTGCAAATGCGGCTAGCCTGTTTAATAGTATGCAAGGTATTCAAACAGCTACGCAAAATGTGATTGCTGAGTTAAATAATTTAGCATCGCGCGTTAAAAATGCATCAGTACCTGGTGGCACACCATCTAGGAGGACGCAATATGAATAGTTACCGAACTACCCAAGGCGAAACGTGGGACTTAATAGCATACAAATTGTGGGGAAGCGAATACTTGCTTCCTCTTTTATTTGACGCAAATCCTCAATGCAAAGACACTTTAATCTTTAGTGGTGGGGTTATATTAAATGTTCCAGATGTTTTGCTTGAAGATGTGACAGAACGCCCTGAGTGGTTAGGGGAGGATGAAGAACTATGAGTACAACAAAGATTGCTAAAAGTACTCGGCTCAATATTCTTTACAACCATCAAAATATTAATGAAACGTTAAGTAAACATTTAATTTCTTGGACATATACAGATCATTTATCCGGAGAGATTGATGATTTGAATATTGAGTTAGAGGATTCAGAAGCATTATGGTTGGGGGCATGGTTTCCGTCTAAAGGATCTCTTATACAAGCTGATATTGAGAAATTGAACTGGGAAGGCGACTCTTTTAAACAACAGATAGGGAAATTTGAAGTGGATACAATCAGCGGGAATGAATCAACTATAACCATTATGGCCCTAGCAACATCTGAGAAGTCGAGTTTGCGAGGGGAACATAAGAGTAAAGCTTGGGAAAAAGTAAAGTTAAAAAGTGTGTTTAGTGAAATTGCAAAGAGGAACGGCATGAAACTTGTATGGCAATCGTCAGAAAACCCTACAAAAGATCGAATTGAACAAGACAACGAAACTGATTTAGCTTTTATTTATCGTCTATGTAAAGATGAAGGGCTTTGCTTAAAAATCGCTAATAATAGCATTGTGGTCCTAAATGAAGAAGATTATGAAAAACAAGAAGCTAAGTATTACATCAGACGTAAAAGCAAAGAAACGGATGTAATAAAAGTAATCGAACGAAGCTTTACAAATACATTACACGACACATACAAGGCTTGCAAAGTGACACATACGTTAAAAAAGAAAACCATTTCGGCTACTTTCACGCCTAAAAATCCACCTAAAACAGGTCGAGTTTTAAATGTGAAACAACAGGTGTCATCACAAGCAGAAGCATTACGAATAGCCAAGAAAAAACTTAGAGAAAAAAACAGAGAGGCTACTACCGTCACTTTAAAAGTATATTCATTGGTGCCTTTATACGCAGGAATGACATTCAATTTAGTAGAGTTTGGGAAACTAAATGGAAAGTACATTGCTTCACAGGTGATTCAAAATGATTCTTCCACTACCCTATATTTACGAAGATGCCTGGAGGGATATTGATGTTAGAGGAATGCCAAGTTGTGAATGTTGATCCTTCAGCAAGAACTATTCGTGTGAAACGCTTAGAAAGTAATGATATGGTTTCAGGAGAAATACAGGTGTTTAAAGGAACGATGTTACCAGAAATAGATGCGACTGTTGTCTGCTCTTTCTCTAATGGCAAAAGCTATATGTTAGGAGAATTAGAATAGAGGTGATTTTATGGCCATAATCGGAACCTTTGGGGATTTGGTGTTTGAAGTTTCGCGAGATAAAGTCCATACATTCGATAATTTAAATCGGACCACAGAAGCCAGGTACACTAAACATGCAATTAAACATCAAAAACCGATAATGGAGTTTGATGGACCAGAGATTGATCCAATTACATTTGATATGGTCTTACGTGCAGATTTGGGCGTAAATCCCATTAAAGAGTTGGATAAATGGCGTGATTATGTACGAAAAGGAAAAAGGGCGGTACTGATTATAGGGAATCGTCCTTTTTCTAATAACGCATTTGTGATAACCAAAATTAACGAAACATATAAAAACATCGATAACCGAGGGAATGTACTTAGTATAGAAGCGACAGTGGACATGATGGAATACCCCATCACCATTAAAACAACAAAAAAGACGACTCAAAATACTGCTAAAAAGGCAACAGCTAGTAACAGTAGCAACACATCGAAGAAAAAGAGTGGAACCATTACCATAACTGTTCAGTCGGTTAATATTCGAAATGGACCAGGTACAAGTTATAAAATCCTTGGCTGTGCATCAAAGAACAATACATTAACCGTGTATGAGAAAAAAGGTGATTGGTATCATCTTGGCAGTGGAAAATATATAACAGCCAGTACAAAATATTCAACGTTCAAGGGAGTGAGTTAATTGTATGAAGTAGAAGCCATGAAAGAAATAGATTACGGAGCGACAGGCGTACAAGAGGTATTACAGAATGTCGCTTTTATTATGTCTACTGTTGCAATGGACTGCCCTTTGGACCGTGGGTTTGGCATAGAATCAGTTGTTGATAGACCCCTCCCAATCCTTAAAGCCATGTATAGTGCAAGGGTAGTGGGGGCTGTTAACCAATTTGAGCCAAGAGCTGTTATAGAAGCAATTGAAATTACAGGGGATGCCGAACAAGGTATTTTCAAGGTGAAAGTGCAGGTGTCTGTGAATGGCGAATAGATTTAATTTACCTGATATATCGTTTTTCGAGAAGTCTCCTGAATCCATTGTCAGTGAAATGTTGCAGCATATAAACGATAAGACAGGACAAGAGTTTCAGCGTGCTGATCCAAGGCGAAAGCTTGTTGAATCGTTGGCCGTCTTTGTAACATTTGAACGAAATCGAGCTGAACATGCATTGAAGCAAATGCTGTTGGCGTACGCTTCGGACGATATGCTTGATCTAAAAGGTGACGAACTAGACACACCTAGACTAGAAGAAAAAGCAGCTACTACAGTAATAGGATTCAATTTAGAGACTGCTAGGGGTGTGGCTTTGCCAATACCACAAGGAACAAGGGTAAAAATTGCAGATGTTTATTTCCAGACTACCAGAATTGCGGTAGTACCTATTGATACTAATTACATTGAACTGCCAGTAATTTGCACAGAAGTAGGCGAAATCGGTAACGATTATTTACCTGGTGAGACAGTTACACTAGTTGATCCTTTACCCTATGTTAAATCTGTTGTTAACACGGTTGTATCGAGTGGTGGGGCAGAAATAGAAGAAGATGATCCATATGCAGAACGTATTCGCTTGGCTCCAGAGAAATTTTCAGTAGCTGGCCCCGATTTAGCTTACAAATATTACGCATTAACATCTAGTCAGGACATAGTAGATGTAGAGGTAGACAGTCCTTCACCAGGTGTAACGCGCATTGTGGCCTTGCTTAAAAATGGTGAGATTCCTACACAACAGCATCTAGATAAAATCTTGGCCATTTGTTCTGCAGAAAACATAAGACCACTTACTGACAATGTCATAGCGACTATTCCTGACGTACAAAATTTTGATTTGGAAGTACAGTATTGGCTACCAAACAGCAAAGCAACGGTAGCAGATGAGCTCATGCAGAAAATCGACACTGAATATCAAACGTATTTGGTTTGGCAACGGTCCAAGCTTGGGCGTGATGTGAATCCGAGTGAAGTCGTGAAAAGGTTAAAAAGTACAGAATCTGAAAAATTAGCAGAGCGTGTGGAGGTAATTGGGGTGAACTATACAGAAATTGAAAAGACAAAAATTGCAGTTGCGAATGAACCAAAGTTAACGTTTATGGGGTTCATTGATGACTGATTTAACAAAGCTTTTACCCTATTCTTTACAAAAGGATCCCTTCACAGTTGCTTTAACTGAAGCTTTTGAAATTCAAATTACACAGTTGTATGAAGAGTTCAGAGCAATTTCAAATCTGTATTTATTAAAAGATGCACCAAGCTTGTTAGTCGATTTTTTAGCTTTTGAGAAACATGTGGATTTTTACGAAGGACTTACACTGGAAGAAAAGAAAAACGTTGTAAGAAATGCTTTACATGTGCATCGAAAGAAAGGGACGAAATTTGCATTGTTACGTGTATTTGAACTGCTGAATTTGCAAGGCCGTATAGAAGAGTGGTTTGAATATGGAGGCGACCCATATTATTTCAAAGCACGTATAGATGTGTCAGATAAGGGTGTGGATGACACCACAATTAGACTTTTGGAACGTTTAATTAAAACATACAAAAACAATCGTTCCTGGCTTGAAGTGTTAGATATTATTCTAACTTCCAAACAAAACAAGGTTCATATCGGTACTGCAACTCTTACAGGTGAAGAAATTGTTGTGTATCCATACACAGTTACAAATTTATCTACGAATGCAAAAATTAATGTTGCAGCTGCTAATACAGCAAATGTAGAACGACTAACACTTTATCCGAAAGGAGGAAATTAAAGTGAGCGAAAATTTTTATACTATACTCACAAATGCAGGTTTAGCAGCGATTGCCAACGCTGTAATTAATCAAACACAAGTAAATTTTGCGAAGTTAGGCGTGGGAGATGGGAATGGTGCCTATTATACGCCCACACAAGAGGCAACAGCCCTCCGTAATCAAATGTGGATTGGCAATATATCTTCTGTTACCGCTGATACCACTAACCCCAATTGGGTTAATGTCGAAACAGTAATACCAGGAAACGTGGGCGGTTTTGAAATACGTGAGCTTGGTATTTTTGATGACAATAATGTTTTGTTGGCCATTGGAAAATTACCACTAACGTACAAGCCTAACTTTGCTGAAGGGAGCTCCAAGGATCTCTATATTAAAGCTATTTTTGAAGTCACGAATGCAAGTGCAGTGACTCTAAAAGTTGATCCGTCAGTTATTTATGCAAGTAAGAAGTATGTAGATGACAAAGTAGCAGTGGTTGTTTCTGGTCTAGAAAATGCACAACAACAACTTAAAAACCATGAGGTCGATTATGTGAAGCATCCTTTTCATACAACACCGACATTTGCGTCGAATGTATACAGTGTCACGCTTGGTACTGTAATAGCTGACTACGTAGACGGTATGGGTCTGGTAATTAAGTGTCCAACAGCTAGTACTAGTAATGTTGTGATTAAGGTTAATAGTTTGCCTCAAAAAGTGGTATTAAATTCTAACGGTGCCCTAGTTAAGAATTTTAAAAAAGATGCTATTTATACTTTGCGATACAATGCCACAGTTACAAATCCCGCAGTATTCACAGGCACAGGGGCTTTTATCTTACAGGGTGAAGGAGGTGAGTATGGTGATGCGGTAGCAAGTGACGTTCGAAAAGGAAAGACTGTTGGAACCCTTAGTGGTATTATCCCTGGTACTTTAGATCTCGTGGATTTGAAACCAGAGAATCTAAGACGAGGAGTAACTATCGATGGAGTCGTTGGGGTTATAGATATCACGCATGGTAAAATAGATACTTATACCGATATCCAAAATACTACAGTCAGACGAGATAACGGTAAGGTTCATAGACAGACTGATGATGGTGGTAGAGTATCTCTTGAGGTTACCGGGAACGACTCAAACAATACAATGAAGTTCCAAGTTATTCACAGAAATGCTCTTGGGATAGCTACTAACACTGTTACTCTGCCAGAGCCCTCTAACAAGTATTACACATATATAGACACGGTTCGCCATGGGTTTGTTCAAGTAGCGAGACAATTTGATAGGGTTACGGAGTATGACTGGACTACTGGGATAGCTGGACGAGTCATATTTTTACCACCATCGTTTTACAATCCTAGTGCACTAATAGCTATCGAACCATTCATAAACTCCAGCGACTTGAAACTAATAGGTAATAAGGGCGATATATCAGGTTCAAGATATGGGATATTCAATACGAGTATGGTTATGGAACATTCAATGACTGCATATTATGCAGGTGGATATGGGATGACCAGACTGTTGCAAAAGAACGTGTGGCTAATAACCGCCGATACTTGGAGTGGTATTGTTAACCGAGAAAATAACGCTTGGAGAGAAACATGGTTAAACAGTAATGATGGAAGTGCTGGAGCTGTACTTGGGTTTGCAGAATTATTAACAAACATAGGAAGGAAGATATAAACATGTCAAACGAAAACACACCAAATAACGAGGTTCTATTAGCTTATTTGAAGATTACTGATGTTGTTCAACCTAATGGAAACATGGATTATCATGGTCTGGATATTAACTCATCAAACTCGGTTGTCCACAGCTCAGCTATCTACAACTCCGATTATACGATTTGCTATCTTATTTATAACGTTACTGATTATACAGTTCCAGATAACGAGTTCATCACGCAAGTTACTGAGCAAGAATATAAAGACTTCGTAGATTCACTAGAGCCTATACAACCAGTAATTTCTGATTCGGAAAAAATCGCTCAACTAGAAGAAATAATACAAACACTTATTTTAGAGAAAGAGGGGCTATAATATGAATCAAGTTATCATTGATTTCCTAGTATATCGTATTACTTCTGGATCTTTGGCGTATAAAGAATGCATTACTAAACGACCTGATTTAAAAGAAGGAATAGATGTATCACTTCAAGAGAAAAAATCCGAGCATTTAATAAACGATAACGAAAATAAGTAGACGCAGCATAAGCTAGCGTTATTTTTTATGCCTAAAATCCCAAACGCTTGGGAATTTGAATACTAAATAACGTAAAAAAGAGGCTCACTTTAATGAGCCTCATAATCACTAAATAAGAACAAGTGTTCCTATCCGATACCAATTATTACATATCGGGAGGAAAAAAGCTATGAAAATTTGCAATAACACAATTTACAATATGGATTGCCTGGAAGGTATGAAATACATACCTGACAAATCGGTTGATATGATTCTATGTGATTTGCCATATGGAACAACAGCTTGTAAGTGGGATTCAATAATCCCATTTGATCTTTTATGGGAGCAGTATGAGCGAATAATCAAAGACAATGGGGCAATTGTTTTAACAGCAAGCCAGCCATTTACTAGCAAGCTAGTAGCGTCAAATTTTAAGTTATTCAGATATGAGTGGATTTGGAAGAAAGGCAATCATGTAACGGGGTTTCCTAATGCTAATCGAATGCCCATGAAAAATCACGAGAATGTATGTGTGTTTTATAAAAAACTACCTACTTACAATCCACAAGGTGTTGAGTTTGTTAAACCTAAAGTAGTTATTAGGAATTCACCAAAAATGCAAGTCTTGGGGAAAAATAATGAAACACTAAACAATAAGCATTATGTCGTAAAGAAAAAGAATTTCCCTAAGTCAGTTGTAGATTTTCCTCGAGATAGTGGCACATGGCACCCAACACAAAAGCCAATTGCATTATTTGAATATCTAGTACGCACTTATACAAATGAAGGTGATACGGTGTTAGACAATTGTATGGGTGGATTTACTACTGCAGTAGCATGTGACAATACAAAGCGGAAATGGGTTGGATTTGAATTAGAACCTGAATACTGTGAGAAGGGCAAAGATCGTGTTAATGAAAATCGAGAAATTTTAGGATTGTCACAAGTAGAAATTATAAAAGTTTAAAAGCTACAAGTCTTGTATGACTGTAGCTTTTTATTATGCATAGAGGAAGTGTTCTAATGGAAAAATGGATTGCTGCAGTAAGTGGAGCGATTGGCACAATAATTTCATATTCAGTTGATGGACTAGGAATGGCAGTGACGGTACTTATCGGTTTCATGGCAATTGATTATGCAACTGGCATCATGAGTGGAGTCGTCAATCAAAACTTAAACAGTCGTACAGGATTTAACGGTATCATACGCAAGATTTATTACTTAATGCTAGTGGGATCGGTTTATTTATTATCTGTTGTGATTCCTGGTATTGAGTATGCAGGGGATGGGGCAGCCATTGCATTTTGTGTATTGGAATTTATATCGATCACAGAAAATGGTACTAAAATGGGCTTGCCAATGCCTGACTTTGTAAAAAATATTTTAGCAATTGTGAAGGATAAAACAGGAGAGGGTGAGGTTAAATGACAAGCGTAACTCAAACATGCCGTGATTTAAGTGAATTATCCGCAGCTGCTCAAACAGCTTGTCGATTACTTTTTCAGGAATGCTTCAAAGCTGGAATTGTAGACATTTTTATCACAGAAACATATCGCAGCCAAGCACGCCAAAATTACTTATATGAGCAAGGTCGAACTAGACCAGGGCAAAAAGTTACATGGACACTCAAAAGTAATCATACATCACGTAGAGCCTGGGATATTGCTGTTGCGCCTCCAAGAAATTTATATGATATTTCAACTTTATCAAAGGTAGGTGCAATTGCTAAAAAACTAGGTATTGAGTGGGGTGGTTACTGGCAAGCAGGAAATTATGATGCTCCACACTTCGAGATTCCTTTAAATTGGGTTATGCCAAAAGGGTACAAGCTAGAAGGACAAGTAATTGTACCATCTAATAGCAAGATGAAAGTACAACTAATCGTTAAAGATAAACCAAAAGAAAAGGATGATGACACAATGAGATTTACCAACCCAACTACTGAAAATGCTGTACGTGATTACATTAAACAGGCTGTAGATAAAGGTAAGATTGATAAATCGTGGCTTGATAAATTTGATTCAGGAACTATGACAAGTGGGGATTTTGAAGGTTTAAAAATTATTATCTCCCAACGATAAAACTGATGCCCGTTACCAATTGAGGTAATGGGCTTTTTTTATTTCCACAAATTAATACTTGTCAAAATGCAAACATATGTTCTGAAATAATACAAACGAATGTTCTTATTTGAGAGGTGCGGAATGATGAAAGAACAACTAATTAAAGCTATGCGACGTGACCAATTATTAAATATGATGTACATGGCCAAAGATGGAACAGTGTCAAAAAGACGTATCAAGATTATTAAAATTGTTGGTAATTCGTTTCAAGCATATTGTTTTACAAGGCAAGCCAAACGAACATTTATGATTGATAGTGTGTTGGCGGTTGTTCCGGTCATCCACAAGGATCGTTCCGTTGTATGCTGAAACCTGAACAACGGAAACTTTTTCATAAATTTTTAATTCTAGAAATGGCAGTTCAATCATTACAACGTGACTTTTCTGTAATTGAAAATTTGAAAATGAGTAAAGTTTATTTATCAATCCTTGATAAGTTATTAAAAGACATAACACAGGATTACTACAATTCAAAAAGGTTGTTAGCAAAAGACAAGATAAGATTAGTAAAGGTAGAAAAGATAGATGAGTATTTTAGCGATATGCATATAGCTACAGCTGGTAATGATGTTGTGCTGCGCTACGCTAATATGGCTTTGAAAACTCAGGTAGAAAAATTATTAATTAGTCAGTTAGAGTGACCAGGTACGAGTATGAGTATCTGGTCTATGGTTTATAAAGTATTGGTACATTAAGTAAATTAAAGTATACTTTATAAATAAATACATATTAGGAGCGATGAAGCGATGGTTAAAGCCCTAAACTGCCCAAACTGTGCTGCAACTTTTAATCCTGAAGACTCTATATGTGAGTACTGTGGCAGTTACATCATCACATCAGAAGCAAAACAGTTAACATATGATTTAAATGAATTTAAACCAACCTATAAAAAAATCTTTTTCCATGAAATTGAGATGTGTGCAAATGAGCTGCCAATACGGTCAGGTATGGCGAATATCTATTATAGTGCAACAAAATCAGATGGTGGCCGTTTGCTATTAACAAATCAACGTCTTATTTTTTGTGCACATGCACTAAACATTAACCCTAAATTATATTGGGAAATTAGTTTGGAGGATGTAGATCGAGCTGAACTTGGCTTAAATCTTTTTATTTCACAAAGAATTAAGGTTTTTGATGTGAAAGGTAATGAAACAACTTTTGTTGTTTATGGCGGGAAAACGTGGCTAGAAGAAATAGGACGTTGTTTAATTTAAAAGAGATCCCAGGTGCTCAAATGAAATTGAGTACCTGGTCTTTTTTTGTACTTGCAAATTTATTCCCACAACATACAAAAAAACAGACAACCCTAATTAGTTATCTGTTACTTAATCTCAAACATTTCATTTAAATCGGTAATTTCTAGAGCTTGTAGAACTTTGGTGATATGTTCACGGTTAATTGAGGTTCTTCTATTAGTAGCGAGTTCACTAATTACTGTACGTGTTAATCCTGTCTTTTCTGCTAATTCCACTTGTGACATTCCTCGTTCATTTAACACTTCTTTTAATTTAACTTTTAGTTCCATGATTTCACCTCTTTAATTATATTCTCCTTAAATCCCATTATACACAAATCCATAAATTTAATAAATAATTTTTATTAAATACTTGAATTATTAAATTTAATAATCTATACTCAAATCAATAAATAATGAAATTTAATAATTTTATTTATGCGTGGAAATGAGGTGGAATACAAATGACATTCGAATACCTAGCACAATACATAACATTCGATTCAATAGCAGATATGGATAAGAGTGTGGAGGACCACATGGCTGTTCACTATTACGACTTAACAGAATCAGAAAGAGCCATCATTTACAAACTTGCATCACACAGCTTAGAACACACAGGTGTATGCCACTTGAAAGCGAGTACTATTGCTGCAGCATTAGAGATAAGCACAAAGACGGTTTATCGATCAATGAAGAAACTAGCAGGGTTAGGCATTATCGAAAAAGTACCAAGTACTAAATTAAACGGCATCAAAGGGGCTAGTATTTATCGCATTTTACCTTATGTCCCATCGAGCGTGTCCCAACGAGAGACAGTCGATGAAGCTAGTACTGACGAGGTTTGCCGTCCACAATCTGAAAACCAACCATCTAGTTCTTTTTATCTTTCTTCTTTTAAAACAAGCAATTTACAAGAAGTATATGAATCAGCACATGCTGAAAAAGAAGCTCGTAAGGAATACATGAATGAATATCAGGTGATGCTATTTGATTTCATGAATAGCTTGCCTTTAGCTGACAACTTGAAAGATGAGTTACACAAAGTTGTATTAGCTGCACAGGTTCAAAACACACCTGACTTTATAAAAGCTAAGAACGTGCTATTTAAAATTGCTATGGACATTAAAGAAGGTACTTTAACTATTGCAAGCACATTAAGAGCCGTATTCACAGGAGCATATAACAAGGCTGTAGGACGTTCGAAAGTGAAGCCTGACAAATCTTCATCTATAGAAGAAACTCCTGCTAAAGAACGTCCTGTGCCTTTCTATAACTGGCTGAATGAGCGTGATAGCCGTCCACAATCAATAAGTACTGCCTCATTGGATAACTGGTTGGAATGGTGATTTTTATGCCCATTCGTATACCCGATACTGTGCCTTATTTAATGCCATGTGAGAATTACATCGGGCATATGTGAGATGTTGTTGTATCAATGGTTTGCACTTCATTTTAGACTGCTCATTATATGCGATTCTTACTATGTAAGAGAACCGTGACGCTGATTAAGAAAGAAAGGGTGAAAGTGTGCTGTTTGAAATATTAACAACTGGATTGATGGGTGGAATTGCGTTAAAGGCATTTCAAAAACACAGGGGACTATCCTCAAATGATTCAGGGAAGATCCAACGCATTATGTCTTTGTCTGGATTAAATGTTCGAGATGGTAAAGATACATTAACCACGCAACTTGTTAAGAAAAAACAATATGAGTGGGGTTGGGAATATAAGTACAGGATTCCGCTTGGTCGCTCATTCAGTGATTACGAAGCTAAACTAAAGGTCTTTGAGGATGGGCTGAATAATCGTAGAAAGAATATTACCTTTAATGATTTACGACAACTGGATTTAAACAGAGACCTTCTTCTACAACTTCAACAATTGTGGAAGGCAAAGCTGACGGAGCAAAAAGAACTTGAATTGTCTTATGATGGTCTGTTAATTGTTCGAGTGTATGAAAAGCCATTAGCGAAGGAAGTGCCATATACTTCAGGCAAAGGTTGGCGTGTGCCAGTAGGCGTTACTAGGGCTATGAATGAGTTTAAGTATCATAACTTTGAAATGGTGCCACATGTAGTTTTAGGTGGTGCCACAAGGTATGGAAAGAGTAACTTCATTAATTCGACTATTTGCAGTCTGGTACAGTGTGTACCAGAGCACACCAACCTTTACCTAATTGATTTAAAAGGTGGAGTGGAACTGTGCGACTATGAAAATATTAAACAAACGATTTCCATTGCCTACGAACCACATGATGCCCTCCACACATTACAGTTGGCATATGATCAAATGCGGCATATACAACGTGAATTAAAGCGCATAGGAAAGAAGAATGTACAAGAGGCAGGGATAAAGGAACGTTACTTTGTTGTCATTGATGAAGTAGGCGAATTGAATGCAGCAGAAGCAGTGACGAAAGAAGAGAAACGATTAAAACTGGAATGCCAGACGCTTATGTCACAGATCGTACGACTAGGTGCAGGCTTAGGCTTTAGGCTAGTTGTAGCCACGCAGTATCCAGTAGGTGACGTCATCCCTAGACAAGTTAAGCAAAATGCTGATGCCAAGCTATGTTTTAGAGTGCAATCAGGAGTAGCTTCAAGGGTTGTACTGGATACAGAGGGTGCCGAGTCATTACCAATGATTAAAGGTCGCGCCATTTACCAAACAGCCGACAAAAGAGAAATACTTCAAACACCACTAATCACACCTCAAATTATCCACGATACTATTCAACCTCATATCATTACGAAAGGGGAGCGCGTTGAAGAAACAGCTATCCAGCCGAGACGAACAGATACTGTTACTTTTGAAGAAGTTTGATTTTATGACGCGTGATCAGCTTAGTCGGTATTTTAATTTAGGTAAAAAGCGAAATACAAATAGGGTCCTCCACAATTTATCCTGCTATCTATCATCCGTTCGGAATAGTTATGAAACAATTTATTACCTCAACAATTTAGGGCGACTGTATGTTGACTGTGACAAGATTCGCAGGAAAAATGCACATGTTCAACATACAATCATGCGAAACGAATTCTGGCTATTTTATAAGTGTCCGCATGACTGGAAGAATGAAGTCAAAATATCGGATAGCACCAATAGTATCGTTGTGGATAGCATGTTCTCACGAAATGGATTTCAACATTTTTTAGAGGTTGATAATATTCAAACGATGAAGGAAAATCGCGAAAAGATTAAAAGCTATAAGGAGCTCATGCCAAGCGTTGTGAAGCAATTAGGTTATTACCCAACACTTGTATGGCTAACAACAACAGAATTGCGTAGGCAACAGCTAGAAGCATCCTGTGGAGGGCTAAAGTGCAAGGTGTACACAATTAATGAAATTAGAGGGGGAATATAGATGTTTAAGAAACGTATTAAACCTGAAGTGGTACCGTTTAATGAATACACGGATTACAGTGATCGATTTGAAAGTGATGAAAAGTATGCAACTTTAAGACATGTAGCTTTGGCTGCATCAGTTCCAACATTAACAGCCATTGGCACTGGACTATTCATGTTCAATAAATTCAATAACACTTATTCCTCCGCAGCTATACCTGTAAGTGCACCAATACAACAAGCAATAGAACCAGTCACTGCACAAATACCATCCACACTATCCACAATCCCTGTTAATACAATACCTCAACATACTGGAATCATTGCTGATAAGTCTTTAGAAATATTAGCAACTGCTTTAGATCCTGTCGTTCAAATATTAGTAGCAATTAGTTTTCCTATAGCTTCAGTGATCATGGTAGGTGCATGTTTCTTCTTCATGCTTGGAAATTCTGAAAAAGCGTGGTCAATGATTATGAATGCTGGTTTAGGTTATGTATTGATAAACCTAAGTCCATTGTTTTTAGAAATCTTAAAGACAATAGGAGAGGCGATTTAATATAAAAAGTAGTGAATTAGAGGGAAAAATCCAAGGGGGTGAGACGTTGATATTAATAGGTTCCTACGCAATCATATTATTGTTTACTACTCCACAACCTAGAGTATGGAAACTCACGATTTTTGATCGCTCGTTACTCATAATGTATATCATCCTTTCAACTTCACATTACCTTGTGTTTCTTCTCATTTTAAATTATTTTGTAGTGTACTTATTTTAGATACGTGATTTATGATAACATAAACCTTTTAAAATCAATACTTTAAAGATTTTTTTATGCTTGTTTTTGTCCTCTTTTTTTAAAGGACTAATTGTTTCACTAGGGGGTAAACTATACTTATGTAAAAGTTGTTCAAGGATACTATTACTTGAACGGACCCTCATTATAGCTAATAATTAAAAGCTACATTCACAAGGACAACACCAACAATCTTTTTAAATAGAAAGAAATTAGACGACAACGTGAAAAAATGGTATGATTCGAAGAGGTACGTACATCTTGATTGAAGAAGGAGCGTTAAAAAATGGAACAAAATTTTGCGCGTATGATCGATCATACATTATTAAAGGCTGAGGCAACAAAAGAACAAATTGAAAAACTATGTGCAGAAGCGAAGCAATTTAATTTTGCCTCTGTATGTGTAAATCCGACTTGGGTGAAACACAGTAGTGAATTATTACAAGGATCAGACGTGTTAGTTTGTACGGTAATTGGATTCCCTCTTGGTGCCAATACACCAGCTGTGAAAGCATTTGAAGTAAAAGATGCAATTGCGAACGGTGCAAATGAGGTAGATATGGTCATTAATATTGGCGCATTGAAAGATAAAAATTATGACCTTGTACAAGCTGACATCGCTGCAGTTGTACAAGCAGCTAAAGGCAGCGCACTTGTAAAAGTCATCATTGAATCATGTTTATTAACAGATGAAGAAAAAGTAAAAGCATGTGAGCTTGCTGTGGCAGCTGGTGCTGATTATGTAAAAACATCTACTGGTTTTTCAACTGGTGGCGCAACGGCAGCAGATATTGCCCTAATGCGTAAAACAGTAGGTCCTGAACTTGGTGTTAAAGCCTCAGGCGGTGTTCGTAGCTTAGAGGATATGAAAAGCATGGTGGAAGCAGGAGCAACTCGTATTGGTGCAAGCTCTGGCGTAGCCATCATGAATGGTTTAATAGCAGATTCTAATTATTAATAATTTCTTTATGGATATTAAGCTACTAGCTCTGTAAGAAGCTAGTGGCTTTTTTGCATGTAGAATAATGCCTACTACCATCACATATACTCCACTGATGATTTTGAATATAGAAAGGAGGATGTCATGTTTACGCAGTATAAGTATTGGAAGCCCTATATTAGTCCCTTTGATCCCTGCAAGCCCATCGAAGTAAAGTATTATGCTACGCCACCACAATTATATATGGGCTTTCAACCACCTGGACTCCCCCAATTCCAAACCCCGAGAGAGACACTTAGGGCGGGAACACTATGGCCACAATTATTTAGCCCCTATCCATTTCCGATGAAAAGGAGGGAGAAAGCATGACTAAAAAGATGCCGCCCGAATTTTATACCTTACTTGAAGAAATACAGGCAATTGATTTCGTCATCGTTGAGTTAAATCTCTATTTAGATACACATCCACATGACTATACTGCTATTCAACAATTTAATGAAAACACCGAAAAAAGTATGAAGCTCAAAGTGAATTTTGAACAAAAGTTTGGACCATTAATGAATTTTGGAAGAAGTTATTCAGATTATCCTTTTAATTGGGTTGATACCCCATGGCCGTGGCAAGTATAACAAATCATTAGGAGGAATTTATTCTTGTGGTATTATGAAAAAAAACTTCAATACCCGGTAAAGGTTAGTACTTGTAACCCTATGCTTGCTAAGTTTTTAATTGAGCAATATGGAGGAGCTGACGGGGAATTAGCAGCAGCCCTTCGTTATATGAATCAACGCTATACGATTCCTGATAAAGTGGTTGGATTATTAACAGATATAGCGACTGAAGAGTTTTCCCATTTAGAAATGATTGCTACGATGATTTACAAGCTTACAAAAGATGCTACGCCAGAAATGCTAAAAGAAGCGGGATTAGGGGACCATTATGTAAATCATGACAGAGCTTTATTCTATCAAAATGCTTCTGGTGTGCCATTTACAGCAACTTATATTCAGGCAAAAGGGGACCCAATAGCAGATTTATATGAAGATATTGCGGCTGAGGAAAAGGCACGTGCCACCTATCAATGGATTATTGATTTATCTGATGATACCGATTTAAATGACAGTTTGAAGTTTTTACGTGAACGTGAAATTGTCCATTCTCAACGTTTTAGAGAGGCAGTAGAAATTTTAAAAGATGATAGGGATCAACAGAAGATTTTCTAAGAAAAAGTGGCTGGCTGTATCAAGGGGTCTTGAAACAGCCTTTTTTTGTTATTGTATGTTTGAAAAAAAAGCGAGATCTTTTCGATGACCAATCATCACTAAAATATCTTCCTGTTCCAAGTTTTGCTCAGGGGAAGGGGAAATAATGATGTCTCCTACTCGAACAATGGCAATAACACTAACGTTATATTTCGCACGCAAATCTAAATCTCGCAGATTTTGCCCAGCCATTTTTGAAGGGATCATAATTTCTTCTATACTATATTCCTTAGACAATTCGATATAATTCAGCATATTCGGAGACAATAGCTGATTTGCCACGCGCTCTCCCATATCTCGCTCGGGATAAATAATCCAATCAGCACCTACTTTATCCAAAACCTGCCCATGTCTTTTACCAAGGGCCTTAGCAATAATTTTTTTTATCCCTAGTTCTTTTAATAGAGATACCGTTAAAATACTTGACTGCATATCGTTACCTATAGCCACTATAACGCAATCAAAATTTCCTATACCAATAGAGGTTAAAGCTTTTTCTTCAGTTGTATCAGCTACTACAGCGTGGGTAACATAGGGTTCTGCATCCTCCACTCTTTCTTCGTTAATATCAATTCCTAAAATTTCCTGTCCAGCTTCGTGGAGCCTGCGGGCAACGCTTGTTCCGAATCTTCCTAGGCCAATAACTGCATATTGTTTAATAGCCATAGCTATAGCACACTCCTCTAATTTTGTTATCCAATCATAATATTACCTTTAGGATGTCGAAAGGCTTCTGTTTTTCGTCGTTTTGTAATAGCGAAAGCAATGGTTAATGGACCTAGTCTTCCAGCAAACATCGTTAAAATAATGAGAATTCTACCAGTAGGGGATAACTCAGGTGTCAACCCCATCGAAAGACCGACAGTACCAAATGCAGAGGTTGCTTCAAATAAATACATCATGAAACTATGACGTTGTTCAGTAATGCTAAGAATGATTGTCACCACAACAACGATAAGTACGCCACACATTGTGACAGTCAAAGCCTTTAAGATAGTCTCAGTGACAATTCTACGTTTAAATAAAACAACATCTTCTTTTCCCCGGATTTGTGACCACATTGTAGCAACTAATACTGCGAAAGTTGTTATTTTTATACCACCTGCAGTGGAACCAGATCCAGCTCCAATAAACATTAAGAGAATTATTAAAAATAATGTAGAATGTGTTAAGTCACCGATAGCCAGTGTATTGGAACCTGCTGTTCTTGGTGTAACAGCTTGGTAAAAAGAACCTAATACTTTGCCCCATTCAGTTAAAGGACCAAGTGTTTTATCATTTCCAAATTCAAACAAAAATATCAAAATTGTAGCGCTTACCGTTAAAATAATTGTAGACGCTAAAACAATTTTTGTATGAACGGAAAGTCTTTTAGTAACTCGATATTCATATAGTTCATTCATGACAATAAACCCCAAGCCTCCAATTGTAATGAGCGCGCAAATTGTTAAAACGACGAATGGGTCATCTACATAAGCTGTCATTCCATTAAATCCGCCCATTAAATCAAAACCTGCATTATTGAAATTAGAAATTGCATGAAAAAAGCCAAAATATACAGCTTTTCCTATAGGCATATCAAAAGAAAAACGAATCGATAAAATAAGACCACCAATTATTTCAATCAATGCTGTAAAGAGCAGTATTCTCTTTACTAATTTAACAAGACCAGCAATGGAAATATTATTAAATGCTTCCTTAAGCAAAAGTCTTTCTTTTAAAGATATTTTTTTCCCGAGTAGTAAAAATAACAATGTTGCAAATGTCATGAATCCTAAACCACCAATTTGGATTAGGCATAAAATGACTACTTCTCCGAAAACTGAAAATGTATCACCTGTATCGACAACAATTAATCCCGTTACACAAGTTGCTGATGTAGCGGTGAATAATGCATCTAAAAACGAAAGTCCTTTTCCATCTTCTGTAGAAAGAGGCATCGTTAAAAGAAAAGTCCCGATGATAATAATAAGTGCAAAGCCAAGTACAAGAATTTTGGGAGGATTTAATGTGTTTCTAAAAGTGTTCATCTTGTTCTCCTCTATAGATGTTAAATTACTTGATTTTAAATATGCATAAAAAAAGACCAACTAAAAAAGCATGTAAAGAATAGGAGAAAACATGCTAATAGGTGGTCGAATAGGACCTCCTTCGCTTTAGCCGACGAAGTTAGCTGACGGGTAGGATGGCGAAAGAGTTTCTCATCCTTTCTGCATGTGCAGAATTAACCCCAATATATTGGGTCCTCCGTTCTCAATGTTTGAGATTTGGCCAGTATTAAATTGAATGTGATTATTCTACGCCCATATTCTATTTTTTGTAAACCCCTATATGAATAGAAAAATACAATTATTTTTTTATTGGGAGCCAAATTTGCTCTTCGAATTCCAATTAGAAATAAAACCAAAAATTCACTTGATATTTTCGCACACTTTCTATTGACCATTATTAGACAATACGATATAATTTTTTAGTACACAACAGAAGGTGATTTGCCTAAATTGTGTATTGACGTGTGTTCGGAGGGAGGGAAAGAGAGATGTCAAAAACTGTCGTTCGCAAAAACGAATCGCTTGAAGATGCTCTTCGCCGCTTCAAACGTACTGTATCAAAAAGTGGTACAATTCAAGAAGTTAGAAAGCGCGAGTTCTACGAAAAACCTAGCGTAAAACGTAAAAAGAAATCAGAAGCTGCACGTAAACGTAAGTGGTAATTTAATTTCCCATTAAAAATCCCTACGTTCATAACACGCAATCGTATGATTCACTGAGCAGACAAAGATATACCTGGAATTAATTACAGATGTAATTAATTTCAGGTATTTTACATTGCTCGATTTACGTACATATGAAAAAGCCGGATGGATATCAACTAGATTCATTCGGCTTTTTTGTGTAATACTAAGTTGTAAGCAACATGTACAAATAGTCGAAATAATTTTTCAGATATGTGAAACTTTTTACATGTTTGACCGTATATACAGAGGAGAAGCATGTTAGAAGGGAGGGAAAAAGGTGCGAAAACGGAGAATCCTTAGCTATTTACTAGTAATATGGATGACTTTTTTGTTAGCGTTTCCATTAACTTCGGCGTTTGCAAGCAGTAAGGTCTACCACGTTCCTATTCATAATGAAGTAGAGCGAGGGCTTCACGCATTTTTAGAACGAGCTTTTAATGAGGCTAAAGAAAACAATGCGAAAGCGATTATCTTAGATATACATACGCCTGGCGGATTTGTAAATGCAGCAAGTGATATCGCCATGCTTATGGATGCAACGGATATATGGACAATTGCTTTTATTAATAAGGATGCCCATTCAGCAGGAGCTTTTTTAGCCTTACACGCGGATGAAATCTACATGGTGCCCAATGGAACAATCGGTGCTGCAGCGGTTATCGATTCAGCGGGTAATACAGCTGATTTGAAAGCAAATAGTGCGTGGCTTGCTCAAATGTCAGCAGCAGCAGAGACATCTGGTCGAGATCCAAAGTATGCTTTAGCAATGGCTGATTCCAATTATGAATTGCCAGAGTATCGTGCGGAGGGAAAAAATTTATTAACGCTTTCAGCATCGGAGGCATTAAAGGTCAAATACTCAGAGGGTACCGTGAAAAATTTTCAGGAACTTTTAGAGAAAAAAGACTTACAAGATCGTGATGTCGTTTCAATCGAACCAACATTCTCTGAGAAATTAGCTCGGTTTATTACAAATCCAATTATTGTTCCAATTTTATTATCCATTGCAAGTCTAGGTCTTGTCATGGAGCTCTATTCGCCAGGATTTGGCGTTCCGGGTATAATGGGATTATCAGCGCTTGGTTTATTTTTCTTTGGACATATGGTTGCGGGCTTTGCTGGCTATGAATCCTTATTGTTATTGATTATTGGTTTAGCACTTGTAGTGGCAGAGTTTTTTGTTCCTGGTGGAATTGTCGGTATTTTAGGTGGTGTGCTCATAATACTAAGTTTATTACTGGCAGGTGCAAATATTATGCAAATGATAATAGCAATTCTCATTGCGCTTGTAATAGCGATTATAGGAATGGTGATTCTGATGAAATTTTTCGGGAAAAAACTGCATGTCTTAAACAGGCTGGTGTTAATGGATGCAACTACGACAGAAGAGGGCTATGTCTCCAACGTCAATCGCACAGAATTGTTAGGAAAAGTAGGGACTACACTTACTCCTTTACGTCCAGCGGGTACAATGGTTCTTGACAGTGAACGCATTGATGTTGTATCAGAGGGTGGCTATGTCGATGCAAATAAACATGTAGAAATTATTAAAGTTGAAGGCTCACGTATTGTCGTGAGACAAACAAAAAAAGAGATGGAGGAATAGGAAATGGGTTTTGATTTAGCATTAATTGGTCCTATAGCTGGACTGGTTATTTTATTTATTGTACTAGCGGTATTCTTTACCTTTGTACCAGTAGCACTATGGATTTCTGCACTGGCTGCAGGCGTCCGTGTTAGTATTTTCACATTAATTGGGATGCGCTTACGTCGTGTAATTCCGTCTCGAATTGTAAATCCATTGATTAAAGCACATAAAGCAGGTTTACCTGTAACGATAAACCAGCTTGAAAGTCACTATTTAGCTGGTGGTAATGTAGACCGAGTTGTCAATGCATTAATTGCTGCACACCGTGCGAATATTGAATTATCCTTTGAGCGCTGTGCTGCAATTGATTTAGCTGGGCGAGATGTACTTGAAGCAGTTCAAATGTCTGTAAACCCAAAAGTGATTGAAACACCATTTATTTCAGGTGTAGCAATGAACGGGATTGAGGTAAAGGCTAAAGCGCGTATTACCGTACGTGCCAACATTGAGCGTTTAGTTGGTGGTGCTGGTGAAGAAACTGTTATTGCCCGTGTAGGGGAAGGGATCGTTTCTACAATTGGTTCAGCAACTAGCCATACGGAAGTATTAGAAAATCCGGATATGATTTCACAAACCGTTTTATCAAAAGGTTTGGATTCTGGAACAGCCTTTGAAATCTTATCCATTGATATTGCTGATGTAGATATCGGTAAAAACATTGGGGCAGAATTACAAATTGAACAAGCGCAAGCAGATAAAAACATTGCTCAAGCAAAGGCTGAGGAACGTCGTGCAATGGCTGTAGCGAATGAGCAAGAGATGATTGCCCGCGTCCAAGAGATGAAAGCGAAAGTAGTAGAAGCAGAAGCAGAAGTACCTCAAGCGATGGCAGAAGCATTACGCTCAGGTAATCTTGGCATAATGGATTATATGAACTATCGTAATATTCAAGCTGATACGGCTATGCGTGATTCCATTTCAAAAGTAAGTAACGATAAACCAGAAACAAACGAACCAAATGTTTAAAAACGGAAAGGAGCAGAACTAACAAATGGAACAATTAATTATTATTGCAATAATTGCCATAGTCAGCTCTATTTTCGGAAAATCAAAAAATAAAAAACCACAAAAATCAATGCCTCCTTTTAATAATAAGGACACACGTGTAGAGTCACCTGTGCTTGAAGAAACTCCACAGCATCATCAAAAACCACAAAGTTTTGAAGATTTTGCTCGAGAATTTATAGGGGATTGGATTCCGGAAAATGAAAAGGTTCAAGAGACTAAGAAATTGGTTGAGGAACAAGTGACGAAGGAAGTCCCAAGCTATGTTGCGCCACCTGTCATTCCAGCGGATGTGCCAAAGCGCTCGTTTATCCGAGAGCAAAAAGGACGATTAGCAGCTGGGAAAGAAGAAGTGAAAGTAACTGGGACACATTCTCCTTTTCAAGTCCCGCAATCTAAAAATGCTCTCATGCAGGCTGTGGTAATGGCTGAAATATTAGGCCCTCCAAAAGCAAAAAGAAAATAACTAGCATGTCCTCCTTTTTCGATGCATATATTGCCGAAGAAGGAGGCATTTTTTTATGAAAAAATTATTTCAATTAACGCCACTACTTGAATTGTCAGAATATGAATCATTAAAAATTATTGGACCTTACCGTTTTATTCATGCAGATGCAACGACCTGTTCGTTTGCTTATGCAGATTATCATATTACTGTTACGGCTGATTTGGTGAAAATTCATGCACTAAAAGAAGAAATGCTTCATCTCTCTGTTGAAAACTTACAAGAGATTCATATGAAAATGACAAAGAATATGGGTGTGAGTTAAAATGTGGAATAATCGGCCAATCATTATACGTATAAAGCGCCATGAAAATGTTCATCCTTTTATTCAAGCATTGCACGCACAACATGTTCCTTTAAAGCGTGTCGTCTTTAGAGAACAAGAGGTTTCGTTTGAAACAACGATGCATCATTTACCTAAAATTCGTCGTATACGAAGAGGCTTTCGCTTGAAAATGGCTGTATTTTACGCCGATGAGCAGCAAGTTTTTCGAGCTCAGGTTTGGACTTTGCTTGGTCTGGCTTTAATGATTGCCATTCCAATACTTGGTGCGCAGGTGATTTGGAAGGTAGACATTGAAGCAGCAACACCAGAACTGGAGCAGCGCCTAGGTAAAACGTTTCATGATACCTTTCAAATAGAAACACCGCTTTCTAAAAAAAATTTACCGTCTAATACGGTTATTCGCCAAAAGCTGTTAGAACAGCATCTAGAGCTCTCGTGGGTGCATATTGAAAAAAATGGAGGGCGAGTTGTACTAAGGCCACAGGAATCGCCTAAACAAACGAAGCAGGCAAATGAAAAATTAGCGTCGCAATTAGTAGCAACCAAAAGTGGTATTATTACTCACTTTGATATCCAAAATGGCGAGCGGAAAATTTCAGTGAATGATACAGCCTATGAGGGGGATGTTCTTGTTAGTGGCGTGATTGAAAGTGGAGCGGATTATGTTTTTGTCGGCGCAAAGGGCGAGGTTTTTGCAGATTATTGGCTTGAATGTACCTTTAAAATTCCTACAAAAATTACAATGGAAACATTGCAACAAAAGCAATGGCGCGTTTTGGTGAAAGGTATTCATCAAGAAAAGGTTGATTATGTGCAAAAAAAGGATTTACCGAATTGGCTAGACCCTTATGTTTCAATTGTAGAGGAGCAGCAAACGAAAACGATGCAGGTGGAGCTTGATGAATCGAAAATCGAGTCTTTACTTATCCCGCTTCTTCATGAAAAAGTAATACGTTCGTTACCTGCCAAATCAATCATCAAAAAAGAAAACCTTTTACAGGCAAAGTGGGGTAATGGTACAGTTGAAGGGAAAGTTCTATTTTTAGTCAATGAAAACATTGCAAGTCCAATACATGGCCTACAAGGAGAATGATTATGTCAGAACAGTTAACTGTATTACAAGTGGATAATCCAAACGAAGCGGTTATGCTACTCGGAATTTCCGATGCAAATATGAAGCTAGTTGAGGAAGCACTTAATGTTCATATCATTACCCGTGGTGAACAAATTCAACTTGCGGGTGAAGAAAGTGCTAAGGAACAGGCAACATTTCTGCTGCATGCATTATTGAAGGTCATTCGCAAAGGAATTAATATTGATCAACGTGATGTAACGACAGCTATTGAAATGACTCAAAAAGGTACCATTGAATATTTCGCAGAGCTTTATGATGAAGAAATAGCACGCACGACCAAAGGTAAACCCATTCGTGCAAAAACAATTGGTCAACGAGAATACATACAAGCAATCCGTCATAAAGACGTTGTTTTTGGTATTGGTCCAGCCGGTACTGGGAAAACGTATTTAGCGGTAGTCATGGCAACGCAGGCACTTAAAAATGGGCATGTCAAGCGTATTATTTTAACTCGTCCTGCTGTTGAAGCAGGAGAGTCTCTAGGGTTCCTGCCAGGTGATTTAAAGGAAAAGGTAGATCCTTATTTAAGACCTCTCTATGATGCCTTAAATGATATCTACGGGGCTGAACAGACGCAACGATTAATTGAGCGCGGGACCATTGAAATTGCACCATTGGCTTACATGCGTGGCCGTACACTAGATGATGCTTTTGTTATATTAGATGAAGCACAAAATACAACTCATCAACAAATGAAAATGTTCTTAACACGACTAGGCTTTGGTTCGAAAATGGTCATCACAGGTGATAAAACACAAATCGATTTGCCTAAAAATACGGAGTCTGGCTTAATCGTGGCAGAACGCACATTAAAATATGTAAAATCGATTCATTTCCAAGTGTTAGAACAAGGTGATGTCGTCCGCCACCCAATAGTAGCCAAAATCATCCAAGCCTACGAAGAACAGCAACTTTAGAATGGCAAAGCCATTCTAAAGTCTGCCCCGAAAGCGAAGCGACAGGGGCACCGTGTTTAAAAAAGTCTGCCCCGAAAGCGAAGCGACAGGGGCACCGTGTTTAAAAAAAGTCTGCCCCATGACTGTGAATTAAGAAAATGATCAAAATATGGAAAAAAATGTGACAGCTATACGAATTTGTATAGCTGTTTTTTGCTTTCTTATACATTTTTCGAGAAAAATGTATGTTGAATTGGTATGATAGTAGGTAGATAGAGGAGGTGCCAGATGGAGAAACAACTTCGAAAATTTACTGAGCTTATCGGTTTTCGCTATTTTATTATCATCATTCTCATTTTAACAGGATGCCTACAATTTGGCTTGATGTATGGCAATGTTAAAGGAGTTACATATGATTTCAAACCTTTACAGCTAGCGCCTGAAACCGTACGATCTACTAAAACAATAGAAGATACCTACAAGACACAACAAGAGCGGGAAAAAGCCGCAAATGCAGTAGGCCCGGTCTATCAATTTTCGGAGGATGTCGCCAAGCAGCGAGCAGCGATTGTCACATCGTTATTTGATTATGTACTAGAGGTAAAAAAGGATGTGGCCAATAGCAAGGAACCAATTGCAATTGCCGATCAAGTAGGGCAGCTTCGCAAAAAATTTGAATCGCTCGATGAAGATCAAATGCCACTCATCTTTACGGATTCACAGCTAGAAGGACTATTAGTGCAAAGCGATGAGGATTTAAATAGAACAAGTATCCAATTATCCAAAACAGTAGAGGAATACTTACAAAAATCCATTCGACCTGAAAATGTCTTTGTCGCTCAAAATGACTTTGAGACGAAGATTAGAGGACAAAGAGGGTATCCCGATAAAATATTCAATACGGTTGTTTTAATTGGTCGTACAAGTATCATTGAAAATGAAACCGTTAACGAAGAGCAAACAAAAATAAGAAGAGAGCAAGCGAAGGAAAGCGTTGAGCCTACAAGAATTTTACAAGGTCAGATTATTGTGCAGGAAGGCCAGATTATTGATAAAGAGGCATTTCGACAATTAGAGCTTTTAGGGATGATTAGTAATCAAGCTTCCTTAAAACCGATTGCAGGACTCATAATTTTAACACTGCTCCAAATGGTGTTTATGTATATTTTATTCGAGCGCTGGGAGGCTAACGAACGGAAAAAACGTAATGCATTGTTGGTAACAGTGATTGTTTATAGTTTGACCATCGTGCTAATGAAATTCATTAGTTTAGTTTCTGGCGGGTTTGATGTGACCATTGCCTTTCTTTTCCCAACAGCATTGGCTACAATGCTTGTGCGCCTGCTGGCAGATGATAAAGCCGCAGTGCTTGTTACAGTCATGACTGCTGCTTCAGCTGGCGTTATTTTTCAAGAAGGCTATTCATCCGTTATGCAAATGGAAATTACGCTTTATATCATTTTTGGAGGGTTTGCAAGTTTATTCTTTTTACGTAGTGTTGAAAAGCGCTCACATATTTTACAGGCAGTTGCGGTTATCTCCCTTGTGAATATGGCGTTTATCGCCTTTTATTTATTAATGACACAATCATCCTATGGTTTACCAGAATTAGTGTTTTACTTTGTTGCAGCCATGTTATCTGCATTGCTTTCTGGAGCGTTGACAATGGGGCTCTTACCATTCTTTGAGTCAGCATTTAGTTTATTATCGTCATTACGTTTAATTGAGCTATCGAATCCGAATCATCCATTACTAAAAAAATTACTAATGGAAGCACCAGGAACATATCATCATAGTGTAATGGTCGCAAACTTAGCTGAAGCTGCCTGCGAAGAAATAGGAGCAGATGGTTTACTAGCACGTGTAGGGTGTTACTATCATGATATCGGAAAAACGAAGAGACCCGCTTTTTTCATTGAAAATCAGATGTCAGGTATTAATCCGCACGATTCATTGCCTCCTGAAACAAGTGCAGAAATTATCATTGCCCATACAACTGACGGTGCTGACATGTTAAGACGCTATAAAATGCCTCAGGAAATTATTGATATTGCGCTGCAGCATCATGGGACAAGTCTGTTAAAGTTTTTCTTGTTTAAAGCGAAAGAACAAGGGAAATCCATTGAAGAAGCTACTTTCAGATATCCTGGTCCTAAACCGCAAACAAAGGAAGCGGCCGTAATAAGTGTGGCAGATAGTGTAGAGGCAGCAGTGCGTTCAATGAAAGAGCCAAATTCTGAGAAAATTCATAAGCTAGTAAGAGCTATCATTGACGATCGAGTACAAGATAACCAGTTTGATGAATGCGATATTTCAATAAAAGAGTTAAAATGTATAGAGAGAGTACTTTGCGAAACATTGAACGGAATTTTCCATTCACGTATTGAGTATCCTAAGGCAGATAAGTAGGAGGATCTATGATTTTAACAATTGATTTTACTGATGAAACAAATGAAGTTGCAGCACAGCATACAGAGCTTGTAGAAAAGCTTTTGCAACATGCAGCGAGTGTAGAAAGCATTGAACCAGAAACAGAGGTTTCTGTAACGTTTGTCACAAATGACACGATTCAAGATATAAACCGCGAGTATCGTGGGAAAGATCAACCAACCGATGTCATTTCCTTTGCATTGGAGGAACTAGGTGAAGGTGAAATGGCAGTAACTTTTGAAGGAATGCCCCGTGTACTAGGCGATATTATTATTTCTACAGATCGTGCAAAAGAGCAGGCCGAGGAATACAATCACTCCTTTGAAAGAGAGTTAGGTTTTTTAGCGGTCCATGGCTTCTTACATTTACTCGGTTATGACCATATGGAGCCTGAAGAGGAAAAAGTAATGTTTACAAAACAAGATGAAATATTACAAACTTTTGGTTTAGGACGAGATTAAATGAATTTGCGTAAATACTTGCGATCATTTGGCTATGCGTTTGAAGGCATTATAACTGCAAGTACAGAACAAAATTTTAAATCACATATTGTGAGTGCAGTCATTGTCATACTGGCTGGTTATTTTACAGGTTTGTCTCGAACGGAATGGTATATTGTGCTACTATTAATAGCACTTATGTTTGCATTGGAAATGATCAATACAGCTATTGAGAGGGTTGTGGATTTGGCTTCGCCGAACTTCCATCCACTCGCCAAGCAGGCAAAAGATATCGCAGCAGGTGCTGTGCTTGTATTTGCGCTATTCAGTGCTATAATCGGATTACTTATCTTCCTACCCAAATGGTTGTAATCGAAGTGAGTATCTGATATGAAAAAAGAACTGTATTATACTAACGTGAGGGAGAAATATGATAGATGACAATTGATATGCATGCATTACTAGAGGAATCTAAAAAAGCGCGTGAAAAAGCATATGTTCCATACTCAAAATTTAAAGTAGGAGCAGCTCTTTTAACGAAGGCCGGAGAAGTTATTCACGGTTGTAATATTGAAAATGCAGGCTATAGTATGACGAATTGTGCTGAACGTACAGCATTTTTTAAGGCTGTGTCAGAAGGTACTTATGAATTCGAGGCTATTGCCATTGTTGCAGATACAGAAGGCCCATGCGCACCTTGTGGAGCATGTCGTCAGGTGATGATGGAATTTTGCGCACCGACGATGCCTGTTTATTTAACGAATTTAAAAGGTGATGTTACGGTAACGTCAGTGGGCGAATTATTACCGTTTGCATTTACAACGGAGGATTTAGAGAATGCTGGAAACTAGAAGTGGCTATAAGTCAGGCTTTATCTCTATTATTGGTCGCCCGAATGTTGGCAAATCGACATTTTTGAATCGTGTCATTGGCCAGAAAATTGCGATCATGAGTGATAAACCACAAACAACACGAAATAAAGTACAAGGTGTACTGACAACAACTGATAGCCAAATGATTTTTATTGATACACCAGGTATCCATAAGCCCAAACATAAACTTGGCGATTTTATGTTGAAAGTTGCCAAAAATACATTGCGTGAAGTGGACGTGATTATGTTCATGGTTAATGCTGAGCAGAAGCTTGGCAAAGGCGATGAATTTATTCTTGAAATGTTGGCGGGAAATTCGACGCCGGTATTCCTTGTTATTAATAAAATCGATCAGATTCATCCAGATGAATTACTTGGAATTATAGAGAGCTATAAGGAACGCTATGAATTTGCTGAAATTATTCCTATTTCAGCGTTACAAGGCAATAACGTAGAAAGCTTATTGGACACATTGCCGAAGTATTTACCAGAGGGGCCTCAATATTACCCTGCAGATCAAGTGACGGACCATCCAGAGCGTTTCATCATTTCTGAGCTTATTCGTGAAAAAGTGTTACATTTAACACGCGAAGAAATTCCGCATTCTATTGCGGTTGTTATTGATAAAATCCGTCGAGATGAGGAGAACAATGATAAAATTCATGTAGCAGCCACGATAATGGTTGAACGTGATTCACAAAAAGGTATTGTCATTGGTAAGCGTGGAGCCCTATTAAAAGAAGTAGGGACACGTGCACGAAAGGATATCGAAATGCTTTTAGGTTCTAAAGTCTATTTAGAACTATGGGTCAAGGTCCAAAAAGATTGGCGTAATAAATCAACACATTTACGTGATTTCGGCTTCCGAGATGATGAGTATTAACAGGCTTTGCTGACATAGGTAGGGAAACACCGTCAAAAAATAAGTTTATGGCATTGGCGGTGTGAATACCCTCCTAAATGGTGAGAGATTTCTCTATACCTAGACAAAATTGATAGTTTTTACTTTGAGCTGTCCAAAACATTTTGGAGAGCTCTATTTTCATGGACAGTTTACAGGAAAGGAGGGGGACTATGCTTCATAAATGGGAAGGAATTGTGTTAAAAGTACGCGCTTATGGTGAGTCCAATAAAATCGTTACGTTGCTTACACGAGAGGCAGGAAAGGTAGCTACTATGGCGAGAGGTGCTAAAAAGCCTTCTAGTAGATTAGCTTCGGTCACACAACCATTTACATATGGCATGTTTATGGTACAACACCATACTGGTATGGGCACATTACAGCAAGGGGAGCATTTGAATTCAATGCGCCATATTCGAGAGGATATTATGGCTACTGCCTATGCTAGCTATATTATGGAACTTGTGGAGCGAGTCGTAGAAGAAGGAAAACCAGAGCCTTTCGCCTTTGATGTTCTGCTGCAAGCACTACAAGCGATAGAGGATGGCTATGACCCTGAATCCATCACACTCTTTGCAGAATGGAAGATGCTACCCTATACAGGAGTCCAACCTATATTACATGCCTGTGCTGCATGCGGTGCTGTAGATGGGGAATTTGCTTTTTCCTTTGCACAAGGAGGTTTTTTATGTCATCGCTGTTATCAGCATGATCCCTATATTATTCGTTTAACGCCAACGCAGCTTAAGCTTATCCGTATGTTTTATACCGTTCCCATCGATCAAATTGGGAAAATAGAATTAAAAAAGGAAACGAAATATTTTATCAAAAAAATTATAACAACTATCTATGAGGAACAAACCGGAATTCGTTTTAAAACGAGAAAATTCATCGAGCAACTGGAAAGAACCCCTGAATTACAAATACGCCCTACAAACGAAGAAATGCCAGAGGAACCTTAACATTCCTCTGGCATTTTATGTGATTTAAAATTCTCCATCTGACATTAGGTTATATAGTAATGCCCATTGACCTGCGAATTTTTTAGTTTCAATATAAAGGTACTCCGTTTCTCCATTTTTACCTGTTAAATGGAGAACAGCTGAGCCTTCCGCTTTAGGTGTAATAAGAAGTTGTCCTTTAACAATTGTAGCTTTTACAGAGGCGGGTTCAAAACCTAAATCCTCTAGAGCCACACTAGCTGGTTCAAAAGACAATGCTTGTGTCGTCAAAGTTAATTCATCTGTAAAATGGTACAAATCAATATAGCGAACTAAATCAAGCGAGTATACATCAGCAGCCATCTTTTGTTGATGCTCACCATCTGAAAAGGTAACAATGAACTCTCCATTTTGCAAAATAGACAAAGTTTGATCAGTTGTATTGAAATTATATAAATTAGAAGCAAGTGCCTGCCCATTCGCATTTTGCACAGTGACCTGTGTTGGGACAAATGATAGTTTGCTCTCAGATAAATCCAGTGGTAAATTTTCTGTATAATCCCCTTCTTGTACTTGTTCAAGAGTTACCTTCAATTTGCCATTTACATTTTTAACATGTACTAAATAAAAGATATCTATAAAATCCTCTGAATCATCGGAAAATCCAGTTATCACTAATTTTCCTGTACCTTCTTTTAGAGGCTTCATCGTAATAGCTTCCGACATATCCTCATTTTCATCCCATGTGAAAATAGCCTCTGCAGGTTCGATACCACCATATACAGCCATGATATATTCTTGGTTAAATTGGCTAGCATAAACAGTTGCATTTCCAAGCATCTTTTCAGCACGAACTACAAAAGCGGCTAACTGGGAACGCTTCACATTGCTTTTTGGTCCGTAGGTTGTTGGTGATGTTCCTTTTGTTATGCCATTGTCAAACAAAGCTTGAATATAAGGCTCAAATTCAGTTCCCCTCTTTACATCCGTAAAGGGTAGCTTTGCGCTAGTTGAACTTGTCAGGCCAAAACCTTTTGCAATCATTTTTGACATTTGTTCACGTGTAATATTTTGATTTGGGTAGAAATAACCATTTGCACCATTAATAATACCCGCATTTGCCAAGGCCGCAATGGCTCCGTAGTTTTCCGATCCCGGCTTAATATCCTTGAATTGAGGGTTTTTGACATGAATCGTATCTAGCTTCAATATACCTGCTAAAATTTTAGCCGCTTGTGTTCGTGTGATTGGATTAGCTGGCTTAAATGTACCATCCATATAGCCAGAAATAATGCCACGTCCGGCTAATTCCATAATAGCCTTTCCTTCTTCTGTTGCTGGATTGACATCAGGGAAAAATGTTGCTGCATGTGCTGTTGGTGTAATGACAATCGCACTTGTTGCAAGTGCTGATGCCATCGCTAGTTGAAATAAACGCTGAGACTTCAAAAGTATTCCTCCAAATGGTAATATTAAAAATTTTATAGTATGAATGTTGCGGACCTTCCTATGTATCAGTTCAGACTTCCGGACGAATGAATGTGGAAAGGGTGGTATAGTTTTAGCTTGCTAATTATTCAATATTTAACAGCTAAAACTAACTATAATACCTTATTTATACCAAAATTTTGGAGCGGCGAATAGAGGAAATTATATCCTTTGTATTATGTAATAGGTCATGAATCGTCAAAATCCTAAACCAACAGTTCCTATTAAGCTATGTTATAAATGAATAAAATTTCAATTTTTACAAAATAAAATTTTTACATAATTTTAGTTTTTTTTATTAAATAATAAATTTATATATTTATTTTGTGAGTCTAAATATCGTGTTATTCCATTTTATTCTTTATCTAAGAATACAATATTGTGAAAATAGTCATGTGTTTTTATGCGGTTTTCAATATATAAATAGTAGAAACTAATCACTCAAGTCCCATATACTAGTTGAAAAGGTATTTTAACCTATGATATTGTAATTGGTATAGATATTCTTATTTATATTTTTTTAAAATAACTTAGTCGTTTAATCCCCTGTCGAAATAAATGTACTTAATATAGATCTGACATGCCTATGAAATAGAAAACAAGCCTCTATCAGCAAAGCGTATTTTTATACGTTTATCAGAATAACGCAGTCCTATGGAAGAAGGAGGGAGTCACATAGTGCTTAGTACATTGCGTATGTGGCAGAAAATATGCTACGAAAAGTAACCTTAAGTATTCGTGAAGTTGAAGCGAATGATATTTTAGCGGAAGATATTTTTTCGGATTATCGTTTATTGGCTAAAAAGGATTTAGTGTTAACGGAGCGAATTATTGCTTTACTTAAACTTCGAAAAGTGGATGAATTATCTGTCTATCTACCATCGGATTCGATTCGAATTGTTCATGATTTAAGTGCTCAGCGAACGAGAGAATACGAAGATTTATTTTCACCACTAATGGAGGAAAAAGACCCAATCGATGACTATAAAGAAACTGTCCATCAACTTTTTATGACAACCCTAGAGAATGTTGTCCATGAATTGCGTTATGGTCAAATACTAAAAAGCATACAAGACACTGCTTATGTTCGCGGGGTTTTTGAAAAGATTTTAGAAGAGAAACATCGCTATGAGTTACTTATGCGTTTAAAGGAATGGGATGAATATTCTTTTGTCCATTCATTTGATGTATTTGTATTAGGAACCATTTTTGCTCGTTATTTAGGTTTGACAGATATCGAAACATTAGCAAGAGGTTATTTGTTCCATGATATTGGAAAGGTCTTTATCCCCCAAGAAATTTTAAATTTAAAACGAAAACTCTCAGAGGATGAGTTTGAAATTGTTAAAACACATACAACTAAGGGCTATGAGTTACTTTTAGAAAATAACGAGGAAGAAATCGCCTATTTAGCACGAGATCATCATGAACGCTTTGCTGGGAAAGGCTATCCTAATCAGCTCTGTGCAGATGATATGAGTGAAGGGGTACAGTTGCTACAAATCATTGATGTGTATTCAGCGATGACGTCTAAGCGAGTCTATCACGATGGTTATGGAGCAACGGATGCGCTAGCTGTTTTATACAAGGACCGACATTTGTATAACGAAAAATTTATGCATAAATTTGTAGAATGTTTAGGCATCTACCCTGTCAACTCCGTTGTAATGCTTTCAGATAATCGTAGTGCACAAGTCGAGCTTGTTTATGATTTATTTCCTACCTTGCCCAAAGTGAAATTATTGGATGAGCAAAAATCCATGAACCTGCCCTTGAATTATAGTGTTAGAATCGCAAAAATGATTGATTATCGTGCAAATAGCTTTGAAGAGATTTTCAACCTATTCGTGGAACAATTAATCAGGTGTGACGAGCCTAATTTAAGAATGCATTTTAGTAAATTAATTGATCATTTACACCCGAAAGAAATTGTCCTAAAAATTTTCTTACCAGCTTTTCGCATATTACGTCTGTTAACAAGAGAAATACAAACGGATATGACGAAATATAGAAATTCTATTTCTATTTTAAAGAAACTATTAGAAGAGCAATTAAACGTTTTGTATATGGACTATCAGCATGAAAAAACGACCATTCTAGTTGTGGAAACAACCCTTCGTGAAAATTTCTTCATTAAGCTTGTGCAAAGTATTCTGTATATTGATAAAATTGTACCTTTCTTCATAAATCCAGGTGATGATCAACGTATTACTCAGCTAATGGGGCATTGTGATGTTAATGTTGCTTATTTTATTGAGGATGAACAAACTGTTGAAAAGCGAGTTCGTCCGATGCGAGAAGGAGCCTTTCTATATTATTCATTAGCGGATATAGAGGAATTACTTGTTAGCTTGATTGGTATGAGCGTGAAAAAGTTTTCGTTTGAGGAAAAAATGCAAGAGCGTTTATTTTCAACCTATAAAGCATAAGAAGAGGGAGTTGCCTACAATGGCGACCCCCTCCTTATTATTTAAAACGATTAGAATTGAAGATGTTTTTCAATATATGCTTTCACTTCTGAAATTGGCATACGTTCTTGTGTCATAGAATCGCGGTGACGTACTGTTACTTGACCATCTTCTTTTGAGTCAAAATCATATGTGATACAGAATGGTGTACCGATCTCATCTTGGCGACGGTAACGTTTACCGATTGATTGTGATTCATCAAAATCAACTGGGAAGGCTTTGCGAAGTTCAGCCCAAACGTCTGTAGCTTCATCAGATAATTTTTTAGAAAGAGGTAGGACAGCAGCTTTAAATGGTGCAATTGCTGGGTGGAAACGTAAAACAGTACGTTTATCGTCACCTTCCAACTCCTCTTCATCATATGCATCGCATAGGAATGCCAATGTCACACGGTCAGCCCCTAAAGATGGTTCGATACAATATGGAATATAACGGTCATTTGAAACAGGATCAATATAAGTGAAATCTTCACCTGAATGCTCCATATGTTGTTTCAAATCATAATCTGTACGGTCAGCGATACCCCACAGCTCTCCCCAACCGAATGGGAATTTAAATTCGATATCTGTTGTCGCGTTAGAGTAGTGAGACAGTTCATCATCCTCGTGGTCACGAAGACGCATAGAATCTTCTTTCATGCCTAGATTTAATAACCAATTTTTACAGAATTCTTTCCAATAAGAGTGCCATTCAAGATCTTCGCCTGGTTTGCAGAAGAATTCAAGTTCCATTTGTTCGAATTCACGTGTACGGAAAGTAAAATTACCTGGTGTGATTTCATTTCGGAAGGATTTACCAATTTGTGCAATACCAAATGGAGTGCGTTTGCGCATAGAACGTTGAACATTTTTAAAGTTTACGAAAATACCTTGTGCTGTTTCTGGACGTAAGAAAATTTCGTTTGTAGAAGACTCCGTTACACCTTGGAATGTTTTAAACATTAGGTTGAATTGACGAATATCTGTGAAATCCGCTTTTCCGCAATCAGGGCATACTACATCGTATTTAATCATTGTTTCTTTCATTTGATCGAATGTCATACCATCAACAATGATTTCATCGCCTTTTGCTAACGCTGCGTCTTCAATGATTTTATCAGCGCGATGACGTGCCTTACATGATTTACAGTCGATCATCGGGTCATTAAAGTTTCCAACGTGACCAGAAGCCACCCAAGCTTTTGGGTTCATTAGGATGGCAGCATCGATACCAACATTGTGCTCTGATTCCTGAACGAATTTTTGCCACCAAGCTTTTTTAATATTGTTTTTTAATTCAACACCAAGTGGACCATAATCCCAAGTGTTTGCTAGACCACCGTAGATTTCTGAGCCTGGAAAGACAAAGCCTCGGTGTTTTGCTAATGATACAATTGTTTCCATTGATTTGTTAGCCATAAAATAGCCTCCTTTAAAATTTTGTTAGCGGTAAAACGCTAAAGATATTCATTCAGTGTAGACTAAATGAAAATAGCACCCGTCTCCGGGCACAATGTATGCCCAGGGACGAGTGCTAATACCCGCGGTTCCACCCTGATTGTTTTAAACAAAACGTTTAAAACCTCTTTTCAAAAAGTTAGCTCAGGGAGTGCCTTTTCTCTGTTACTATGTAGACTTTCACCATCTTCTACTCGCTCTTGAATGGAACAGATACTTTTTTCCCATCATCGCCTGTATAACGCAATTTGCTCGAATATAAAGATAGAGCAAGCGTATGTGTCAACATTGTAGCATGTAGTTCTTTGATTCGCAATCATTATTAAAAACCAGTATTTTTACTATCATGGTCGAAGATGTTGGTTTTTAACCGACTAGGACAGCAGCCTTCATAGCAAAAATCAAATAAAAAAAATGAAAGGAATTAGCCTTAATCTAAAATCCTGTACACATATCAGCTATAATTCACCACAGATTACTGCTATTTTATACAGACTGTTGTATAATTGAACTATTGCTTTAATCATACAAAGCATTATTATAACACCTTTTATATAGAATTAGTGTAATACTTTGCATACCTATCATTCTATAGTATATAATAATTGAGCATAAGTATAACACTATTAGATTTGAGGCGGTGAGTCCAATCGAACTCAATAAACGTCAGGAAAACATTTTACAAATTGTGAAAGAAAACGGTCCTATCACTGGGGAACATATTGCAGAACGTCTCAATCTGACTAGAGCGACTTTAAGACCAGATTTAGCGATCCTTACGATGGCGGGATTTTTAGATGCAAGACCACGAGTTGGTTATTTCTATTCAGGGAAAAAGGCATCCGTTACATTGATGGATAGTATTCACAATTTAAAAGTAAAGGATTTTCATTCAGGCCCTGTAGTTGTCCCAGAAACAATGACGGTTTATGATGCAATTTGCTTTATGTTTTCAGAAGATGTTGGTACACTCTTTGTCGTAGATAAGAATGAGTTTTTGACAGGCGTACTATCTCGCAAAGATTTACTGCGTACAAGTATTGGCACGCAGGATTTAAATAAAATTCCTGTACATATAATTATGACACGTATGCCTAATATTTCGTACTGTGAAAGATCAGATTCTTTGGTTGTTGCCGCGAACAAGCTCATTGAACGAGAAGTTGATTCGCTACCAGTAGTCGAACCACAAGAGGGTGGTTTGACGATTATAGGCCGTCTTACAAAAACAACGATTACACGAGCTTTCTTATCTCTTGCGCAAAATGACTAAATTTGAAGGAGAGCTGCATGAAAAGACTACGCGTATTTGTTGTATCTGACTCTGTTGGTGAAACTGGCGACCAAGTTGCGAAGGCAGTGATTAGCCAGTTTCGGCCCGGTCTAGAGAATACTGTTATCCGACGATTTCCACATATTCAATCGGAGGAGCTTATTCGTAAGATTGTTTTCCTTGCAGCACAACAACAAGCATTTATTGTTTACACACTTGTTCGTCAAGAAATGCGAAAGCTATTACGTGATTTATGTGAACAGGAAAAGATACATGCTGTCGATATAATAGGTCCTGCATTACAATCAATGGCAACCTTTATGGAAGAAAATCCATTGGAGACACCTGGGATTGTTCATATGCTTGACGATGATTATTTTAAAAAAATTGAAGCAATAGAATTTGCAGTTAAATACGATGATGGACGAGATCCTCGTGGATTATTACAGGCCGATATCGTGTTGGTAGGCGTATCCCGAACATCTAAAACGCCCCTCTCACAATATTTAGCACATAAAAAATATAAGGTGGCGAATGTCCCTTTAGTTCCTGAAGTAGAACCACCCGAAGAGCTATTACAGTTGGACCCTAAAAAATGTTTCGGATTAATCATTTCTCCTGAGAAGTTAAATTCTATAAGGAAAGAAAGATTAATGTCTCTTGGATTAAATGATGATGCCATCTATGCACAACATAATCGTATTTTAGAAGAGATTCAACATTTTGAAAAAATTGTCGGCAAGATAGGCTGTCGAGTAATTGATGTGACTAATAAAGCTGTGGAAGAGACTGCCAATACCATCATTGAACATATTTTGACTTGTAAATAAATTGTACGAAAATAAACCACCTCGGTTCATAGAGGCGGTTTTTTTGAGTGGATTTTGAAATTAGTATAGATAAAAACTAATTTTTGTTTTATAATAATAAAATTGTGGTAAAAATATTTATAAGAGAAAAATCCTAATTTTTTGTCGAGAAATAAAGGAATTTTAAAACGAATAGCGAATTGTGTTTCTAGAACGTAATTATTAAAGATGGTGATGGATTTGGCAGGGAAGATTCCAGAGGAAGTAATTGAACAGATTCGTACACAATCGGATATCGTTGATGTTATTAGTGAATACATGCAGCTGACCAAGCGTGGGCGAAATTGGTTTGGCCTCTGTCCATTCCATGGAGAACAAACACCGTCTTTTTCTGTATCATCGGACAAGCAAATTTTCCATTGCTTTGGTTGTGGTGCAGGGGGTAATGCCATTACTTTTGTAATGGACATTGAAGGCATATCTTTTCCTGATGCAGTTGTGAAACTTGGAGAACGAGCTGGCATACATTTAGATGTTGAGCCAACTTTTCCTGGAGGAACAAAAAAGATTTCTAAAGCGGAAGAAAGGATGAAAGAAGCACACGCTTTTACAGCAGATTTTTTCCACCATCTACTGTTAAATACAGAGGATGGCGAAGAACCTTTAAATTATTTGCTAGAAAGAGGATTTACAAGGGAGCTTATAGAATCTAATAACATTGGTTGGTCTCTCCCCAGCTTTGACGCATTAACAATATTGCTTGAAAGAAAAGGTTATAACTTACAAGAAATGGCGGAAAGTGGGTTAATTATTAAGCGAGAGGGAGAAGAACGTTATTTTGATCGTTTTAGAGGAAGGATCATGTTCCCGATTCGAGATGAGAATGGTAAAATTATTGCCTTCTCAGGACGAATACTTTCATCAACGGGTGAGGAAGCGAAATATTTAAATAGCCCAGAATCACCAATATTTCAAAAAAGTGAAGTGCTCTATAACCTAGATAAAGCACGAACTTCTATCAGAAAAAATCGTCAAGTAGTATTGATGGAAGGTTTTATGGATGTATTAGCAGCTAACTCTGTAGGTGTTATGAATGCCGTAGCAACAATGGGTACTTCCCTAACAAATCAGCATATCACAAAGCTAAAGCGCTTAGTTGAGCAAGTTACGATTTGCTATGATGGTGATAATGCTGGATTTGATGCAGCGAAAAGAGCGGCACAGCTTTTGCATACGGAGCGCATGAAAGTAGATATTGCTGTGTTACCAGAAAAGTTGGACCCTGATGAATATATTCGCACGTTAGGCGGACAAGCATTTAAGGAACAAATTTTGGAAAACCCTCATGCGTATATTGCTTTTATGATGATGCATGCTAGACGAAATAAGAACTTTCAATTTGAAAATGATACGCTTCAATATATACAAGAAGTCCTTGAACAGCTCACAGGTAGATCTTCGCCAGTTGAACGAGATTTGTATATACGACAGCTATCAAATGAAACAAATATCTCGGAAGAAGCCATTTATGCCCAATTCCGAAAGCTGGAGGCTAATCAGGTACGTTCTGCAAAACCAGAAATGCCGACACAAATGCCTTCAATGCCAGTCACGCAACAACAAAAGCCTATGGATGCAGCTGAACGTGCCGAACGTTTATTACTGGCCCATATGCTTCATAATATAGATGTAGTGGACAGGGTATTACGGAGTGAGCAAAAAGAGCCATTTGTACGAGATGCTTATATGGCTGTTTTTGTTCGCTTAGTAGGATTTTATGAGGAATATGGTCATCCTGATTATCAACGCTTTATGGAGATTTTGGATGACGCTGAATTACGGAAGATTGTTATGGAAGCGGCTTTAGTCGAGCGAGATCCTGATCAAGCAGAGGCAGAGGTTGTGGACTCAATCCGTCAGCTTCAAAAATATAGAATTGAGCAAGAAATTTATCAAAAGATGCATGAGTCAAAGGAAGCGGAGAAGATGCATGAGTATGCACGTGCACTTGAAATCGCCCAACAGATTATTCATTTAAGAAAATCGTTATCGGCGATTTAACCCGATTCGGTTGTTTAGAAGGAGGAAGGTTTATGGCGGACAAGTCAGAACGTTCAAAAGAGATAGAAGTAGAAATTACATTAGATGATGCAAAAAAATTCCTACAAGAAAAGGCAAAAACAGAGGGTGAAATTTCTATGAAAGAAATTTCAGAGAAACTAACACCTTATGAATTGGAAAACGAAGAAATTTTCCATTTTGCTGAGGATCTTGAAAAGCATAAAGACATTCAAATTATTGGAAAAGAAGAATTTGAAGAAGAAAGTCTAATGAAAGAAGAAGCAAACGAAGAGACTTTCGACTTAAATGATTTGAGTGTACCACCGGGTGTTAAAATCAATGACCCTGTACGGATGTATTTAAAAGAAATCGGTCGAGTTGATTTACTATCTGCAGAGCAAGAAATCAAACTTGCTGAGCGTATTGAACAAGGTGATGAAGAAGCACGTAAACGTCTTGCAGAAGCAAACTTACGTCTGGTAGTATCTATCGCTAAACGTTATGTAGGTCGTGGAATGCTATTCCTTGATTTAATTCAAGAAGGGAATATGGGGCTGATTAAGGCCGTTGAAAAATTTGATTACCGCAAAGGTTTTAAATTCTCTACTTACGCTACATGGTGGATTCGTCAGGCTATTACGCGTGCGATTGCAGACCAAGCACGTACCATTCGTATTCCGGTTCATATGGTCGAAACCATTAATAAATTAATCCGTGTACAACGTCAACTTTTACAAGATCTTGGCCGTGAACCTTCGCCAGAAGAAATTGGTGAAGAAATGGATCTAACACCAGAAAAAGTACGCGAAATTTTAAAAATTGCTCAAGAACCAGTATCTCTTGAAACACCGATAGGAGAAGAAGATGATTCTCATTTAGGAGACTTTATTGAGGATTCTGAAGCACAATCTCCATCTGACCATGCAGCATATGAATTGTTAAAAGAACAGCTAGAAGATGTCCTAGATACTTTAACAGACCGTGAAGAAAACGTACTTCGTTTACGTTTTGGTTTAGATGATGGTCGTACACGAACTTTAGAAGAGGTAGGTAAGGTTTTTGGCGTAACACGTGAACGTATTCGTCAAATTGAAGCGAAAGCTTTAAGAAAATTACGCCACCCTTCTCGTAGTAAACGTCTAAAAGACTTCTTAGAATAATTTAAATAGATGGAGCTATCCAACTAGTGTAAAAATACCTAGTTGGATAGCTCCTTTTTTATACCATTGAAAAGGTAATTAGCCTCGATATTCCGCAAACTTGTTTTCGCTAATAATAGATAATTAGAATGAAGGAAATGAGAGATTTGCTACTTTATACAGATGTATTTCCCAAAAGTGTGAGATAAAATTGTAATACAACCATTATTAAGCAATGTTTGGAGCTAACATTATGACGAATCCCCGGAAAAAAATTATTCTCAATGAAATTCTGTTTTGGAAGCAAAATAAACTATTACCAGAGCACTATTGTGACTTCTTAGCAGCTCTTTATACAGAGGGGGCTGATATAGAGGAGTTAGAACCTGTGCAAGATCCTAAACAAGCGATTTTACCATCTGAAAAAAGAAAAATGATACTTCTGATAGCAAGTCTATGTATCGCCATAATAGCTGTTTTGGCAATCTATTTTACAATAAAATCATTCACATTGATTTTAACCGTTGTCATAGGTATTAGTGCATGTATATTATTTATCGTTGCGTTTCAAATGGCGCAAAAGAAACATCTACTAGCTCCTATATATCATTTACTTGCCGCTATCCTATTATTTAGTATGTCTATACGTTTGTGTACTACATATTTTAGTGGAGATAATATCGTTTTATTTTGCTTGATTGCCGCCAACTGTCTTATTTGGCTTTGGTCAGGTATTAAAATGAAGCTCCTTTATTTCACGGTCTCCGGTGTTTTAGGATTACTAGCACTGATTGGCTACTATATCATAAATTTATAGTAATTTTTTGCACTTATAAATGATTGACATTTGCACACTACTTCCATGGTGTGCAGATTTTTTATTTTTTTAGTATATGAATGTATGCAACGGGTATGATAACAGTATGAAAAAAAAGCTATGAAATTGACCAAAATTTGGTGTTTGCAAGACATATTTTATCCAATAGATACAGAAATGTCGAATTTGTTACAAACAAAGGAAAACTTAGCGAATAGGGCTTTTCGTTTCTTTGTTAATGAAGTACAATATTAGATGTTGACTGATTCTATATTATAATAGAAGTAGACTTAAAATGAGGAGGGGAAACTTATGAAAAACAATCCAGTCGTTCCTTACATCTTAATTCTGGCATTTGGTATTGGTCTTATTTTCTTCATGTCTTTACAAGGTGCAGATAACAAGAAAGAAATTGCTGCTGAACAAGAGGGCGGTGGCGAAACTACAGAAACTACAGACGCAAATGCTGACGGTGCAGCACTAGTACAATCTTGTATCGGTTGTCACGGTGGTGATTTAACTGGTAGTATGGGTCCAAACCTACATGGCTTAGATGAAGCCCGTATCGTTGAGGTTTTAACAAAGGGTATCGAAGGTACTCCGATGCAACCAAACATGAAAACTGAAGCAGAAGCAAAAGCTATTGCTGAATACATTTCTACTTTAGAATAGTATGACTGACAAGTAGCTGTACTGAAATAGTACAGCTACTTTTTAAATGCAAAAAATCATGAAATGGGGTTGTCCACATGAGTATTGTGAGACAACTCCATTTGTTTTTTTTCACGACATCCTCCATACTAGTAATGGACTCTATTTAAGGTAGGCGGTATAAAATGAACGCACAAAAACTTTCGAAACGATTAGAAACTGTAGCAAAATTTGTTCCCACAGGAGCGGTAGTAGCGGATATAGGTAGTGACCATGCCTATCTACCCTGCTATTTAATTCATCAGGGAGTAGCTTCTTCAGCGATAGCTGGGGAGGTAGTAGCTGGGCCCTATGAATCCGCAGTGGGACAAGTACAAAAAGAAGGATTACACCATGAAATTACGGTACGTCTCGCAGATGGATTAGCCGCAATAGAATTAACTGACCATGTGGATACAGTAACGATTGCAGGAATGGGCGGTCCCTTAATTGTCTCTATTTTAGAGAAGCATCCTGAAAAGCTGCAAGGTGTTACACGTCTTATTTTACAACCCAATATTCATGCCAAGGTGATCCGTGAATGGGCTTTAGCACATAATTGGGCTATTCTCGATGAAGAGATTTTAGAGGAAGATGATAAAATCTATGAAATTCTTGTGTTGCAAAGGGCACAAATGGAGCTTTCGACAGCAGAGATTTTATTTGGTCCAAAACTAAGCACACGTAAAGCACCAGCGTTTGTAAAAAAATGGACGCGTGAAAAAGAAAATTGGCAACGTGTATTACTATCCATAAAAGATGCAGAACAAACACCTGAAATTGAAGAAAAACGTGCAGAGTTATTGGCTCTTATTCAATTAGTAGAAGGAGTTTTGTAAATGAAGACGGTAAACGGTCAAGAAATTATTCAAGTGTTCGAATCATGGTCACCTAAAAAACTGGCTTGCATGGAGAATGATCCTATTGGTTTAGCGATTGGTACACTCAATAAACCTGTTAGCAAAGTATTAGTCACTTTAGATGTCAATGAAGCTGTTGCGAATGAGGCCATTGAAAAAGGATGTGAGCTAATCATTGCTCATCATCCTCCTATTTTTAGACGTCTCGCAAATATTCGTACAGACCATCCAGCAGGGCGATTATATGAAAAGCTTATAAAACATGATATCGCTGTTTATGCGGCGCATACAAATTTAGATGTAGCTGAAGGTGGAGTCAATGATTTACTTGCAGATGCCCTTCAGCTACAGGACCGTACGATACTAGAAGAAACTTACTCAGAACATCTTTTAAAGCTTGCTGTTTTTATCCCGTCTGCAAATGCTGAGGATTTACGCGAGACGCTAGCAAAAGCTGGAGCAGGGCGCATTGGAGAATATGAAGCATGTAGTTATACAACTGCCGGAGAAGGACGTTTCCGGGCGTTAGCAGGTGCAAATCCATTCGTTGGCACTATTGGTGAATTACATGTTGAAGAGGAAGTTAAGGTAGAAGTCGTATTTCCTGAATCCATCAAAAACCGCGTTTTAAAGGCCATGCTTATTAGCCATCCTTATGAAGAGCCAGCCTATGATGTAATTCGACTTGATCAGCAAACGAATAGTATGGGATTAGGGCGTGTAGGTTACTTATCTAAGGAAATGACCTTACATCAATTCGCAGAGTACGTGAAGCAGCAGCTACAGGTTCCAGCGGTTCGTGTCGTAGGTGATTTACAGTCAAAGATTAAGAAGATTGCACTTGTTGGTGGAGATGGTAATAAATATATTTATGCAGCAAAACGTGCAGGGGCAGATGTTTTTTTAACGGGAGATATGTACTTCCATACAGCACAGGATGCCCAAGCAATAGATCTGCAAATTGTCGATCCAGGTCATCATGTCGAAAAAGTGATGATTGCAGGAGTAGCGGAAAAAATGACGAAGCTATGTGCGGATAAAAAATATGAGGTTGAATTTGTACAATCAACAATCAATACAGAACCATTTTTATTTGTGTAAGCGAGGGGAATAGATGTGACTAATGAAAGACCTGCTGGCAATAAGGCTGGTAAACTGTGGATTATAATCGGTTTATTTATCGCTGTTTTTGGTATAGGCATGACGATTATGACGAATATGATGAATGAAAAGAAAATGGATGCCATGACCGAACAATGTGAAGATGATGGCGGTCAAGCCATTATATCAAAGGAAAAAAACTTCCTTTCCACGAGTTATTCATTTGAATGTAAACAATAATAAAAGGTTGAACATTACTAGGGACTGAACCTCATAAGTAAGACAGTCTCAAAAAAGCATCACCCAACCAGTTTCCGATCATTAATTGGAGACTGGTTGTTTAATTTCAATTGAATTTGAGTATTGTTATAATCTCTTACGGTTTGAACTACAATGCGTTGTAGTTCGAGTTAATCTGTCGAGATAAAACGTTTCTGCTTTGAGTGTCGCATGAAACGATTCAATGGGGGTATTATCAGCGGGCGTTCCTTTACAGGACATGCTCATGGTAATGCCCTTTGCTTGGATTGCTTGTTGGTACGCTGCTGAAGTATAAACCGACCCCTGATAGCTGTGTAAAGATAACCTTGCTAACCCGAAGGGGGTCAGTTCACTAGGTAGTGTTCAGCCTTTTTGTATGCAAAGAATAGATAGAAAATGATAAGATGAGCATGAAATCAATTAGTAGAAATGGAGAGATAGGCCTTGTTTATTCGTTTATCTAAAGAGCAGCAAGAAATGATTCTAGCTGATATTCAGCGATTTTTCTATACTCATCGTGATGAAGATATTACTGAATTTGAAGCAGAACGTGTGTTAGATTTTATCAAGGAAAATATCGCCCCATATATTTATAACGCAGCAGTATCTGACGCAAAATATGTAGTGGAAAGACAATTTACCTCCATGGAAGAAGAATTAGAGGCACTGGAGCAGCCCATTAAATTAAAGTAAGCTAGTAAAAAAAGCCTCAAATTTTAATAATTGACAGAAAATAAAGAAATATGGTAATTTAATTTTGAATTAAAGATTATTTAATTCAAAATATTACTAGCGACTACAACATAAAGGTCATGAATAATACTGTATGTACCTGACCAAAATGGTTACGAGTGTTGTTTGGCGTACAGGGAATGACGATGATTCACACAAAATGAATGGGAAAACGAGGAGGATCATATGTTAAAAATCGGTATTATTTTAGGAAGTACGCGAGAAGGTCGTGTTAGCCCACAAGTTGGAGCGTGGGTAAAGGAAGTTGCTGAAAAACGTCGTGATGCGGAATATGAAATAATTGATATCGCTGATTTTAAATTACCGTTTCTTGGTGAGCCGGGAGGAGATACTTCTGGAGTAGCTATATGGTCAGAGAAAGTAGCCGCATGTGACGGCTTTGTCTTTATTGTGGCTGAGTATAACCATTCAATCACAGGTGCACTAAAAAATGCATTAGACTTTTTACGAGTAGAATGGAACAATAAAGCCGCAGGTATCGTTTCCTATGGTTCAGTTGGAGGAGCACGTGCTGCGGAGCATTTACGAGGGATTCTAGGAGAATTACTAGTTGCCGATGTGCGAGTTCATCCTGCTTTATCTTTATTTACTGATTTTGAAAACGGCTCGGTCTTTAAGCCAAAAGAGGTGCAGGCAGATTCCGTCCATCAAATGTTAGATCAGCTAATTCCTTGGTCAACAGCTTTAAAAACAATTCGTTCTTAATTTTGAGGCAATAGGTATCTTAAACGTATACATTCGTTTTATTTAAAACAATCATATAGACAGCCGCTTTCAGCTATATTCACAGCATGGAAGCGGTTGTTTTTTCCTATTAATGTTCGATTTCTTCGATAACCTTTTCTTTCAAATCTGCATCCATAGAGGATAGCTTGACCGTATTTGAGAGACGTTCCTTTAATTCCTTATCCGTCATAATGCCACGTTCTTTTAAAATTTGTACGAGTAGATTCAAGGTCATAATATTTTTAATTTCCGCTGCTTTTGCATCCATATAAAACCCTCCAAAAATATAGAATTACTACCCCTTTAGTGTACTCCTATTTTAGAATCATGACACAGAAAGGACAAAACATAGCAAATTTATTTCGTGTTCCGGAATATGTGAGAGAAATTTAGCAATACCAGAAATGGTCCATAGCATAGTAACTATAAAACAGTGATAGAAAACGGTGAATATTGTATTTGCAGAGTTCATACCTTCCTAACAGGGGGGATTTCATGTGAAACGGATTGGAGTCGTTACAGGATTAATGCTGGTCATTATCGCGATCATCATCCTGTTTAATAAATATGTAGATGGCAAGCCTGTGGAAGCGAATATCGAGAAAGGTCCAATTATTACGAAAGAAGAGCTGAGTTTATCACTATTGAAAGATAAGCTCCTTGAAAAATACGTTGGTATTGATGTTAAAACAACTGCGGACAAGGAATTGGTCATCCAAATTGTAGGAGGAGAAGAGTATGTACAGTCGGTTAAAAAAGACATGGAGGCTATTGCTAAAAGCGCTTTAAAAACTTCGGCATTAAAGGATTATTCCATTGTTTTTGAAAGATGGGAATTTACTACTTTGCTCGATGGTAATAAAACGATAGGCAATGATATTAATCTATTAATCGAAGATTTAATTAAAGGGTTACAGGCATTTGATGTATATGAATACTTAATACTAGAGAATCGTACAACCATTACGATTCAAACAACTATAAATGGTGACAATGAGGAGGCACTTCAATTAGCGACTAAGATGGAAGGGGCAGTAAAAAAGATTGTCCAAACAAATGTGAATCAAAGTGATTCCTATATCATTCATATACTAAATGAGGAACGAGAAAAAATTAATTGAAAAGCATCGAGACTATAATCTAGATGCCTTCTTTTTTGCTAGGTAATTTATTTATGGGAATCTACATTAATTATTCATGGCAAATAGAGCTTGATAGAGTGTTGCCAGTAGTGCAACAAAGTGCATGTCGTCAGCTTGGAAAAGTTTAAACATAAGTCCCGTCCGTATGAGCTCAGTCTCTATTGGGCTTGCACTCGCAATTTTCACATCATTACAATATAAATAGGCGGTAGAAGTAAAATCCTTCTCAAAACGAAATGCCAAGTTGTCCATTGTAAAGGTGTAAGAGGATTCTAATAATTGAACTGTTTTTCGGACAATCGGTATGATGCTACCATCAGGCATAACGAGCTGATGACTAACCCCTTTTGTTAATAGAGTAGATTGTACTTGAAAAAGCGGGGCACCTAGAGTTGTACGTGTTTCATAACGATAGGGTAAAGTTTGCTGTGTCGCGACTAATAATACGGCGTTTAAAACTTTTCCAGTAGAAGAACGTTCTACTTTTTGAAGCATACACACTGTTTCGTTGTGTTCATTCATAATTGGAATAGCGGAAAAGCTTTTAAAGCCCTTTGGATAGGTAAGTGTAAATGTTGCCATAAAGAACCTCCATTCATTATATATACGAGTAGGTCATCCAGGAGGTTTCACAAAATGACAGAAGGGGAAGTTTTGAACTATCGATTTCAAACAATTACACAAGAACAAGCGAAGATATTGCCTATAACTGGCATTATAATGGCGACTATTCTTTCTATGATATGAAGGCTGATCAGGAGGATTTACAAGCATTTCTCAATACGAATATAAGAGGGAATTCTATTTTTGCTGTCACAACAAAACACGAATTAGTTGCTTATTTTAGCATGATGACCATACCTATATGCAAGGAAATGGTGGTGTCTATGAATTTCTAAAAATGGACTATATAAAAGGCTACTAAAGAGAGACAAGTATCTCGCTTTCAGTAGCCTTTTTAACTATTTAAGATTGCGCGATTTGACCTGAGAGAGCCCGCTTTTCCTGCTCTGTGTCAAATTCCTTCTCCATTTTTGAAACGACCACTGTCGCCACACCATTACCAATTAGATTGGTAACAGCTCGGGCTTCGGACATGAATCGGTCAACCCCGATTAATAATGCAATCCCTTCTACGGGAATCATCGGGAATGCCGCTAATGTAGCAGCAAGTGTGATAAACCCAGAGCCGGTTACGCCAGCAGCCCCTTTAGATGTAAGCATTAGAATGGCTAGTAATGTGATTTGATGCCAAATATCTAAATCAACCCCGTAAGCTTGGGCAATAAATATAGCTGCCATCGATAAGTATATGGATGTTCCATCTAAGTTAAACGAATAACCTGTTGGTATAACTAGTCCCACAACTTGTTTAGAACAGCCGTAGTTTTCTAATTTACGCATCATGGAAGGCAATGCTGATTCAGAAGAAGATGTACCAATCACGATGAAAATTTCATCTTTAATGTATTTAATAAATTTAAAAATACTAAATCCAAAGTAGCGTGTAATGGCCCCTATAATAACAACGATAAAAATAAACATTGTGATATAGACGGATAGCATTAAAAATCCTAAGTTGCCAAGAGATTTAAGTCCAAAGTTTCCGATTGTATAACTCATGGCACCAAATGCGCCAATAGGAGAAACTTTCATGACCATATTAACGATTTTAAAGAAGATATCCGCAACTTGCTCAAAAAATTTAATAACTGGTTTAGCTGGTTCTCCAATCGCTGCTGCTGCTAAACCAAATAATACGGCTGAGAATAAGACAGGTAATAATTCACCATTTGCGAGAGCACCCACAACATTATCAGGGATAATTTGCATAATAAATGCACCCAGACCGTGCTCTGCCGCCGCCGCGTCTGTATATTGAGAGACATCTGCTCCATTGGCAGCTTCCGTATTAAAACCTTTACCTGGTTTTACAATATTGACAACTATAAGTCCAATCGCTAAGGCAAATGTGGAAACAATTTCAAAATAGATTAAGGCTTTTCCCCCAATTTTCCCTACCTTTTTGACATCTCCCATACTACCAATTCCAATTACAACTGTTAAGAAGATAATTGGTGCTATTAACATTTTAATAAGTTTAATAAATATATCCGCTAATATTTTTAGCTTTGCTCCAAATTCTGGGAACGTAGCACCTACTATAATTCCTAGTACAATAGCAATCAATACTTGTACTGTTAAGTTTTTGAAATTTATACGCATATAATTCTCCCCCTACAACATCTATGAAGATTGTGTGAACGCTTTCATGTCGTTATCATAGCTGAAATTTTCCGACAATAGTTTTTATGACCGTAATGTTTCTATTGTTCATTTTGTTCATTTTTCAATGATAGGGATGGTAAATGCAGTAATAGCAATGGTTTTAAGCTGTTTTATAGTAGTTTTGATTTTTAGGAATCTATTATAATACAAAAGAAAAGATCCCTACGAAAAGTAAGGATCTATCATTAATGAACAAAAGTATTAGGGTGCAACAATTTTTTCAATCTCCGTCAAAATGGAATCATTTTGTAGTTGAGCCCTATAAAAATCATAGACAGGGGCGAGTTGCTCCTTAAAGCGCTGTCTTTCCTTGAGACTCATTGTAGAAACATCAAAATCATCTTGCTGTTTGAGCTTTAACATATCTTGTTCATTCATACGGGCAGCCTGTTCAAACTGCCAATCTGTTGTTTCCTTCATAGCCTCCACTAATTGATGTTGAATTTTCACGGGTAAGGAATCCCAAAAGTTTTCATTCATTAATACCGCATATCCTAAAATACCATGCTGTGTGATGGTCATATGTTTTTGAACCTTGTAGAAGCCTTTTGAATAAATATTTGACGCTGTATTTTCCTGTGCATCAATGGCATGTTTCTCTAGGTCTGTATAAACCTCACTAAAGGAAATCGGGATAGGTGTTGCTTTCAATACTTCAAATTGCTTTTCCAATGTTTTGCTAGGCATTGTGCGGATGCGTAAACCCTGTAAATCTTCAAATGTATGAATGGGGTGATCAACAGAGGTTAGATGTTTAAAGCCGTTGTACCAAAAGCCGAGTCCTTTAATATGAATAGCTTCTAGCTCGTTTAATAATTGATCACCTATCATTCCTGTCAGAACTTCTTGTACTTCTTCATTTGTATTAAACAGGTAGGGTAAGTCAAGAACTTGCCAATTCGGTACATACGTGGTCATTTTAGAAAAGGTAGGGATAATCATTTCGACTTCTCCCTTTTGCAAAGCTTGAAACTCATTTTCATCATTAAATAAAGAGGAATTGGAGTAAACATGTACTTTGACCTTCCCTTTTGTCTTTTCTTCTACTAATTCAGCAAATTTATTGGCAGCCTGTCCTTTTGGCGTATTTTCAGCTACTACATGACTTAAATGGATGGTAATCTGTGTGTCTAATCCCTTCTGCTCATCATCGTAGGGAAGCGGCTTAGCAAAAAGTAAACCTTGTTGAACACTAATAGTGATCACTAAAATTAAGACAGTTACAATCGTTCCAATAATAAATTTTTTCATTGAATACACCCAATTAATTCGTATTTTCTATTGTTTTTGTTATTCTAACATATGGAGTAAGCTAAAATATAGTAGGGGGGAGGCGAGCATCTTGAAATTTCAGAAGTTATCGATGCAAAGAAAAATTATGTCGCTAACTTTTTTTATTCTTATGCTTTCCTTTAGTATTGGTGGTACTTTTTTGTTGGGATATGTAATGAATGAGCAAAAGAGCAAGCTTAGTGACCAAGCGTTACTAGTCGCTAAAACAGTCTCGCAGCTTCCCGAAATCAAAACCTATATTGCCCATGAAAACATGGAAATGGCCATACAACATATTAACCCTGTAGTTGAAGAAATCCGAGATATAAATGGTGCTCAATATATTGTTGTTTTGGATACGAAAAGACGGAAATATTCTCACCCTAACAGGGAGGAACTTGGAAGCATTTCGCAATCGGCTGATTTAAATGCCGCTTTTTCTGAACATTATTATACATCAATCGCGCATGGGGAGCATGGTAACATGGTTCGCGCGTTTGTACCAATCATGAACAATCAAGGACAACAAATTGGTGTTACGGTCGTTGGATATAGTGTTTTGACGGTGGCGGAATTACTGCAATCGATGCAGACCGAGCTTATCATTACGTTACTATTATCACTAATCTTTAGCGTATGGGGTGCGCGAACATTAGGGCTTCATATGAAAAAGCAAATGTTTGGATTAGAGCCCCATGAAATTGCCAAAATGTATGTTGAACGAACGGAAACCTTTAATGCGATGCATGAAGGTATTATTGCCATCGATAATGATTTGACCATTACCATTTTTAACGAGAAAGCCTGTGTAATACTCGGGGTTCACGAAAAGCCATCCAAATTAATTGGTCAGAAAATATTTCACGTCCTACCGGATACAAGGCTACCTGAAATTTTAGAGCTTGATCAGCCACTATTTAACCGTGAGCTATATATAAATGATCATAGTATTATGAGTAATCGTATCCCCATACAGGTAAATGGAGAAACTGTGGGAGCAGTGGCTATGTTTAAAGATCGTACAGAAGTGAAAAGGCTTGCTGAAGAACTGACAGGAGTACGAGCATTTGTCCAAGCGCTTCGTGTTCAAACTCATGAGCATAAAAATAAATTGCATACGATAGCTGGGCTTTTACAACTTGGACATCATGATCAGGCATTATCCTACTTGACACAGGTAAAGGAAGAACATGATGAAATTACTAACTTTTTAAATGAACGCATTAAAAATGAAAATATTTCAGGGCTATTGCTTAGTAAAATTTCCTATGCCAAAGAACAAGGGATTCGATTGGAAATTGACCGTGAAAGTCGCTTAACATCCTTTCCACCTAATTTAGATCATCATGATTTCGTCATTCTATTTGGGAATTTAATAGAAAATGCCTTTGATGCATTAAGGGATACTCAGGTGGAGGAGAAGGTCATTCATGTTTCTGTCGATGAGGATGAGGATGTATTAGCCATTCTTGTGACGGATAATGGTGTTGGCATGACAGATGAGATCAAGAGTCATATTTTTGACAATGGCTATTCAACAAAAGAGAAAAATTACCGAGGCATAGGGCTATTTTTAATAAAAGAGATTGTTGAAAAAGGACAAGGTGATATCGAAGTCATCAGTGAACCAAATAAAGGGACTAGTTTTTTAATAACGTTTTACTATGCGTAAGCATTAATTTGGAATGGAGGGCTGATAGTGGTAAAAATTAAGGTATTATTAATTGAGGATGATCCAATGGTGCGTGAGGTAAATCGACAATTTATTGAAAAGGTAGATCAATTTCAAGTGATTGGACAAGCATCAAATGGCTTAGATGGGGTTACGCAAATTCGTCAACATCAGCCTGACTTAGTATTTATGGATATATTTATGCCGGAGCAAGATGGCATCACTAGTTTACGTAAAATACGCGAGCTGGACTTACCAGTAGATGTCATCACTGTTACGGCTGCGAATGATATGGACACGGTGAAACAAGTACTACACCTAGGTGTCTTTGATTATATTATGAAACCCTTTTCCTTTGAACGTGTCAAAGGGACCCTAGAAAATTATTTACACTTTAAAAAACAAACGCAAACGGAACGCGAGCTAACACAAGGCGAATTGGATCAATTATTCCATTATCGCGATGGGCAAAAACCTTTGGAACAGACTATCTTGTTACAAACAGAAAAAAACCTTCCGAAAGGCTTTAATCGTACAACCCTTGATAAGGTGGTGCACTTTTTGCAATCGGTAGATGGCGCATCAGCAGAAGATGTAGCGAGTGGGGTCGGGATTGCCCGAGTTACAGCTAGAAGATATTTAGATTATTTAGAGAAACAGGAAAAAATTACGATGGATGTCCATTATGGTGGAATTGGTCGTCCGATAAACTATTATTTTAGTAAATAAAGAAAAAAATCCTGATTGTGATAATAACAATCAGGATTTTTTTATCGTCATTTATGGGGCATAATCTTATCGACTGGTTTAGGTGTTTTAATCTTCGGTAGAATTTTATCTAATGTCACCGTACGTTTGATAACATGTGTGGATGGATCATTTTCATCAAATTGATCCAAGAATGAAATGACCTCTTTGACAATAGGTGTTGGTGTTGAAGCTCCTGCTGTAACAGCAACTTTATTAATTCCTTTTAACCAATCTATTTTAAGCTCTGAAACGTCCGCAATACGATAGGAAGGTGTTCCAGCGATTTCAACAGAAACTTGCGTTAAACGATTGGAGTTATTCGATTTAGGGTCGCCTACAACAATCAATAGATCCGCTTCTCCTGCCTGCTGAGCGACAGCTTCTTGACGGACTTGAGTAGCTAAACAAATCTCTTTGTGTACCTCAATATGTGGGAACTTTTCTTTTAAACTATCCATTAAATGGGCAACATCCCATTGGCTCATTGTCGTTTGATTTGTGACAAGCAACTTATCATTCGTTAAATTTAACGAATCAATATCATTGGAAGATTGAACTAAATGGACATGATCAGGTGCAACGCCAATGGCACCCTCAGGTTCCGGATGTCCTTTTTTCCCAATATAAATAATATCATAGCCTTCTGCAGATTTTTCACGAATTAAATCGTGGGTAACTGTTACATCAGGACATGTAGCATCAATGGACACTAGGCCTTTACGCTTCGCAATGTCACGAATTTCAGGTGAAACACCATGTGCTGTGAAAATCACAGTACCAGATTCAACTTGTTCGATAATTTCTAAGCGATTATCGCCGTCTAAAGTGATGATACCATCTTCTTCGAACGCGTCTGTGACATGTTTATTATGGACAATCATTCCTAAAATGTAGATAGGTCTTGGTAATGTTTTATCGAGTGCGGCGTTTCGTGCGATGACCATCGCATCAACAACACCGTAGCAATAGCCACGTGGATTAATTTTTAATACTTGCATGGTTGTGACTCCTTTCAAGCTTTACCTATCTACATTATAACGGACAGGGGCGGCGAATACAAAGAAACGTTCATTTACATGGGTGGCTGGAAAATACGTGGTTTAGATGGAATTGGTTCAGGAGGCGAAAATGATGCTGATGTATTTTGCCTCGCTGATCGTTTATTTCCAGCAGCAGCCTTGCTTTCACTGCCTCCACGATCAGCGCCAGCCGCTCCGCCTCCCGTCGAAGGTAGTCCTTGGAATCCTTTATATAGTTTTAATAAGGACGGTATATTTTTAACCATTGGCATCGCTTGTTGGATATATGGTGTATAAGTTTTAGCGGAATTAAATAGACTGTTTGCTTGTTGTAAGAATGAACCGATTTTAGATGGTTCTTGCACAGGTGGCATCGGCATTTGTCCTCCAAAGGAACCTATTCCATTTGCCATTGGAAAGCCGCCTGGAATTCGTGGTTGAGCAGGGAAGCCTCCAGGCGGGAAAAAGGACTGCGGTGACATCTGTGGTGGTGTTGGCATGGGCATTCTCATGCCACCGGGATACATAGGGTATGGATAAGGTGGTCGAAATACCATAATGATCTCCTTTCTACTTGTTTTTCATTGATGACATACCTGATTATAGCTATGATATGCAGAGGCTAATGGGAGGGTGCGATAATTTATAAGACGAATTCATCCATGAAAGAGCAGAAGGGCGAATAAGCCTTCTGCTACAATTCTCCTATCTTATTCATCTTCATGATAGCGAAGCATTCGATAGCCGACTCGCACATGTGTCTGTATTAGTTTAGGCTGTGCTGGGTCATCTTCTATCTTTTTTCGAAGTGTCGCCATAAACACTCGTAAACTTGGAATATCTGATTGCAGAGCGTTGTGCCAGATTTCCTTTAAAATAAAATTATGGGTTAAAACTTTCCCAACATGCTTGGATAAAACAACTAAAAGTTTATATTCAATAGGTGTGACATGTATTTCCTTTCCATTCACTAATACCGTTTGATCTACGTAATTAATTTGAAGATAGCCATTGGTAAAAGTTGCATTTTCCTGTTCAGGTGGATATTCATACGCTGCTCTTCTTAAGGCAACACGAATTCTTGCTAATAATTCTTCCACACTGAATGGCTTTGTGACATAATCATCTGCACCTGCATCCAGAGCGTTAATTTTGTCATATTCTTCTCCGCGCGCACTGACGACAATAATGGGCGTTTGCGTCCAACTTCTAATTTTTGTAATAAGCTCTACACCATCTATGTCCGGTAGTCCTAAATCTAAAATATAAACATCTGGTTTCATGGTAATAGCCTTTTGAAGTGCGCTGTTCCCATCTTGGGCAATGTCGAATTCATAATGCTGGGTAGCTAATGTCATTTTAATTAAATTGGCAATGGCCACATCATCTTCTACTACAAGAATTCGTTTATTCATCAAATTTCTTACTCCTTTTTCAGTGAAAAGTTAAAAATGGTTCCTTGAGGTTTATTATCAGAAACAGTTATCTGACTACCATGTAATTTTAAAATGGTTTGACACAGTGCTAAGCCTAAACCGAGCCCTCGTCTACTATCACTGCGTTGTACCTTGCCAGTTGTAAACGGCTCAAACAAGCTACTTTTTAAGGAATCATCAATTCCTGGTCCATTATCTGAAATACTGAAGTTTACTAAACCATCACATTCCTTCACCAAAATAGTTATATCACTGCCTGGAGGGGTGTAAGTCAATGCATTATCGATGATATTGATGAAAACCTGTATCATCAATCTAGCATCCATTAGGCTTAGCAAAAATTCTGGTTCTATTTGATAAGATATTTTATGTGAACTGTTTTGGTGAACAACATGGGAAAGAGCCTCCTGAATGATATCTTCTACTAATTCCAACTGCATTTCTAAAGCAAATTGTCCATCCTCTAGCCTAGAAACAGCTAATAAGTTTTCTACCATTTGTACAAGCCATTTCGAATTATTAAAAATATCCTCATACAATTTGTTTTTTTCAATGTCGGGTATTAATGGTGCGTTGTTCAGTAAGATATCCGCATTTCCAGAAATAGCAGTGAGTGGTGTTCGAAGGTCATGGGATATTGCCCGTAAAAGGTTAGCACGCATCTGTTCCATTTCAGCTTCTCGCGCTACTTCTTCATGGAGCTTCTGTAAATACCATTTATCCATCGCGAATGAAAAATCATTAATGATAGCGTGTAAAATATTGCGTTCAAATGCAGGTAATGGTAGTAGTTTAGACAGTGCAATACCAATCACCCCCCTAACATTTCCATTAGAAATAACGGGTATATAGTAAGCATGTACTTCAGGAAATATATCCGTAGATACACCCGCTACATGCTTATTATTCGTCACCCAGTTCACAACGCCATGCTCGTTTGGGTTATTGAAAAGCGTAGCTATTTTTTGATTTTCAATCGTAGATATTTTGTCGTTACGAAAAAAAGTAGATTTCCCAATTACCCGATTGTCTATTTCAAAAAATTGCACAGGTTTTTCTACTAATTTGACAATTTGAGACATACCTTCCGTAATAATTTCCTCAATTGACTTCGCATGTTGGAGTCTACGATTTGTTTCAAGGAGTACTTCCATTCGATAAGATTTCCGTATAGCTATAATCGTTTGCTCCTTGATCTTCTTCGTTAAGCTACTTGTAATTACTCCAGAAAGAAACATGATAAAAAAAGTCATAGGATAGTCACGATGATACGCATCAAATGAAAACCGTGGTTCAGTAAAAAAATAATTAAAAAGTAAGACAGCAACGATGGAACTAATGATGCTCATGAGCCAACCTGATGACCAAATAGCAAGAATGAGAACACCTAGAATATAAATGGTTATAATATTTGGCTCACTAATACCAATTGAATATAAATATAAGCCAACTATGGATATTACGCTAAATACAATAAACATTTTAAAAAGATCCAGCCATTCAAATGCCAGTTTATTTTTTATACGAGGAAAGTAAAATTGTTCATTTTCTTGATCAGGTACTATGTGTATAGATAAGTTGGGCACATATTCATTCAGACGGTCACTAATTTTCGCGTTAGGCTGCCACCATTTTTTTCTCATACTTGATCGACCGATGACAAGTTTAGTAACACCACTAATTTGAGCATAGTTGGCAAGGGCTGCAGCTATGTCATCCTCTTGAACAATGACAACATGACCGCCAAGCTGTTCTACTAGCTTGATATACTGTTGTAGGCGTTCAGAATCAGCATGATTTCTTTCATGCGCCTGCATGTTTTGAACATAAAGAGCGGTAAATTTGCCATGTAATGCTTGAGCAAGTCTTGCAGTAGTCCGAATCACTTTTGCATTTGTAGGAGAACTACTTATACCTACAAGTAAGTGTTCTTCGATTTGTACATAGTTTCTGACAGATTCATTACTGTTTAATTGTTGATAGTTGATGGTATCGGCTGTTCGCCGTAATGCGATTTCCCGTAGCGATACTAAATTTTGCTTACGGAAAAATGAATCTAAAGCTTTCTCTGCCTGTTGTTTGACATATACCTTCCCATCTTGCAGACGTTGAATTAATTCGTCTGGTTCAATGTCGACAACCTTTATTTGCGCGGCTTGATCGATTAAATAATCAGGAATACGCTCCCGCACTTTAATCTCAGTGATTTCTTCCACTAAATCATGAAGACTTTCAATATGTTGAATATTTACAGTTGTAAAAACATGAATTCCTTTAGCAAGTAGTTCTTCAACATCTCCAAAACGCTTCTTGTGTCGCATTGTTGGAACATTAGAATGGGCCAATTCATCAATCAGGACAATTTCTGGTTTGCGCTGCAATACCGCATCTATATCTAATTCCTGAAAAATTTTCCCCTTATAGGTTATTTTCTTTGTAGGGATTTGCTCAAGTCCTTCTAGTAATGCTAACGTTTCTGGACGAGGGTGCGGTTCCACATAGCCAACCACTACATCTTTACCGAGTTTTTTCGCCTGATGTGCCGCATCCAACATAGCGTAAGTTTTACCTACCCCAGCAGCATAGCCGAGAAAGATTTTTAATTTCCCTATAGAATGTTCCTCCTGTTGAAGCCTCGCAAGAAACATCTCTGGAGTTGGACGTGTATTTTCCATCCTCTTTCACCTCATTTGTATTATAGCCTTAACTTTCATAAAGAAAGTGTAAAGATTTTACTTCTTTATCCTTTCTTAATAGAAAAGAAGATTTCCTAACACTACATTAATTTGAAAGTCAGTATGATGAGAGCATCCTTAAGGAGAAGGGGTGTTACGATTGATGGATTTTTTTATGATGGGCTTATTGATTATAAGCTTCGCTTGCGTTTTAGCGTTAACAGTATGGTGCTACAAACTAGTAGAAGAGTCATGAGGAGGATAGCAAATGTGGATTTTTATGGGAGTTGTACTCGTATTTCTGTTTGGTTATTTAGGGCATGCATTACTTTATCCAGAAGATTATTAAAGGCAGGGGGGACACAATATGTGGCAAATAGCCATCGTATTCATAATTTATTTACCGCTCGTTATCTTAACGGGTCATTATTTATATCGGGTAACGTTGCAACAAAAAACATGGCTCGATCCTCTATTAGATAAAGTCGATGCAGCAATTTATAAAGTTTGCGGCATTAAACGCGTTAATATGACGGGCAAAGAATATGTACTTTCATTAATTATTTCAAATGCCATGATGGTGTTTGTAGGGTATATCATTCTACGCATTCAAGCATTACTAGTTTTAAATCCAAATAACATTAACAACATGGAAGCTACCCTTTCATTTAACACGATTATTTCCTTTATAACGAATACAAATCTTCAACATTATAGTGGTGAATCTGGACTCAGTTATTTATCACAGATGCTAGTCATTACTTTTATGATGTTTACATCAGCAGCTACTGGTTATGCAGCTTGTATGGCTTTCTGTCGTAGATTGGTTGCTAAAACAGATACGATAGGTAATTTTTTTGTCGATTTTGTTCGTGTTATTACTCGCATTTTAATGCCTTTTTCCATTGTTGTGGCTCTTATTTTAGTATCACAAGGATCACCACAAACCATTGAGGGCAATCAAACAGTACAAACAATAGAGGGCAAGTTACAAGATATTGCACTTGGACCTATTGCTTCTCTTGAATCTATTAAGCATATAGGGACAAATGGTGGCGGTTTTAATGGAGCAAATTCAACCACACCTTTTGAAAATCCAACTGTTCTATCAAATATAGTAGAGATATTATCTATGATGTTATTACCAGGGGCATGTGTCGTTGCTTTTAGTCTGATGGTCGCCTACAGAAAAAAGAAAACTATTTTTGGAAAACAGGGGCTAGCTATTTTTACTGCGATGAGTATATTGTTCCTCGTGGGATTAGTGACTGTGTACATAGCAGAGAAGGCAGGTAATCCATTCATTAGTGAACTCGGCATTACGCAGGAGCTTGGGAGTATGGAAGGCAAAGAAATGCGCTTTGGAGTAGCGCAATCAGCATTATTTACGACCGTTACGACCGCATTTACTACAGGGTCAATTAACAACATGCATGATACATTAACGCCACTTGGTGGTCTAGTGCCTATGTTTAATATGATGCTCAATGTTGTGTTCGGTGGTAAAGGAGTTGGCCTGATGAACATGATGATGTATGTTTTACTTACCATTTTCATTGCCTGTTTAATGATTGGTCGATCTCCACAGTTTTTAGGTAAAAAAATTGAAGAAAAAGAAATGAAGTTAATTGCTCTTTGTATTCTAATTCATCCTGCTATTATCTTGCTATTTTCAGCACTTGCGGTTGCGACACCATCTGGAATAGTTGGAATAACGAATCCAGGGGCACATGGATTATCACAAGTACTATATGAATTCGCCTCCGCCTCAGCCAACAACGGCTCTGGCTTCGAAGGGTTAGCGGATAATTCAACATTTTGGAATGTAACTACAGGGCTGGCTATGTTCTTTGGTCGTTATTTAACCATCATTATTCAATTAGCTATAGCCTCTTTACTTGCTAATAAAGTAAGGCATAGTGATTCAGTAGGAACATTAAAAACGGATACGACTACCTTTACTTTTTTACTAGTTGCTATTGTTTTGATGATTGGTGCGCTGACCTTTTTACCAGCTTTAGCACTTGGTCCAATTACCGAGCATTTACAACTTTATTCTTAATGAGGAGAGACACATATGGAAACAGTAAGAAAAAGTTTTATGACTGGCATCATACTAAAAAGAGCATTAATAGAAGCTTTTAAAAAATTTAGCCCCCTATATATGCTGAAAAATCCTGTTATGTTTGTCGTAGAGGTAGGGTTTTTGTTTGTGTTACTGTTAGTTCTTTTTCCAAATTTGTTTGGTGATGAGGGGGGAGAACATGCACGATTATATAATGGGATTGTAGCTATTATCCTTTTTGTTACGATTCTATTTGCAAATTTAGCAGAGTCGATTGCAGAAGGGAGAGGGAAAGCACAGGTTCAAACATTAAAAAAAACAAAGACAGTGACACAGGCACGTGTTTTGCTTCATGATGGTTCTGAAATTTTTAAATTGGCCCATGAATTAAAAAAAGGAGATATTGTATTAGTTCAAGCTGGAGAGATCATTCCTAATGATGGTGAAGTCATTGATGGAATTGCTACTGTAGATGAATCCGCAATTACTGGTGAATCAGCTCCTGTAGTGAAAGAACGGGGAGGAGATTTCTCGTCAGTGACGGGGGGGACGACGGTAACAAGTGATTGGCTGATGATTGAAATCACTTCCATGCCTGGTGAATCATTTTTAGATAAAATGATAACGCTTATTGAAGGAGCCAGTCGAAAGAAAACGCCAAATGAAATAGCACTCAATACACTTCTAGTAAGTTTAACAATTATCTTCCTTTTGGTTGTGGTGTCACTATATCCTATGACAACTTATTTAAATGTACCGATTTCTATCGCTACGCTAATTGCCCTGACCGTTTGTTTAATACCGACAACGATTGGTGGATTATTATCGGCGATTGGTATTGCAGGAATGGACCGCGTAACACAATTTAATGTTATAGCGATGTCTGGCAGAGCGGTAGAGGCATGTGGAGATGTGGATACGTTAATCTTAGATAAAACAGGAACGATCACTTATGGAAATCGTATGGCGGCTGAGTTTCTACCCGTTAAAGGAGTGGAAAGTCAGGATTTAATTCAAGCTGCATGGCTTAGTTCACTAACAGACGATACACCAGAGGGGAAATCTATTTTATCACTGGCCTGCGAATTAGGGGTCAATTCAGACGGTGAAGAAATGATTATTAAGTCAAGTAAGCATGTTCCATTTACAGCACAGACACGCATGAGTGGTTTAGATAAAGTCGATGGCACAAAAGTTCGAAAAGGAGCCTCTGATACGATCAAAAAAGAAAGTATGAAAGCTGGGCATAGCATTCCTAGCAATTTAGATCAATTGGTTCAACAAGTCTCTTCTGTTGGGGGGACACCACTGTTAGTAGCGTTAAATGATAAAATTCTAGGCGTAATTTACTTAAAGGATGTCGTCAAGGCTGGACTGAAGGAGCGATTTGACCAGCTTCGTGCAATGGGGATTAAAACGGTTATGTGTACGGGAGATAATCCACTTACTGCTGCAGCTATTGCAAAGGAAGCAGGAGTAGATAGCTTTATTGCAGAAAGTAAGCCTGAGGATAAAATTCAAGTGATTAAAGATGAGCAGGCACAGGGTAAGGTTGTAGCTATGACTGGTGATGGGACGAATGATGCGCCTGCACTGGCACAGGCGAATGTAGGGCTTGCTATGAATTCAGGAACAAATGCAGCAAAGGAAGCTGCGAATATGGTAGATTTAGATTCAAATCCAACTAAAATTATTGAAGTTGTAGAAATTGGCAAGCAATTGCTAATGACTCGCGGTGCCTTAACCACATTTAGTATTGCAAATGATATCGCAAAATATTTTGCCATTATTCCAGCTATGCTAATGGTCGCTGTGCCTGAGATGAAGGCACTAAATATTATGAATCTCAATTCACCTACAAGTGCCATTATTTCTGCCTTGATTTTTAATGCAATCATTATTCCATTGCTTATTCCAATTGCCATGAGAGGGGTAAAGTATAAGCCAATGAGTGCTGCAAAATTATTAAATAAAAATTTACTTGTGTATGGTATGGGTGGAATAATAGCCCCCTTTATTGGCATTAAGATCATTGATCTACTAGTAGGACCACTATTTCGTATAGTTGGATTATAGGGAGGAAGCTGTATGCGAAAAATTATTGAGAACTCCAAGCAGGCATTATTTGTGACAATAACCATGTTCATTATATGTGGTTTAATATATCCGTTTGCCGTGACAGCCTTAGCTCAAGGGGTGTTTCCTCACAAAGCAAATGGCAGTTTAATAGAAATGGACGATCAAGCGGTTGGTTCTGTATTAATTGGTCAAAGCTTTACCGCTCCAGAATATTTCTGGGGGCGTGTCTCATCCGTTAACTATAATGTTTATACGACAGAGGATACGCTACCTGATGACAATGACCAGGTGAACTATAGTGGTGTAAGCTCAGGTACATTTAACTATGCACCAACCAATCCAGAATTGAAGAAACGAATAGAGGGGGATATCGAGAGGTTTTTACTTGCAAATCCAACCGTACAACGGCAAGATATACCATCGGATCTAATGACTGCCTCAGGTTCAGGGTTGGACCCCCATATTAGTGTGAAGGCAGCACAAATACAGGTGGATCGAATTGCCCAAGCAAGTGGGCTTTCTAAGGAAGACATTAATAAAATTATAGAGGCAAATATAGAAAAACGTACATTTGGAGTATTGGGAGAACATAAGGTGAACTTCCTTATGGCGAATATAGATATTATGAAAAAAATGGAGAGTACTAAGGATTAAAAAAATGAAAGACAGGTAGAGAAAGCTTCTCCACCTGTCTTTCTATATATTAAGCTTGTGAATTAACAAGGATTTTAATATGGTTTCGCTCTTTCATTAATGCCTCAAAGCCCTCTGTTACGACCTCTTCAAGAGCTATACGTTTTGTTACAAGTTTATCAGCAGGGAAGTAACCTTGCTTCATTAATTCCATCACTGCTGGGAAAATATCGCGATAAGCAATAATACCTTTAACAGAACGCTCAGTTAGTACGATATTGTTTGGCAGAATAGATGCGTCAGTTTCCCAAATAGAAACAATAATGGTTTCACCTTCAAAAGTTGTGGAATCTATAGCTTGCTGTAATACTACTGGAACACCTGTTACTTCAAATGCTACATCAACGCCACCATTTGTTAATTCATGTAGACGAGCTACCGCGTCCTCCTCTTTAGGATTAATCACTGCTGTAGCACCTAGTTCTAATGCTTTAGCGGCACGCTCTGCTGAAAGCTCTACGGCATATATCTCTGACGCGCCTGCAGCACGTAACGCTTCAATGACAAGAAGCCCGATTGGACCTGTTCCAAAGACAGCTGCTTTATCGCCTGCTTTTAATTTACTTTGGCGTACTGCGTGTAGGGCTACCGCTGCAGGTTCGACCAATGCGCCTTGCTCGTAGGAAAGTCCTTCGGGCATTTTGTGAACCAATTTTTCGTCTACCATTGTAAATTCAGAGAATCCACCACCACCGCCTGAAAGACCGTGGAAGCCTAAATGCTTACAAATATTATATTTACCTTTTTTACAGGCAGCACATTCGCCACAGGAAAGAATCGGTTCAACTACGACAGGATCTCCAACTTTTACGGATGTTACACCATCACCAATTTCAACTACTTCGCCTGAGAATTCATGTCCCATTACAATTGGCGCGATATCTTTACTTACATAGTGAGGTTGCTCCACAGGAATAAAGATTGGACCAGCTGCGTATTCATGTAAATCACTACCACAAATTCCTGTCCAATGTACTTTAATTTTTACTTTTCCAGGTGCAATGACTGGTTCATCAATATTTTCTACACGGATGTCTTTTGCTTTATACCATCTTGCTGCTTTCATCATCTATCAACCTCCTATAATATCTTACAGCTCTATCATAACATGTGGGAATAATGCTAATCATTAGCTCCCTATAAATTGACATAAAATTTACATATACCCAGCTTTTTCGAGTATTGATACAGCGCTTTTTTGATTGCATATTCTCCGTATTTCAAGTACCTTTGATAAGGGCTTTGTTACGGTGATCATAAAACGATAAAATTATGTTTATGCTTGTAAGAATAGGATGTAAATATACCTTAAAGTTCGAATCATGGTACAATGAAAAAAGATGTTAGGAGGAACGAATGATGTCAAAATATACTGATTATAATTTTCAGCCATTTTTGCAGGACGCCATTGCAGAACTTGGCTTTACAGAACCGACACCAATTCAAAAAGAAATTATTCCATTAATATTAAAAGGGAAGAGTGCCATTGGACAGGCACATACAGGAACAGGGAAAACACATAGTTTTTTAATTCCGATTGTTCAACGTATTGATGTAGAGAAACAGGAAGTACAGGCCGTTATTACTTCTCCTACACGTGAGCTGGCACAGCAAATTTATGATGCATTGAATCAATTAATAGAAGGAACAGCTATACAGGCAAAACTTTTTATTGGGGGTACGGACAAACAACGCTCTATTGATAAGTTAAAAACGCAACCTCAAATTGTTGTTGGAACACCTGGACGTATTCGTGACCTTGTTTCAGCACAAGCGTTATTTGTGCATACGGCACCAATTCTAGTTGTTGATGAAGCAGATTTAGCTTTCGATATGGGCTTTATTGAGGAAATTGATGGATTTGCATCTCAAATGCCAGAGAAACTTGAAATGTTCGTATTTTCAGCAACAATCCCAGAAAAGCTACAGCCTTTCTTAAAAAAATATATGGACGCACCTGTCCATGTACACATGAACGATAAACGACCTGTGGCAGAGGGCATTGATTTTATGCTTGTACCTGTTCGTTCTAAATCACGTAATAAACGTTTATTAGAAGTCATTGAAGGCATCAATCCATTTTTGGCTGTTATTTTTACAAATACACGTAAATCGGCTGAGCATGTTGCTGGTTATTTAAATGAGCATGGTATCCGTTGTGGACAAATCCATGGTGATTTAAGCCCACGTGATCGTAAGAAAATGATGAAGCAAATTCGTGATCTCGAATATCAATATATTGTTGCAACAGATTTGGCGGCACGTGGAATTGATATTCAAGGAATTTCTCATGTCATTAACTATGAAATCCCTGAGGATTTAGAGTTCTTTATTCACCGTGTAGGACGTACTGCTCGTGCAGGTAATAAAGGAACAGCCATTACATTATTTGAGCCATCTGAAGAGGATGCAGTAGTACGTGTGGAAAAAATGGGTATTCCATTTGTGCAAATGGACGTTAAAAATGGAGAATGGTCTGAGTTAAAAGAGCGTCATGCCCGTAAAAATCGTGTTAAACAAGAGAATGAAATAGATGTGAAAGCGAAGGCGTTGGTGCGTAAACCTAAAAAGGTGAAACCAGGCTATAAGCGTAATATGAAATGGGAAATGGAAAAAATTAAAAAACGCGAACGCCGCTTAAAAGCGAGAGGAAAAAAATAAGGGGGCTTTTACATGCTACTTGGCTCACATGTTTCGATGAGTGGGAAAGAAATGTTACTTGGCTCTAGTAAAGAGGCATTATCGTACGGAGCTAATACATTTATGATCTATACAGGAGCGCCACAAAACACACGTCGGAAAGCGATTGCCGATCTGAACATTATGAATGGTCTCCTTCATATGAAAGAGCATGGCATGACTAATATTGTTGTTCATGCTCCTTATATCATCAATATTGGCAATACGGAAAAACCAGAAACTTTTCGACTCGGTGTAGATTTTTTACAGTCGGAAATTGAACGTACAGCAGCATTAGAGGCAACACAAATTGTCTTGCATCCTGGTGCACATGTGGGTGCTGGGGCAGATGCAGGGATTGCCAAAATTATTGAAGGCTTAAATGAAGTATTGTCGCAAGATTATCCCGTCCAAATTGCATTAGAAACAATGGCAGGGAAAGGAACAGAATGTGGCCGTTCCTTTGAAGAGTTAGCTAAAATCATAGACGGTGTCACTCATAACGAACGTCTTTCTGTATGCTTTGATACTTGTCATACACACGATGCTGGCTATAACATTGTCGAGGATTTCGATGGTGTTCTCAACGAATTTGATAAATTAATAGGTGTTGATCGCATCAAAGTTCTGCACATTAATGATTCAAAAAATGTGCGAGGCGCTGCTAAAGACCGTCACGAAAATATCGGCTTTGGTCACATTGGTTTTGATGCCTTGAACTATGTTGTGCACCATCCACAATTAATGGCGATTCCTAAAATTTTAGAAACACCATTCGTTCCACTTGCTAGTGATGCCAAATCAAAATCAGCTCCATACAAAGCTGAAATTGATATGCTGCGCAGCAGTACATTTAAGCCTGAGCTTATCGAGGCTTTAAAAGGCTAACAAAGAAGCCCAACATCCAGCCACAGTGCTGATGTTGGGCCTTATTACGTTATTTTGTAAAAAGTGCGATTAGCTGACGAGAGCGCTTTCTTCCTAAAACAGCCTCCACTTCAACTAAAATATCTTTAGGAATGCCTAAAAAAAGCCAGGAAAATGAGAATTGCTCCAAATAAGGCCGAAGTTTTTTTACTTCAGAAGTTGTAATGTCAAAGCCCTCTTCACGAGCAATCGCGACAATTTCCTTATCCGTGCTTTGTGCCAATTGCTGTAAAAATTGAATACTCAAAGTCAATCCTCCTTTATGATATGGTTAATCAAATGCTTTAAACGGTCGCCATTTCCTCATTCAAAAAGAGTAGACATCTTCTTTTCTTTACAAAAACTGCACTTTCCTATATACTTACAACTTGTAAATCGTAATGATTTTGAATTAGAAAGAAGCGATCATGCATGAAAACAACATTAATTGACATTGAAAATGTGTCATTTCAATATGACTATACACAAGTTTTAAAAAATATTTCCTTTCGTGTAGAAGAGGGCGATTTTTTAGCGCTACTCGGCCCAAACGGTTCGGGGAAATCAACGTTATTAAAAATCCTTTTAGGTTTATTGAAGCCTCTTTCGGGAGAAATAAAGCTTTTTGGTGAACCAAGTGCAACGTTTAAACATCGAGAATGGATCGGTTATGTTTCACAAAAATCCAATGCCTTTAATTCAGGATTCCCAGCAACCGTGCAAGAGGTCGTGAAAAGTGGATTAACGAAAAAATTAGGGCTATTTAAAAGACCTGGACGAGAAGCTAAAGGAAAAGTTCAAGAAGCGTTAAAGGCAGTTGGTATGGATGCATTTGAACATCGTAATATTGGTGAATTATCAGGTGGACAACAGCAACGAGTGTTTATTGCGAGAGCTTTAGTCAGTGATCCCAAATTACTTATTTTAGATGAACCGACTGTTGGTATTGATCACGAGAACGTGCAGTCATTTTATGATATGCTGGCGAAATTAAATCGGGAACAGGGAATTACAATGATTCTTGTCACACATGATGTCGATACCGTATCTAATCGCATTAGCCATGTGGCTTGTTTAAATCAAACGATTCACTTCCATGGCTACAAAAATGAATTTGATAATATTTCCCAGGGTGCGCTAGATGCTTGGTATGGCCATTCTGTGAGAAAGATTCATTAGAAGGAGAAGGCACAATGATTGAAGCAATTTTACATTATGAATTTTTACAAAACGCCTTTTTCTCTGGATTATTAATTGGCATACTTGCCCCACTATTAGGCGTTTTTATTGTAGTACGAAGGCTATCGCTTATTGCCGATGCTTTGTCACATGTCACACTTGCTGGAATAGCAGGGAGCTTATATATTAGCCAATCTGTGACCGCCTTAGCGTTGCTCAACCCTATTTATCTAGGGATTTTAGCGTCTGTTAGTGGTTCTATTTTAATTGAGCGTCTAAGACGTTTATATAAGCACTATGAGGAGTTAGCTATACCCATCATTATGTCAGGCGGTATAGGTATAAGCGCTATCTTTATATCGCTTGCCAGCGGCTTTAGCACAGATTTAATGAGTTATCTGTTTGGCTCAGTATCAGCTGTATCCCGCCAAGATCTTTGGGTAGTGATTGGAATTGCTGCTGTCGTCATCCTCTTTTTGTTTTTATTTTTTAAAGAATTATTTGTTTTATCCTTTGATGAAGAGTATGCAAAAGCAAGCGGCCTTCCAGCACGATGGGTGCATCTATTGTTTATGATTGTGACTGCCCTTGTCATTGCTGCAAGTATGCGCATTGTAGGTATTTTACTTGTATCATCATTAATGACGTTACCGGTTGCAGCAGCTATGCGATTAGCAAAAGGCTTTAAGCAAACTATCTTTTATGCTATTGTTTTTGGTGAAACGGCTGTATTAATCGGTCTGATTAGTGCGTTTTATTTGGATTTAGCGCCGGGAGGTACAATTGTTGTCACTTCGATTTTAATATTGCTACTTGTGATTCTTGGAAAGAAAGTAGCATTTAAAATGGCTGCGAAGCAAGGGGAGGTAGCACAATGAATGTTTCAAGAGCGTGGGAAATTTTAAAAGAAAATGGTTTTAAAAAAACAGATAAGCGGGAGTTAATATTAGATATGTTTGCAGCAACAGATAAATATCTAACCGCCCGTGATTTATTGGATGTTTTAAAGAAGGATTTTCCGGGAATGAGTTTTGATACCATTTACCGCAACCTTGCTACATTTGTGAAGTTAGGGATTTTAGAGGAAACAGAGCTATCTGGAGAACGTAATTTCCGAATGCACTGTGAATCCGCACATCATCACCATCATTTTATTTGTATGGATTGTGGAAATGTAAAAGAGCTCAATCTTTGTCCGATGGAAATGTTAGGAGAAAAACTACCTGACTATGAAATTGAAAATCATAAGTTTGAAATATATGGGAAATGCCCGGACTGTAAGCAAGAAACTCTGTCACCTTAAAAAATGGACAGAGTTTTTTTATGTAAAAGAGAGGGTTGTTCCTTATAGGAATGTACCCTCTCTAATTTTATTAAGCTACTGCTACTCTACGAATCGCAACAATTTTATTACAGTCTACAATTAAAGGTGAAGCAGCAGCCGCACCTGGCTCAAGGAAGTAAGCACAGCAATTTCTTGGATCGAAAGAAATGAAAGTCACACCTAAGAAGCTAATACCTCCAGATAAGAAGATGTCTAGTGTAGTAGCTAGCTCTAATTTTCTTAATTGCTGACAAATACAGCCTCTACAATTGCTGCTCATTTTCGGTGTACATTTTTCTTCTTTTTGACAAGGGCATTTTTCTTCTTTTCGTGGACAACATTTCTCTTCCTTTTTTGGACATTTACAACCTTGCCAGTTCATCTGTGTTGTATATCGTCTATCCTCCATCGTTCAGACCTCCCTTCCTCTATGTTCGTAAGAGTATCCTTACAGTAATAATCTATGTTTAGTAAATAGATAGAGGCTGGTAATCTGTCCGATAGTCCGCATAAAAATCTATATTTTTCTCTAAAACTTTGGCATTGTGCAAAGTCCTAAAAGTAAATTTTGCTATAAAAATCTAATAATGATATTTGTATGGGGATAGATTATCATTGGAAACAAAAAAAAGACGAGTCATTACAGAAACGTAACTCATCGTCATTTTTCATAACATTATTGATGTTTTTGTTGGAAATCGACCATAAAGTCTCTTAAAGCTTCACAAGCCTCTAATGGCACAGCATTATAAGTTGACGCACGACAGCCACCTACAGAACGATGGCCATTTAGCCCTACAAAGCCAGCTGCTTTTGCTTCCGCTAGGAATTGTTTTTCAAGCTCCTCATCGGCTACACGGAATGTAATATTCATAAGTGAACGGCTCTCTGGAGTGGCATGGCCTTTATAGAAGCCGTTGCTATTGTCAATCGCATCATAAATAACTTTAGCCTTTAATTCATTGCGCTTCTCAACTGCAGTGACTCCACCATTAGATTCTACCCATTTCAACACTTCGCCTAGCATATAGATACCAAATGTAGGTGGTGTATTATATAAAGAATTACTATCAGCATGTGTTGTATATTTAAGCATTGTTGGAATACTTTTATTTGCTTTTTCAAGAAGATCTTTGCGTATAATAACAACTGTAACACCTGAAGGACCTAGGTTTTTTTGAGCACCTGCATAAATAAGTCCAAATTTCTGAATATCAATTGGTTTAGAAAGAATATCACTAGACATATCGGCAACTAATGGTACATTTCCCGTATCTGGATAATCTCTCCACTGTGTACCGTAAATAGTATTATTAGAAGTGATGTGCACATAGGCATCATCTTCATCGAACTGAATGTCTGCTAGGGCAGGAATATTGCGGTATTGGTTGTCTTTCGTGCTAGCAGCCTCCACAGGTGTACCGAAAAATTTAGCCTCCTTGAATGCCTTCTCAGACCAAGAGCCTGATAATACATAACTTGCTTTTTGGTCAGTAGATAGGAAGTTCATTGGCACCATTGTAAATTGGAGGCTAGCCCCCCCTTGTAAAAATAGCACCTCGTAATTTTCAGGTATTGCATATAGCTTTTTCAATAAGGCGATAGCTTCGTTATGTACTTCATCGAAAATGGCACTACGATGGCTCATTTCCATAATCGACATACCTGAGTCACGGAAGTCTACTAATTGTTGTTGAGCTTTTTCTAATACTTCTTGGGGCAGAGCAGATGGACCTGCGTTGAAATTGTATGCACGTTGTGTCAAAGTGGGTACACTCCTTGTTTGGTTAATATGTGAAATTTTATCCAGTGGCTATGAACTGCTGAATATACACTGTACTGATCGGGCTTTAATCGTCTAAGAACAATCATTAGCAAATAGGACCATTAAAGCGGGATAACAGAACTTTACTGGATTATAACTTAATTTTCAAGAGAAAAAATAAAATTCTTAATATTTGAGCAGAATAGCGACAGCCTCGCAACAAAATGTACACAATTAACAGACGTTTTTAATTCAAATACGAACAAAAAGTATAATTTCATAGGTAATAAAGTTAGAATTTTCGTAATTAAAATAAATTCAGTCGATTGCGAACGGTTTAATGTTCGGATTTTGTATCTGTAGAAAAAGTCATTCTTGTTGGAGTTATAGAAAAGGATAGACTAGAAAATAAAACGATTATTTATGAAGACGATGCATGAAAATGTATGAAATTAACCCATTACCTAGTAAGTTTTTGTATAATAGATTGAGAATAGTAAAGGGGTGTTCATAATGTTTACAGTAGAAAATGCTTGTTTAGTAGTCATAGATGTGCAGGGAAAGCTAGCAACGATTGTTGATGAAAGTGAAGCAACGATTGCCAATATTGCTAAGCTGATACAAGCAATGGAAGCACTGAAAGTCCCTGTTCTATGGCTAGAACAAAACCCAAGTCGTTTAGGCGGTACGGCACTCGATATAGCACAACATTTACAAGGACAAGCTATTGCTAAGATGGCTTTTAGTGCATGGGAAGAAGACGAATTTGTGAAAGCAATAAAGGAAAGTGGACGTTCTCAATTTATTGTTACGGGCATTGAAACGCATATTTGCGTATACCAAACAGCTAGACAACTGAAAGAACAAGGATTTGAAGTTGAAGTAGTGGTAGATGCTGTTTCTTCACGAACAAAGGCCAATAAGGAAGTCGGATTAGCTAAAATGAGTGCCCTAGGTATTTATCCAACGAGTATGGAAATGATTTTATATGAACTTTTGCAACGAGCAGACCATGAACATTTTAAAACAATCTTACAGCTTGTGAAATGATACCAATAAGTTGTACCCATTGGTCTGTATCAAAAATAATAGGAATGACAATTTACAATCTTGCTTTAAAAAGGAAATTAAAAAAATATAGTTTTTGTAGAATAATTGTGTAATGCCTGATGGGTCTATAGACCTCGTTTGGGCATTTTTTTTTTAGAGTATATTTAAAGTATGATTCTACTCATATAAAATCTTAGCCATTCTAATTGTAGTATACTACATGATAAAATCTGGTTTCATTATAGAAAAATAACTCTTAATGAGGAAGATGACAATGATAAAAATTTTAAAATGGTTTTTTTTAATAACTAGTGTTGTTTTTCTTTTAATAAGCTGTAATGGAAATGAGGTAGCATTACAAAAAGAACCCGCAATTTCGCAGACGGAACAATTTGTCATTGAAGATTTAATGAATGAAAAAGGATTGTTACGCACAGATTTAGCTAACCAAAAGGATGTATTTTTATCTGAATCGGTTGGGCTATGGCTTGCTTATCTAGTAGAAAAAGGTGATCATGCACGTTTTGATGAACAGGTTGATGTATTGAAATTGTATTTTTTGTCAAATGACTTTATTGTATGGCGATTAGAAGATACTAAAAAAGCTTCTGTGAATGCACTAATCGATGATTTACGTATTATTCGAGTGTTACTAGATGCAAGTGAGAAGTGGCATGATTCAGATTATGAACAATTGGGTAAAAAAATTGGAGAAAATTTGGTTCAGTATGGGATGAATCAAGAGCTGTTTGTCGATTTTGTGGATGTCAGCAGTCATGATAAAGCAACTACTTTAACCATAAGCTATATTATGCCTTCTGCTTTTCAGAAGATGGAACAGCATGACCTATTATCTCCACAACAAGTTCAATATCAGTTAGATATTTTACAAAATGCTCCTATAGCTGAGGCAGGATTTTTCCCAAAATATTTTGACCTTTCCTCCAAAAGTTATGTGTTCGACGAGGAATTGCATATGATTGATCAATTATATACAGCCTATCATCTTGCTTCGATGGATGGGGACACAATTCCATTTAAAAACTGGCTGTTAAAGCTTTTGAAAAGAGATGGCAGACTCTATGGTCGTTATAGTGCTCAAACAAATCAACCGACCGTTACCTTTGAATCGCCCGCTGTTTATGCCATGGCAGCAAGATATATGCTGGCGTTAAATGAACAGCAATTAGCTCAGCAGTTCATGGAGAAGATGATAGCACTAAAAGATCCTTCATCAGGTTATGTCGATAAAAATACAAAGTTAACGCATAGTTTTGATAATTTGCTACCACTATTAGCAGAAAGGGAGGTAAAAAATGCGTACCACAATGAATAGAAATAGAGCTATTTTGCTTTATGGAACGATACTCATTTTATTGTTACAAATACCAGCTTATTTTTTACTCCGTCAGGATGCTGAAGGCATATTATTATATATTTTTTTAATGATTCTCATTGTACTTACCCTTTGGAGGGGGACTGTATTTGGGCTTGTTAGTAGCCTTATCTTTATTTTTATAACGGGCTCTACATTACTATATACAGGAATAGCAGGAGCCGTCATTTTTCTAAACACTACTTTTTCCATGCAAATGTTTTTCGCTTATGGGATTCTGCTATTGATCCTCATTCTTTGTGCTGGTAAGGTGCATGAATTAATGAGAGAACAGAGAAACTATTTAAAAAACTGCAAGACGATGTTAGAAATTATGTAGCCATTGATGTGGAAACAGGATTTGATAATGAAACGAGAATGCGTATAAGTGTCAATGAAGAAATGCGTAGGTCAGACCGACATAAACATACGTTTGTCTTTATGATTTTAAAGCTTGAAAATTATGATAAATTCCAAAAGCTGTATGGTGCGAAAGAGGTACAGCATTTATGGCAACAGCTTTCACAACGAATTCAACAAACGGTCAGACAAACTGATAAAAAGTTTCGTTTTCGTGAAAACCATATAGGTTTGCTATTAATCGATACAACAGAACAGCATATGGAAGTTATTTATGACAAACTAGATCAAGCATTAAAAAACCATCAATTGGTCAATGGCAAATGGGTAACACTTAATTATAAAACAAGCTTTATTACCTATCATCCATTGATGGAAGCAACATTTGAAGATTTTTTAACAGAATTAGAAAGAGAGATGAAAACAAGTGCGCTCTAAATACAACTTATGGTTCTCCATTGGAATGCTTTGTTTTTATACTTTCATATCAAGTGAGACTGTATTTGCTGTCCAAGATGACAAAGATATAGCATTAATCTTTGTTACAAGTACTCAACAACCAAATCTTGATGTAATGACATTGCAAGAAATGCTTCAAGTATATACGTCCGTGGATGTTTTAGCGATTGAAGAAATAGATGAACAGATGCTACAACGATATAAACGCCTGGTTATTTTAAATGCTTATCCAACAGCTATTCCTGGAAAGGCTCTAGCAGCGGTGAATCGTTTTCAGGGTTCTGCGATTCTAATTGGTGAGAATGCTCTTCAATTCAGTCCCTTTGCTAAATGGCAGCAAGGTCAAATAGTGGAGCTACGAACAATTGGGGGAGAGAGTTTAGACAATCCTGTGAAATGGAAAAGTGTCCTACCATCTGCTGATTTCGAAGTCATGAATAGGGCTTCTTCCATGAATGAATCGTATCCTTTCATCGTTAAAAAGAACAATTGGGCTTATATCGGAGATTTTGTCAATAGAGGGACTTTACAATATCAATGGCCTAGTGTTATGGGTGACTTGCTGCAATTACCCAAGCCTCAGTCACATCCTGCTTTTATTGTACTATCAGATATTAATATGAAAACAGATGTGAAAAAGTTAGAAAAGGTAGTAAAGGAATTCACTAGAAATAGTGTGCCTATTGCTCTTGAGGTAACACCTATATTATTGGATAAATTTGAAAAAAATATATATTATTTACATGATAATAAAAAATTATTAAGTTATTTACAAAAGCTACAAATTGAAGGTTATCCTTTCTTCCTCTACATCACCTGAAAAAAGTCTTGAATATTTAGCACTCCGGAAAATTTATCCGGCGATAAGCCGTGAAGAGAGTAGCCTATTTAAAGGAAGTATCGAGGAAGAAGGTCAATCCTTCTATATTAAACAAATGGACAACCGGACCATTTATCCAATGACAGTGGGAACCATTTCTGATACAGACATCAATCCTTTGTATACTGTGAAACAAAAAATAGATTATTTATTACAGGTTCCCAGTTCAATGATTGGCATTCAATACCCTGCTTATGTAAATGCATCCTATGTTCAAGAACTCGTTGATGTGCTAAAAGGGCATCCTCAGCTAGAACTCATGAATTTCCGACAAACAAACCAACAAGTAAAGTCAGAGAATGTTACAATCGTCCAACATAAAGATGGTGAACAGACCATTGACCTAACTTTTTCTAAAACAGAGCGTTTAAAAATTGTATTCGATGAACGGCCATTCGAATTAATTTTATGGGTACTTGTCCTTATTGTTTCTTTGTTTGTTACATTATTTTTTATAAGCACCTTACGTTTACGAATCACATTGCGTAAGAGATTATTTGAGGAGAGGAAGACAACTGGCTAATCTTTTATTTTTTATTTCACTTTTCCTCATTTGGATTATGCTGCTCTACCATATGTTTTTAATGGAGGGAGGCTATTTACATTTTCGTTTTTTTGAAAAACCGATCGATGAATGGTCTAAAAAAATGACCGATGTACCCTCTGTCAGTGTTTTTATTCCTGCTCATAATGAAGCACTCGTAATTGAGCAAACTTTACGGGCTATGTCTCGTTTGTATTATCCAAAAGATAAATTAGAGGTGATTGTTATTAATGATAATTCCTCTGATGAAACTGGAAATATTGCCTTGCAGTATGCTGAAAAGTTTCCATTTATGCGAGTCATTGAAACCGTGGAGCCGAACAAAGGGAAGGGTAAATCCTCGGCATTAAATTCTGCGTTAGCGGATTCGACAGGAGACATTGTAGTGGTCTATGATGCCGATAATACACCTGAACGCATGGCAGTTTGGTATTTAGTAATGGGTCTCATGAATGACCCTAAAGCTGCTGCAACTGTAGGGAAGTTTCGTGTCATCAATGCGGCTGAAACATGGTTGACAAGGTTTATTAATATAGAGACGATTTGCTTCCAGTGGATGGCTCAGGGAGGTCGTTGGAAGTGGTTTAAAGTAGCGACCATTCCTGGTACTAATTTTGCAATCCGCCGTACAGTTTTAGAGCAGTTAGGTGGATGGGATGTCAAAGCATTAGCAGAGGACACTGAGCTGACCATCCGTGTCTATAATTTAGGCTATCATATTCGATTTTTCCCAAAAGCTATTACTTGGGAGCAGGAGCCAGAGACATTAAAAGTTTGGTGGAAACAACGAACAAGGTGGGCAAGGGGCAATCAATATGTGGTTCTGAAGTTTTTAAGCCAATTTTTCACCTTAAAAAGAAAAAGTATTATATTTGATTTATTTTACTTCTTCTTCACATATTTCTTATTTTTCTTTGGCGTTATTTTATCCAATGCTTTATTTGTTATTAATTTATTTTATGACATTGGTTTAACCGTAGGTGATATTGCTCTTGTTTTATGGGTACTAGCCTTTTTACTATTTCTAGGAGAAGTAATGATTACTTTAAGTATTGAAAAAACTGAAATGAATAAAAAGAATTTTTTATATGTCATTCTTATGTATTTTACTTATTCTCAAATGTGGATCGTATTAGTCGTATGGTCATTATTTTTAGAAATAAAGCGCATGTTTACCGGACAAGAAGTGCAATGGTATAAAACTGAACGATTTTCAAAGCAAACAGATAAAGGAGCGGAATAATGAGAGCCAAATTTTTCTATCTACTTACTTTTATAGGCTTTTTATGTTTTACAAACGACGCTGTTGCGGCTACCATTACCGTAGATGATAATACAATGGCAATAGAAGGTAATCAGAAGCAAAACAAGCCATTATTATCACAGCCCATTGAATTACAGGGACCTTCTTCGTCGAGAGATTTTTATTATAATCTAGTAGATGATGTGAAACAAAATGGCCAGCAGGTAACCTTTCAAATTCAACATTCAGAGCTACTTATAGCACCATCCTCCTTTACCGTAAAAGTGGATGATGTAGCGATTATATCGGTGCCATTAAAAGCCGATTCGCTCAAGCAAAACATTGTGGTAAATCTTCCGAAAGAGGCTTTATTAAAAGGGACTCACAAGATTACTGCAAGTTTTTATGGGATTTTAAAAGAAGGTATTTGTGTGCCACCTGGTAATGCAGGTAATTGGTTACGTATCGATATCCTATCTTCCATTTCCGCCTTTAGCGAGGAGAACCCTGCATGGACCTTAGCTAATTATCCAACTGCATTTTTGGGCTATGAGGGATATGAAACAACAGTTATTTTACCAAAGAAAGCTTCTGGAGCGACTTTAAATAGTGGATACCAGCTCGCTGCTTATTTATCGGAGCATGGTGATACGAATGTACAGATACAACGGGAAGATGCGGTCAATCAAGTGTCTGGTCCTATTGTTATCGTAGGCTCACAACAGGAATTTAGTACAAGCTTAATTAAAAATGTATTAGCTAAAATCAATGTTAGTGACGACACCATGACATTATCTATACAGGAATTACTAAATACAGATTCCAATCGCCGGCTCCCTATTTTGGCTGTGACTTCTAAGAGTGCTAAAGCGATTGAGGAACGATTATCCTTTTTAACAGAGTCTAGATTATCCGAGCAATTAATCGGAAATACATTAGCTATTAAAGATTTACCGAAAATAGACAGCACTTCAGATACAACGATTTCCTTTAAGCAGTTTGGCTTTGAAAGCCAAACATTGTCTAGTCAATTAACGATGACCCCGCGTTATTATGTTTCCTTGCCACAATTAGAGGCTAATAAAGAAGCGGTCATGCGATTAATATTAAAGAAATCAGCCAGTATACCGGACCATTATGAAGATGACGATCGGAAACTTGAATTGATTGCTTATATTAATAATGTCCCACACTCGGTAGATGTACGAAAGATAAAGCAAACTACTACAGATATGTATGAAGCTTTACTACCTATTCAAACCAATGTTCTTAATCAACAATCCATGACAGATATTCAGTTCGAAGTAACAGGCTTTCAATTAGAGGATCCATGTGAAACGACGAATGAACGTTATTGGTTATATATAGATAGTGATAGTACTTTATCTATTACTAAAGATGTAGCTGAACCGACCTTTACTCTACGTGATTTTCCGAATTCCTTTCATGATCATACATTAATGGTGGTTCCTGATAATGAAAGCATGGATGATGTCACGATGGTATCAATGTATAAAGCATTAATGATGAATGGTAAAATGGCTAACATCACGCTTATGAATGACAAAGACGTCACAGAAGAAGATTTACAAAAGCATGCGGTCATTTTCATGGGGGACATGAAGCAGCTCAAATGGCTTTCCAAAAATGGTACCCATATTCCACATTCATCGGAGCAGTTAATCCAACAAGGCTTTTTACCTGAGGCAATTGGACAATATGCTTATATGACTAGGAACTTCTGGCAGAAAAAGCGGCCGTTATTGTGGATTCAAACGTTAGAGAATGCTTCTGTAAAAGGGGACTTTTTTGCACACCTGAAAGAGACTGATTCGCAAGCAGGTGCAGCGATTGAAACAAAAGAAGGACAGTTTGTCGTAGCAGTAAATCAAAACGTTAATAAAAATGATGTAAAAACGGATAAAAAAGGAGAAATTTCATTTATCCTAATTGCAGAATTTGTAGGATTAATAATGATCATTGCAGTGATTTTATATGTCAGCCTTCGGAAAAGAAAGAAAAATCAAGTGAAACAATAAAAGCGAGGTTAAGCGACTTTGCGTCAGACTATAGTCAAACTCATTGAATTTTGAGATTGCCTACAGTCTTTTTTTTTTAAATGAAGTAAAGCCGTTGATTTCCACTACCGCTTTGCTTTTGCACAGAAAACATCCGCTCAGTCCAGGATTTAGACTTTCCAGCAGGAGTCGCCGCCCTTCGTTCCAATCACCCATAATGACGAATTATCCAATCAATGAATGTGAACAATTAGAACTGTTAACGGTGGATCAAAGAGTTCCCAAAGATTATTTAGTGCGAAAACTCGAAGCTGCTATAGATTTTTCATTTATCTTCCTTACAAATTGTCCATGCAGGCGATGGATGCTTACTTTTGCTGCCATGAATTGAAAGAAAATATGGCAAATAGCTTAAGAAGAGCAACTATGCTCGAAGCGTATATTGAAATCGACAGTGATTTACCGAATATCGGAAATAAAAAAGAAAGAAAAAATGACAAAATCCATCGAGAGTGAATTTCTCGATGGACGTTGCTTTTTTTATGCTGGCATATCAGTTGGTGTTGGTTTTGCATAGCCTTCTTTATAAGTCTCATCAATAAACTGGCGAATTTCTTTTAGACTCTTGCCATCCTGATGCATTTTAGCTGACTGTACAGCAATTTCTAAACAGACTAAACAACGAGTGCCATGATCATCCCAGACGATGGATCCATCCTCACGTTTTTCCTGAATAAAGCAGTTTAAATTACTTTTGTGGCCAGAAGATTCACCACATCCACAATAACATGGCATCCATTCAAGAATTTCTGTAGATTGTCCAGCGACTTGATACACTAAGCGAATATTTTCTTGTTTATCCTCTAAAAACGATGGAAGAACGTTTGCTGAAGCTGTTTCTTCCTGAATATCACCTGAAGCATGACTATCCCCTTCGTGGGACGCTTCCCCCTCTGTAGCTACATGTTCATTTTCAACATTTTTCGTATTTTCTCCACAAGCACTTAATAACATTAACGCCAAAACAATAAAAATAGAAACCCTTTTCTTCAACGATAGCGCCTCCTACATGTTTACAATACTTCCATTATAACATCGTTCTCATAAACATTTACATGAAGCCTAGTTGAAGCTCAATGAAATATATCTAGCCCGCGTGTTTTGTTCATAAAATGTTCTATTTTTTCGCTCAGTAACTTTTTTAAGAAAAAGCCGAATAGGATAAAGACAAACCAGAAACCAACTAAGAAAAGGAGATCTATCCATACCGTTGACCAAATAATGCCTCCCACAGCCTCACGCATCATTTCAATTGCATACGTAAAAGGTAAAAATGGGTTAATAATTTGGAAGAACCTTGGCAGTAATTCAACAGGATATGTTCCACCAGAGCCCGCAATTTGTAAAACAAGCATGACAATCGCTAAAGCCTTTCCAACATTTCCAAAGACTGAGACTAATGTATACACAACTGTTACAAATACTACGCTAATCAAAAGTCCAAACAAGATAAAATAAGTGGGTGCCTGAATAGAGCCGTCAACTAAAAAAGTATCACCAATTGTAATAATAAGGGTCTGAATAATAGAAAAAGTTGCAAATGTTAGTAAGCGACCAAAATAAATTTCACGAATACTATAAGGTGAGTTCTCATGAAGATTTACGGATAATAGTGAAATTAATAATAAACAACCGACCCAGATGGACAGCACTGTGTAAAATGGTGTCATCGCTGTTCCGTAGTTTGCAATAGGGAATATTCGATGTTCCTTTAGTTTAATGGGCTCTTCAAAGAAATCACGCTCGGCATTGACGTCATTCTTTAATAATTGCACAATCTCAGAAATATCAGCTTCACTTTCTAAAGTTCGAAGTTTAGTGGCTAAGTCTTTGATTTTTGTACTCAGCGTAGGGAACTCTCCTTGAATTTTTTGTAGCGCATTATTAGCCGTTCCTAACGTATTTTTTGCTTGTGTCAATTTATCAGTTGCCTGGGGTATGAATTGTTTTACATCCGTCAACATGGAAGATGCGCTTGATAATGTACTTTTAGCACTAGACAATGTTGAGCGGATTTGTGGCTCCAGATGATCGTTATAGTAGACCAAAAACTTTTGCAAATTAGCCGTGGCATTTTGTGCCATCTTCTGAATCGCTATAATGTCTTGTTGAATAACTTCTTTATCAATTGGCTGTAATTGTTCAATTTTTGTAAGGATATCTGCATGTAAAGTGTTTAGTTGTTGCAGATCTTTTAAGGCGTTTAAAGTTGAATCGGTAAAGCTCGGATTATTTTGCAAGGCATCACGGATGCCAGTAAGTTGCTTTATAATTTGCTGATTATCTTGGGCATTACTTTGCTGTAAGGATGTGATGATATTGTCTAAGGAATCCTGTAACTGATTTCGGGTTAAAGTATCTGCTTGAATCAACTTCTGCAGTGCCTCAAGTGTTTGGATACTATGTGCTATATTTTCTTTGGACGTCGACAATTGATTTTTTAGTGCTTCTTTTGTTTGGGCGATAGAGCTTGAATCAAGATCAATACTATTGAGCTTGTTTATCATATCTGTGAAGTGCTGTGCAATATTTTGAACAGTTTGTACATCCTTTTTGATAAGAGGAGATAGTTCATTAAACAGAGCATCTGCTTCGTTCACAAGATTTAGACCTTTTTGAATGGTAGTTAAACCATTCGTTGTTAATTGTTCCACTTGTGGAATTTGTGTAAGCGCACGATTGAGTAATTGATCGGCCTCCTTCCCTTCAAGGGAAGCCTGACCTAAAAATGAATTGATATCAGGTAAATGCTGCTCTATGGTAAAGACATAGTTTTCAAATTTTCGAAAGTCAGGAATGTCACGTTCCATTTCGAGACCAATGGTATTAAAAATGGAGAATAACGTACCATTCACCGTCGATACAAATTCACTAGATACCTGCTGGGTGAGGACACTTGCTCCTTTACTTGTAATTTTGGGAGCAATTGGATTCTTTTTTTCATTTACATAATAATCAATATGAGCTTTTGTCGGTTGATCTGTTAGAATGGAGGTGAGCTTTTGTGAAAAGTCACTAGGAATAACAATCATGGCAAAATAATCTCCATTTTTCAAATGCTCCATAGCTTGCTTTTCGTTATCAAGCTCCCAAGTAAAGCTTTCATTGGTTTTTAAATTTTCGATGACTTCATTGCCAACATTAATCGCTTCATTTCGAACGGTGGTTCCTGTATCCTCGTTAACAATCGCGATTTTCATATTGGATGTGTGGGCATATGGGTCCATAGAGGCATAGATATTTAGCCAGGCATAGAGTGAAGGAAGAAAAATCAATCCGCCTACAATGACAGCTACGACCCAGTTTGTGACAATATTCCGGATATCCTTCGTGTAAATTTGAAATACATGCTGAAACGAATTTTTCATATAATCACCCCACATTCAAATTTTGCACGAGCTCTCAATATGTATGTTCCCAAATATACTTAAAATTATGTTATAAATGTGAAATTTCTTTTTTTAAAGGCGAATTAGTTTACTAGGTTTTCAAAACACTTTATAATCAATCCGGATACACTAAAATTAGGATTTTAGTGTAAAAAAGGAGGTCACTATTCTAGTGAAAAAATTATTAATTATTGGTTCTGTTATTGTTGTATTATTTGCAGCAATCATTGTACTTACCAATGTCTCAAACAAAAGTAAACTAGAAAGCGCAAACAACCCTTATGGCGATAAAAAGCTTAAACAAGAAACAATTGATCAATTAGATGACAAAAACTATCAAAACATTATGTTACCAGACGAATTAGAGGCAAAAATTAAAGCAGGTGAACCTGTCAATGCCTATTTCTTCAGCCCGATTTGTGTACACTGTCAAGCATTTACTCCTGAGTTAATGCCAATTGCAGATGAACTGGGTGTCGACATTGCTCAATTGAACGTCTATGAATATGAAGATCTATGGGATAAATATCATATTGAAGCAACACCAACGTTTATCCGTTTTGAAGATGGAAAAGAAGTGAACCGTTTTGTAGGGGCACTTAAAGAAGAGGACTTACGCAACTTCTTAAACACGGTAGTGTTAAAAAAATAGCACTAAAAGAGACTGTATCAAAATTTTGATCAGTCTCTTTTTATGTTGTAGTGTATACTAAAAATACTGAATAGTTATACACTGGAGGGGATTTTTAATGTCAATGGATGATTATTTTTACAATGGCGAACTAATGAAATGTTATGAGGCGGCAAAAATGGTGACAAATGAAAAGGAAAAAGCATACGCGCAGAAATATATAGCTTTATTAGAAGAGTATGATTTCGCTCATTATCCAAAGCCAACTCTTTATGAAGAAATGCAGCATGTAGAACGTGCGGACGAAAGCTATCCAGAATCCGATAAGGTTGTAGAAATACGATCAATCAAAGTTGAAGAAGCATTTGCAGACAATATTAAGCAATTAGAAGAAGTGGCAAAGACAGGAACAGCTAATGAAAAAGCTCAATCCTTCTTTACGCAAGGAGAGTTGTTTTTATTTGCTCATCAATACAATGAAAGTGTACATTGCTTTCAACAAGCCGTTAAAGAAAATCCAAATAAGGCCGTATATTGGGGGATAACGGGCCAGACGATGCACCGCTTTGGATGGATGCCTTTTGATGTGCTTGGTTATTTGGAACAGGCGATCAATTTAGATCCAACAAACCCTCGTTGGAAATGGAATAAGGCATTAGTTCTTATTCAATTGGCCAAGGATTTGCAAATGGCACCGTTTATGGCGAATGCTGCAATCGCTTTGGAGGAGGCATTGGCTTCCTGTGGTGAACATCAACAATCATTGAAAGCTGCCATTCAAAACACTATGAATACTATGGATAGCTATGTTTTCTCGTAGTTCATTGAGGATGTCTTCCTATACAAACGGAGACATCCTTTTGTGAAAATGACTATAGAGAGGGCTTCGTTGCCATATTTCACAATCATGGTATGATAAGATAGGAAAAAATGATTTGTAGTATAAAGGACGGATTTTTTATGGCACAAGAAGTGGCAAATAAGTTTATTGAAAACGTATGTAATCATTTAGTTCGACATATGAATATTACAAAGGTAGAAGAACACTTTAAAGAAACTATTGCAATGCAACGAAATTCAGCAGCTACGGCCGTTGATTTTTGGGACATGCTAATGATCAATATGCTCTACTTTACTGAGAATGAACAGGCATGGGAGCAAGAATTTCTGAACATGCTAGAGGCTAAAAAGTGGTTGAAGCCCTCAACTTTAGAAGAGGAATTATTGATGCATCAGATGCGTATCCGACAACAAGTTGCAGAGCAAATGGATACTGTAAAGGAATTGTTCCATCAACAATATGAGACAGAGGGCCTGACAGAGGAAGCAATTATCTACGACTATGCATATAGCTCTTCTGGTCATTCTATGCGTATGGATTTATTAACGGTTCTTGTGTCCACACCTGAGCAATCCCAAGTACTTTTTGACGCAAATCCACTAGAGACCATTCGTGTTGTCAATGGATATATTGCCTACCATACAGATGGATTAATCAATAAAACAAAATTACTGTAGCTTCATTGTTACAAAGATTTACTGTGAAGGGAATTTGAAGATATGAATACACCATTTACTTTTAAGCATACACCACCTACAAATATGGATACTACAAAAAAATACCCAGCTATTTTTTTATTGCATGGGATGGGGAGTAATGAAGAGGACTTACCACAATTAGTACAGGACTTTCAAGAACAATGTCATATATTTAGTTTGCGTGGACCCATTACACAAAAACCAGGGTATGCTTTTTTCACTATTCAAGAGGTAGGACAACCAGATCGTGCCATCTTTGATAAAGTATTAGTGGCATTGCAACGATTTATATTAGAGGCAATTGATGAATATCAAGTGGATCCTCATAAAGTATTTTTATTAGGCTTTAGTCAGGGGGCTGTGCTAGCACAATCATTAGCCTTTGTGATGGGAAATTTAGTGACAGGCATTGTCGCATTAAGTGGCTATACACCTAAATTTGTAACAGAGGAATATTCTATTCGCTCCGTTGAACATTTACAAGCCTTTATTTCCCATGGCGATTATGATTATGTTATTCCGTCGCAATGGGGAATGGAAAGTAAAGAGGTTTTCGAACAATTTGGTGCAACTGTGACATTTAAGCAATATCCAGATGGGCATGGAGTAACACCTGATAATATGCGTGATCTAGTGGCGTTTTTGGCCCAGCAACTTCAAGGAGATCTTCAATAATAGAAACCGGGGCAAAATTCTGCCTCGGCTTTTTTCTTTTCCTGAATAGTAATGATAAGAATCGAGCAAGAAGGTTCAAATTCATGCCAGTCGGTGGTATCATAGAAGATGTTGTGAATGAGCGTGCTTTACTAGATAAAAACATGTACTTTATGTGAACTTAGAGACAGAACAGATCTAAAAGGGGTAAAATAATAATTTGATGTGCTAGATGCAAATTTTGTCGCTTTCTATCGATTGTGGCGTGTCGAAATTATGGAGAAAAGGAATTAAGATAAATGGAACAAAATCTGAACTCGGAGCAGAAACCGCAATCCTCCGCAAAACCACGAGGGAAATCGTCCCGCTCTACTATTTTAGCGCAAACAGTCAAAACAGGAATTATCAAATCCAATTTAATACCAATGTGGGCTGGTTTAACGCTAGGGATGTACAAAAATAAAATGACGTTCATAGACAATATACCAGAAATGATTTTTTCGACAGTTGGTTCTGCCCTTGTCATTGGAGCAGCAGGGGCCTTTAATAATGTGTATGACCGTGATATCGATGCAATCATGCCTCGTACGCAAAGCAGACCGACCGTCACTGGGGAAATGTCAGCAAAATCGACTCTATCATTAGCGATAGTTATGTTAATCATCGGCTTAGCTGTATTGGCGCTTGCGTCACCATTAGCAGCGGCATTTGGTTTGCTCGGAGTATTTTTATATGTAGTCCCTTATACAATGTGGACAAAACGTCGTACGATTTATAATACAGAAATTGGTAGTATAAGTGGTGCTGTTCCGCCATTAATTGGCTGGTCTGCCGTATCGACAGATATTACACACCCTGCAATACTAGGTTTATTTTTTGTTATGGTTATTTGGCAAATGCCACATTTTTATGCCATTGCAATTCGCAAACGTGTAGATTATGAAGCAGCAAGCGTGCCGATGCTTCCTGTTGTTAAAGGTATGCGCCGTACGTATTATCAAACAAATTTCTATCTAATTTTATTAATTCTATCAAGCTTTTTATTTGGTTCCCTAAGTGTGGGAATTATGCTCGTTGCATTACTATTAAGTATTGCATGGCTAGTAATGAGTATATATGGCTATCATAGTAATAAAGATCAAGTGAAGTGGGCAACCAAAATGTTTGTTTTCTCACTGTTCCATATGACCATATTATTCACAACAGTTATTGTGTACTCTTTAGTAGGTGTTATCTTCAAGTTATATTAATGGAAAAACCAACAAGTTAATCGTCACTTGTTGGTTTTTTATGTTCGACCGATATTATTTGACGACTGGGCCATTCAAATACGTGTAATTGGCCACCAAATACAGCACCACCATCAATACCGATAATATTGTTTTCACCAAAGTAGACACTGTAATCTGTTGGATTTTGGTGAAGCCTATACGTAGGTGTATGTCCAAAGATAACGGTTTTATCTCCTTCATAGCCTGCATGAAATTCTTCTCGAATCCACAGTAATTGCATGGGGTCTGTTTCTGCCATCGCAACGCCTGGTACAACTCCGCCATGTACAAATATAGCATCCTCTAATTCAATGTATGTTTCGAAGTTTTCAATTAATTGTAAATGTTCCTCTAGCTTTGGCAGCGTTTTGATAAAGTTAGGCAATGTTTGGGTAGCAATAGCATCCTCAAAATCGCTTAGCTGGTAACCATAGCTTGCCAATGTTGCATCTCCACCACAAAGTCCTACCCAATGGTTCCATGGTTTAGCAAGACCTGAACGACATGCATTAAGCATGATCGCCTCGTGGTTGCCAAGGAGAACTCGTGCTCCTTTTTCTTGTAATTCACTCACTAAATTTAACACGCCGCTAGAAGCAGGGCCTCTGTCGATGTAATCACCCAGTAAAAAAAGTTGATCTTCTTCTGGATTATAGCTTGCTTTTAATAATAATTCTTCAAAAAGCGCTAATTCTCCGTGTATATCACTTATTGCTAGAATTCTATTCATGTATGCCATCCTTTCAATATCACAGCGGTTACTATTAAGTATAGGAAATATTTCTGCAAATTTCGATCTTCCTAGCTTCAACTATCTATCCTTCATAGAAATTTCACAGAATTCATTCTCTCTATCATATGGCAAGTCATTTCTTTGCTTTATATATTTGTCTATAGTGTATGGGTGTGAGAGGGGGAGGAGGGCAAACAAACAACTAACAGCAGAAGCAAGAATGCTGCTTCTACTGTTATGCTAGAGTCTAGTAGATGGCGGTAGAGTTACATCTGTAGCTTTTCCCATGCTTGTTTTGCTATTTGTTCATCAAATGTTGAGATTAAACGAAAATTATTGTTGTCTAAAATGCGGAAATGAAGGCTAATGATATTTTGTTGTAGTCGAAACCCTCCTTGCTCATGTATATTTTTCCACCATATGTATCCACCCATTGTTTTATCTTTAGGCTGTAATGTTCCATTATTAACGATTAAATCCACTACCTCTAATGGATCTCCACCTAGTTCATGCTGCAAAATCGTACTGTCACGAAACAAAGTACATACGGCAACAGTAGTTGTCCATCCAGCCTGTATACGCCCCTTTTCAATTTGGACAAGTGTTTTTTTGGATAGTCCAAGTAAGTCACTCATTTGATCCTGAGTAAAAGCTCTTTCAGTACGGATTAATTTCAGTTTTTCTGAAATGAGTGTGATTAATTGTTCACGATTCATTCTAAACACCCCTTTTTTCAGATTGTTATGTCCCATTATACATGAAAGTCAAGAAGCGTGTTTTTGTTTCCACTAGAGAGGAACGGGAAAAGAAAACAGACTGTCCAAAATAAACAGTCTGTGAGAGGTTAAATTTCATATTTTTTCGTATCAGAAATGACACGAAAATGGATGCCTTTTATTTGTGCACTTACTTTATGGCGGAGTGTGTCAATATCAACTAGCTCGTCTTTACTTTGGACGCACTCAGCGATTTGTTGTAATAGCTTTGTAAAGGCTTCTTTAAATAAAGCGCGCATATTATCGAAATCTAGGCTACGGAAACTGCCATCAATATCAAATGCTTCTACAGAATTTAACTGCTTAGAGGCACCTGCAAAACGATCGTCGTACACTGTGTAGTTTTCATCTGTTACGACGATAATATATAATACTTCACCTGTAATTGTTTTTAATTCAATATTTGTTTTATGTTTTTTTACGTCTGTAATAATGTGTATACCATCTGAATGATATAGTTTAAACAATGTCATGTGTATAGCCCCCTGAAACTAGAATCATATTCCTATATTCATTATAGCTTGAAATGGCTAATAATGGAATGGAGAAAATATGGTTTTAAGATAATAGGGCTATAGCTGTGCCTTTGTAATGACAGGTGTCGGTGCACTAATTCGTAGAGGTCGAACCTCGATATAATGTATCTGATGTCCTTGTTGTTCATAGATACTGAAGATATAAGAGGCAAGCTCAATATTAGTAGATGCTTTTATGCCATTATTCACAGATAAGAACCAGCCACCTAAAGTTTCAACTTCCTCAGATTCTAATGTTATATTTAGTAGATTTTCAACATCTTCAACAAGCATTTTAGCATTTAATATATAATGGTTTTCTGTGATTTTTCGAATATCTGCAATTTCATCATCGTCAAATTCATCTCGAATTTCACCAACAATCTCTTCTAAAATATCTTCAACAGTTACCAGACCAGATGTCCCACCATATTCATCCATTAAAATAGCCATATGAATACGTTCTTTTTGCATTCGTACAAGTAATTCTTGAATAGGGATTGTTTCAATCACTCGAATAACTGGATTAATAAAATCTTCGATGACTAATGTCTCATCTGTAAGCTGTTCAAGTAAACCGTGCGTAAACAATTCCTTGGCATTGATAAACCCTAAAATATTGTCACGGTCGCCCTCATAAATAGGGTAACGTGTATATTTTTCAGCGGCAAAATGATGGATGATAGTTGTAAACGAGTCATTTCGTTCAATCCCAACAATTTCTGTTCGAGGAACCATGATTTCACGAGCAATACGTTCGTCAAACTCAAAGACGTTATTTACATATTTAAGCTCTGTTTTATTGATTTCACCACTTTTAAAGCTTTCAGACAGTAATAGTCGTAGTTCTTCCTCCGTATGGGAAAGCTCATGCTCACTTGCAGGCTTCATACCGAATAAACCAATCAAAACGCGTGCAGAGCCGTTCAAGAACCAAATGAATGGGTACATGATTTTGTAGAAAAACATGATTGGCTTTGCGAAAAGAAGGGTAATTGTTTCTGCTTTTTGAATAGCTGCTGTTTTCGGGGCTAATTCACCGACAACGACATGTAAAAATGTAGCGATTGCAAAGGCTGTACCAATGGTAAAGATGGTCATATATTTATCTGAAATACCGATCATTTCGAAAAGAGGGTGCAGCATAAATTCAAACGTTTTTTCACCAACCATACCGATACCAAGAGCTGTTACTGTAATCCCTAATTGACAGGCAGATAAATATTCATCTAAATGATTGACCACTTGCTTGGCAGCAATGGCTTTTTTATGGCCCTCTGCAATAAGCTGATCAAGTCTTGAGGAACGAACCTTTACAATGGCAAATTCTGTTGCCACGAAAAAACCTGTTAAAGCTATTAAAATGGTAAAAATCGATAAGTTTATTATGGTATCCAAATAGTCGTTCTGTAAAAACAGAACGTCACCTCCTAATTATGAATAAGTAAAAGTAAGGATTGCATTAATGCAATGCTTTCAGGCGAAACATTTTTTTTTATGGTTTCAATTTTTTTATCATCTTGCTTGTTCATTTGTTCTAGCAGAGAAGCTACATCATGCTCTAAATCTTGCATTTTCAAACGAAGCATTTGTACATCGATTTCTTCATAGGGTGTGATGTTTAATTCCTGTTGGATTTCCACGAGTGAAAGCCCTTGTTGTTTGCGCTGTTCAATGAATTGAAGTCGTTCAATCATGACGGGATCATAGTATCGATAATTTGTTGCAGAGCGTTCTGCAACCAATAAGCCTATGTTTGTATAATAATCGATTGTTCGTTTTGTAATGCCAGTTTTTTCAGCAAGCTCGCCAATTTTTAATTTTTCTGTCCCAATGCAAACACCTCCAAACCATCACGTTGTACTTTGATTATAACGTGATGGTTTTATTTTATTCAAATGAAAGCACCTAATATTTCAAAATTGTAAGACTTATTATAAAAAAAGCTTCTGCCAGTCTTCTTGGCAGAAACGTTTTTAGTGTGTTGAAATTAAATAGGTATCATATAGGTGATGAAGTGCTTCTTCTCCATTTTTTTGTAGGAGATTTTCATTATTAAAAATAACTGTGATTGTAGTTTGAGAGCTATCAATTTTATCATCAATAATTTTACATGTAACGTATACAATGCCTGACTCAGCAAGCTTTTCTTTCAACTCATCATTCCATTGTTGATCAGAAAATAGTGGGGGTTGCCAAGTGCCTCTCACATGAAGCTCATTTTTTTCAGGGTCATAATCCCAGCGTATGTCACGTAAAATAGTTTTAAATAGGTCATTAACCGTAAAAGTTGTTTCTTTATAGTTAATGTCTATAGCGCGTATGGCATGAACATCTCGACTAACTGCACTAGCCGCGGAGTTTGCCGCTGTATTGATGCCAGAAGCTGCATCTTTGATTTCTGATAATCGACCACCACAGCCTGTCAGTAGTGCGCAGATGCAAGTCATACAAGCTAATTTTGTCATCCATTTCACAAGTAGTCCCTCCAGTCTAGCAAGTTGTTACTACTATCTTATCGAAAAGAAAAATACGAAGAAAGGGCATGAAAGCGGTAGATTGTGACGGTTTTGCAACGATGCGACCTCCACTCGATTGTTCGTCATTTGGGAAGTATAGAAGTATGGAAATTTGGTAAAAACCAAGGAGAAAGGGAGCGGTTTGTGATGAAAATTAATGATGAAATGCTTGATCGTTTAGGAACTTATTTTGTTTATCATGCCGTCTACGATAATTATGGGATTACCTTTGAAAACTTTGTGGAGCGTTGGATACGGGGAATTTTGGAAGTATAGAGTAAAATAAGCAGACCTACCGTCAAACAAGCTTGTTTGAACGGCGGTTGCTCAAAACTATGCCAATCGTAGGAGGCACATAAAAGAGTCGTGTTCTTTATTTGAACACGACTCTCCTTTATTTTATTTGAAATAATTTGTGATGAATTGATTGGCTTCTTGCCAGTTATACACCCTTACTACATTGTCAGGAACAGCAAGACGGTTATAGGGCGTATCAAACAACACGACAGGTATTTTTAGCTCCTCTGCCAGCATCACTGCATTATCATGCTTATCCTCAAAGAAAGCATCTACATGATGCTTTTTAGCAACCGCTAACTTATCATGGCTGCCTAAAAGTTCGATATGGTCATAAGGAATCGCCTGATTTTCAAACCAATTTACTGTAATGTCTGCTACATTTTCGCCTCGTGCCGATATATAATAGAGCTCAAACGTATTTTGCCAGGCAGTTAGAATATTTTTTGCATCTTTTGCTACTTCTGACACTTCGTACATATAAGGCTCATTTTCTTTAAACCATGTATTAAAGGCACTTCGATCTACAGGGTGAGGAAAGGCCGATAAAAAATCATACTCACAAACATCATCAAGCGTAATATTTACGTTATATTGTTTATTAATATGTGGTATGAGTGTACTTGGACATGTTACAGTCCCATCAATATCAATACCAAAGCGGGGCTTTTTCATGCTAGTACCTCCTTAGGCATTCGCTTTTTGTACTTCTTCTGCTGCGCGCTTTTCTTCCATCTCTGCCGCTAATTTATCAATTTCTTTTTTCAACTCTTCAACCATTGTTTCTTCAGGAACTTTACGAACAGTTTTCCCTTTCATGAATAACAAGCCTTCACCACGCGCACCCGCAATACCGATATCCGCTTCACGTGCTTCACCAGGACCGTTTACCGCACAGCCTAACACCGCTACTTTTAAAGGTACATTCAATTTAGAAATATATTCTTCTACTTCATTAGCAATGGAAATTAAATCAATCTCAATGCGCCCACATGTTGGACAAGAGATTAGTGTTGCCATATTAGAAGCTAGACCAAAAGATTTTAATAGTTCACGTGCTACTTTGATTTCCTCAACAGGGTCTGCTGAAAGTGAAATACGTAACGTGTTACCAATTCCTTTTGATAGGATGGCACCAAGTCCAGCCGCTGATTTTACAGTACCAGCAAATAGTGTTCCTGATTCTGTAATACCTAAATGTAGCGGATAATTAAAGGCCTTAGCAGCTTTTTCATAGGCTTCAATGGCAAGATTTACGTCAGATGCCTTCATCGATACAATAATATCGTGGAAGTCCAAGTCTTCTAAAATTTTAATATGGTGAAGTGCAGATTCAACCATACCATCAGCAGTAGGATAGCCGTATTTTTCTAAAATATGACGCTCTAATGAACCAGCATTTACCCCAATACGAATGGGGATACCTTTTGCTTTAGCTGCATTCACGACAGCCTCCACTTTCTCTTTACGACCAATATTACCAGGGTTAATACGTACTTTATCGATACCATTTTCAATGGCTTTTAATGCTAATCTATAGTCAAAATGAATATCAGCTACTAATGGAATATGGATACGTTTTTTGATTTCGGCAATTGCATCTGCAGCACGCTCATCTGGAACTGCAACACGAACTATTTGACAGCCTGCTTCTTCAAGTCGAAGAATTTCTGCCACTGTTGCTTCTACATCATGTGTTTTTGTTGTACACATACTTTGAATGAATAATTCATTACTACCACCAATTGTTAAGTTACCGACACGTACAGGACGTGTATTTGAACGGTGACAAATTTCACTCATTTAACTTTCTCTCCTTTTCGGGCCACTATTTTCAGCCGTCACTGTCATTTATTTTAGCAGTGTAAGAAAATAAGGACAAGGAAGAAACGTTAACTTTTCATTTTCCACATTTGTTTTCGAATTCAAACGTAAGAGGAAGCTTAATATTTCCACCAGGAATTAATTCCTGTAATTGTAAGTGTGGGTTTAAGTTGTAAAATAATTGTAAGCGTTCTGGGAATGTCATGGGAACTTTTGCAGGGTGTAAGGCAAATAAACTATGAATAGTATCTCCTTCAATAGTTTGTACGGTGATATAATTTGGCTCACGTTGCTGTACACATTGGCTATTAGTACTTTTTGTTTGTAAAGCTGCAAGTGGGATCGATCCCTCAGTTAAATCTACCTTCACGACAAAAGCAATGACAATAATGATAGCTGTTAAGATGAATGCCCGCAAAAAAACCCCTCCTTTTCTACACTATATTTAGAAGAGGGGGGATTCATGCACATTATTTTGATATTGGTTGTTTAGGATATTTTGTAAAGGCCACAATTAATAGAACAATAGTCAGTAATAAAGAAAAAACAGAGATAATTGTACTGTTAATCGGTAAATATTCTGCTAGCATCGACAATAATGTTGCCCACGTGATGGCAAAAGTTGTTGTGCGCCAAATATGACGGTATTCACCACGACGTTTCATGACTTTTAAAATAAATAAACCGGCTAAAGCATAGAGAGCAATTTGGGCAAAAATCAGCATGGTTGTAAAGACAAAAAGCATTAAGAATGTGAATGGATATAAGAGCCATTTAATGCCATCTATGTATTCAGTTAAACCATTTAAACTATTCATATCAATCGTATCAACAGACATACCTGCTGCAAATCTACCTAAAGAGAATACGGTTACAAGGGTAATGAGCAGAAAAGTATATTGAATAACTTTTCCGATAGGTAGTAAACGATAGGCTGCTAGTTTTTTAGGATGAATAAGACTATCGATAAATAGCTGTGAGTGTTTCATACTATATCTCCTCCAATCAATATATTAACATGTTCAAAGAGCATAGGGTATGAAAGAAGCATGAATGAAGGGACACTTAATGATAAAATGTTAACATTATGTAAAGAAGTTAAAGGATTTCTTTACTTTTTGTTTGTAATCAATTAAAGATTAGAATTAGAGTAGTAGAGACGTAGGAATTGGAGCGAAAATAATTGACAATAGATTGGCAAAGCATACTCTTTCAGTTTTTAGGTGGGTTAGGAGTCTTTTTATTTTCCATTAAATTTATGGGTGATGGGCTTCAGAAATCAGCGGATGATCGATTACGTGAATGGTTAAATCGCTTTACAACTAACCCGATCATGGGAGTCTTAGTAGGCATATTTGTAACCATTTGCATTCAGTCAAGTTCTGCAACGACAGTCATCACTGTAGGGTTAGTGAGTGCCGGATTTTTAACGTTACGTCAAGCAATCGGCGTAATTATGGGAGCAAATATTGGTACAACCATTACAGCATTTATTATTGGCATTGATATCGGTATCTATTTTTATCCCTTGTTAGCAATCGGGGCAGGCTTTTTATTTTTCCTCAAAAGGGCAACATACCAACATATTGGTCAAATTTTGTTTGGCTTTGGTGGCTTATTTTTAGGGCTAGAGCTAATGAGTGCAAGTATGCAGTCACTACATCAACTGGCAGATTTTGCATCGCTCACGCTTCATTTAAGTAATCAACCCATTTTAGGTATATTTTTAGGTACCGTTTTTACCTTGCTTGTACAAAGCTCTACGGCCACAGTCGGTGTGCTTCAAGGCTTATATGCTGAGCATTTGATTGGTTTGAACAATGCCTTACCGATTTTATTTGGAGAAAACATCGGAACGACGATTACGGCGGTATTAGCGTCACTGGGCGCTTCTATTTATGCGAAACGGGCAGCCGCAGCACATGTACTCTTCAATGTGATCGGTACGATTATTTTCATGATTTTTTTTACCCCATTTATGCATTATGTTCAATGGGTCAGCGAATTATTTCATTTAGAGCCTCGTATGCAAATTGCAATTGCCCATGGCTCATTCAATGTACTTAATATGATGATTCAACTTCCATTTATTGCAGGATTGGCAGCATTAGTAACGAAATTGATACCAGGACATGATGGTCATATCAATGTCACAACAAAGCATTTAGATCCATCTTTTATTGATTCCTCCCCAGCAATTGCACTTGGTCAAGCTAAAGAGGAAGTATTACGAATGGGTGAACATGCTTTACGAGGCTTAGAAGAAACATTTCTCTATATGAAATCAGGGGAAGCCGAACATATTCCTACAGTTTTACAATTAGAGGCTGGCCTTAATCATTTAGATAATGAAATTACCGATTATTTAGTGATGGTGTCTAAGCAGCCCCTTTCTCGTGCAGACTCAGTAAGACATCATACACTATTAACAAATGTACGAGATTTCGAACGAATTGGTGATCACTTTGAAAATATCTTAGAGCTTTTACAATACAAGGACCATCATGAAGTGACCCTAAGTAAATCGGCACGACAAGATTTAATTGGCATGTTTAGTTTAGCCATTGAGGCTGTCCGTAAAAGTATAGAGGCCTTGGATACAGCTAGCTTAAGTTTAGCTCAAGAGGTGACGGAGCTAGAAAGCTTGATTGACGATATGGAGGATAAACTTCGTCAGAAACATATTGCACGTCTGAATACGAATGAATGCAGTGGGGCGGCTGGGATTGTCTATATGGACATTGTAAGTAACCTGGAACGTATTGGTGACCATGCGGTCAATATTGCAGACTCTATTTTGGGTATACGCCATTAACAAAGTGAAACTTTTCACTTTGTTTGTCCGTATGAAAGACAACGTACGATAAAAGGAGAGAAATTTTATGGAAGTTGTTGGCTGGATTTTAGTAGTAGCCTGCTTTATTATTTCATTTGTTGGTTTAGTCTATCCGATCATTCCAGGTGTCTTATTTTTAGTCGGAGGATTCCTACTATATGGCTTATTTTTCTCCTTCGCAGAGTTAAGCTGGTGGTTCTGGATTATTGAAATATTATTTGTAGTGCTGTTATTTGGCGCAGATACATTGGCAAATGCATTTGGCATTAAAAAGTTTGGTGGCTCTAGCGCAGGAATGTGGGGAAGCACCATTGGATTATTATTTGGCCCATTCGTCATTCCTGTGGCTGGAATATTAATTGGCCCATTTTTAGGGGCTGTCATAGCCGAATTAATTGTGGAGAAACGAACATTTAGTGAGGCTGTGAAAAGTGGTGTTGGTTCGTTAGTAGGGTTTTTAACTTCTACTATTGCAAAGGCTGTCATTCAAATTGTGATGATTATTGTATTTTTCTTCGCGATTTAATGTCTACGAGTGGGGTTTAATGAATCAAGCTAATGGGTAAGATAGTTAACGTATTGGTTTTTCAGTCAAAAGGCTGAAATCTTCTAAATGAAGTATTTTTCATTGAATGGTTTGACCAATTTTGATAATCTATTGATGTACTAAATATTTCTTATTTTAGGGAGGAACTTAACAATGGCTTACGAATTACCACAATTAACTTACGCTTACGACGCATTAGAGCCACATATCGATGCAAAAACTATGGAAATTCACCATTCTAAACACCACAATACTTATGTAACTAACTTAAACGCAGCAGTAGAAGGTACTGAATTTGCAGAAAAAGACATTAACGACTTAATCGCAAACCTTGACGCTCTTCCAGCTGACAAACAAACTGCTGTACGCAACAACGGTGGCGGACATGCTAACCATACACTATTCTGGGAAGTAATCGCTCCAGGCGGTTCTAATACTCCAGTTGGCGAAGTTGCAAAAGCAATTGATGCGAAATTCGGTTCTTTCGATGCTTTCAAAGAAGAATTTGCAAAAGCTGCTACAACTCGCTTCGGTTCAGGTTGGGCATGGTTAATCGTGGATGGTGACTCAGTTGCTGTTACGTCAACTCCAAACCAAGACTCTCCAGTAATGGAAGGTAAAAAACCAATTCTAGGCCTTGATGTTTGGGAGCATGCATACTACTTAAACTACCAAAACCGTCGTCCAGATTATATTGGTGCTTTCTGGAACGTAGTAAACTGGGATGTAGTAGAAGCTAAATTCCAAGCTGCTAAATAATGATTGAATAGTAAATGGCTATGCTAAGGTGAGAAATCACTAAGGTATAGCCTTTTTTTGTTGGATAAAAATGAAAAAGAAATGGATAGAACAAATAGGGCAACCTTTCCACTTTTGATACCGTCAAATAAATGATGTTTTCCGTAATAATTGTCAAGTGCATGCTTTCCTGTCAAACCTACGAATGGTATACTAAGTATCGTGTATTGAAATGAAAAAAGATAAGGAGGGGAATACATATGCGCAAAGCACCAGGGAAAAATCGCGCAGCGAGTGTTAAAGCAAAACATCACTCTAATTTAACATTTCGTATGAATATCCTTTTCTTTGCAATATTTATCGTATTTTCAATGTTGATTTTTAGACTGGGGTATATGCAAATCGTGAAAGGGGAAGAGTATGTACGACTTTTAGAGAGTACAGAAGAAGTTCCTGTCAATACGAGTGTGCCTCGGGGTAGAATGTATGATCGTTACGGTCGTATTTTAGTAGATAATCACCCAGAAAATGCGATTACGTATACGAAAATGCAAACGACTACAACAGATGAAATGCTAAATATAGCTGAAAAGCTGGCACAATTAATTGAACAACCAACAAATCGTGTCACATTGCGTGATAAACAAGATTTTTGGATTATCAAAAATCATGACGCGGCCTACGAAAAAGTGACAAAGGCAGAAGAAGCTAAAATTCGAGCGAAAGAAAATATTACGACAAGTCAAATCAATGCAGAGGTTGATAAACTAGTACGTGAACGCATTACCAATGAAGAGCTATTGCAATTGTCAGAGAAAGATTTAGAAGTATTAGCAATCTTTAGGGAGATGACATCTGGTTATAATTTATCACCTCAAATTATAAAAAGTGAAAATGTTTCGGCAGATGAATTTGCACGTGTCTCCGAGCGTTTAACGGAACTACCAGGAGTTAACACAACAACAGATTGGAAACGCGTAAAACTATCTTCTCTATCGATTCTTGGTCGTACAACTGTCCCAACAAAAGGGATACCAAAAGAAAAGCTGAATTATTATTTAGCCCGAGATTATTCACGAAATGATCGAGTAGGGGAAAGTTATATTGAGGCGCAGTATGAAGAACTACTCCAAGGTCAAAAAACAGTTGTCAAAAATATTACCAATAAAAAAGGGCAGGTAGTCGATACTATTACAACTTATGAAGGTGAGCCAGGTAAAGATTTAGTTTTATCACTGGATAGTGAGCTACAGGCTGAAACTGAGAAGATTGTAGAAGAAGAACTGCTTAATTTAAAAGCTCTTCCTGGATCGTATTTATTAGATCGTGCCTTTTTAATTATGATGGACCCTCATACAGGGGATGTCCTATCTATGGTTGGTAAGAAAATAGAAAAAAACCCTGAGACGGGGAAAAGTGAAATTGTTGATTATGGATACGGAACATTTACGACAGCTTATGAGGCAGGTTCATCTATTAAGGGAGCAACAGTTCTTACGGGGTACAATCAAGACGTTATCTCAATGGGCACCTCTATGGGGGATGAACCGATTAAATTGGCAGGTACGGATTTTAAAAGTTCCATTTTTAACAGGAGCGGCTATGTGCCAATGAACGATTTAATGGCCCTGGAACGTTCTTCTAACTCCTATATGTTTAAAATTGCACTATTGATTAATAAAACACCTTACAGCTATGGTATGCCATTACGTTTAAAGGATGATACATTCCCCAAAATGCGCAATAATTTTGCACAATTTGGGCTAGGTGTGAAAACAGGCATTGATTTACCAAATGAATTTAGTGGCGTGCGTGGTCCATCAGGTCCAACAATGGGTGGTAAAACATTAGACTTAGCGATTGGTCAGTATGACACGTATACACCTTTACAATTAGCACAATATATTTCAACGATTGCTAACGGTGGTTATCGTATTCAGCCACATGTTGTGAAAGAGGTACGTGATCCATCACAGGATGGCAAGCAGTTAGGGCAATTAGTGACTGAAATAGGACCAACTATCCTCAATCAAATAGATAATCCTAAAGAAGAGATTGACTATGTAAAACAAGGATTACGTCGTGTATATACTGGATCATATGGGACGGCTCGTGGACAATTCTCAAATGCTCCATTTACAGCAGCAGGGAAAACAGGTACTGCAGAGGTAGTTTACTATGGTCCATTACGAGAACATTTTGGTACAAATACGATTACATTAACACATGTTGGCTTTGCGCCGTACGAAAATCCTGAAATTGCTTATGCAGTTGTTATTCCATGGGCAACAACTAATATGAATCAACATTTAGTCAATAACAATGTTATTGCTAGACGTTCTTTAGACAAATACTTTGAATTAAAAGCAAAATATGAAGCTGAAAAAGTAACAGAAAATAATGTGAAACAACCGATTTTACCAGCTATTACAGAGGAAAAAATTGGTGAGGATGAGCAAGAATAAGAAAACCGCTAGGCACTGGGATGCCTAGCGGTTATTTTTTTGGAAGAAGGTAAGCATCACGCAGATAACTGTCGGATGGCTAATTCAAATTGTTCTCTTGGTTTTACGCCATACAGTTCTAAATTATGATAGAAATACGAAGCTAGCATAAAATCAATCGCTTCTTGTAGTGTTAATTCGCGATGGTCCATAAGCAAAGTTAGATAGGTTTTAAAATAATCGGCATTTTGTACGTTTGCATGTTTCATGACAAAGGTAAAACTCCTCATCCATTACGCCTTATCCATATAATGTCCATATTTTCTCGTTGAAAATCTGTGACATCCTCTGAAGGCTTTATCTTTCCCTTTTCTAAAAATAGGGACTGTACCTAGCTTAGAGGTTGGTACAAAAATATTTACTGAATCAAGATAAAGTATTTCCTGACACAATTGATTATTATAGCATCTTTCCAATCGGAAGCAAATTTTAACTTCTTTTCATTTAGAAGTATGCGCTCCTCCAAATATAGAAGAGTGAAATATATAGAGGATTTGCCCTTTCGATGGGTATCCAGTCACTCAGTGTATGTGGAGAAATCCTTCGGGGAACGTCGCGGATTTTGAATGAAAAGAGTAGATGAATTTAAAATCTGGGCACAGCCATGGCAAGGTGAAAATGAATTGTAAATGTATCTTTACAATCGTTTACAAAGCATTACATTCCTTTACATCTCTTTTACGAACCGTTTATACGACTTCAACATTCAGTCATTATAGTAAAGATTGTAAGACAAATAACTATAAAACAGTTCATGACGGAGGCAAATGAGATGAAAAAGTGGAAGTACTTAACGATGACAGCAGTAATGGGTTCTGCATTAATGCTAGGTGCATGTGGTAGCGATTCTGCACAAAATGGAAACAATACTGAAACGAACGCACCTGCTAGTTCAGGACAAGAAGCTGCTGATGAAAAGCTACAAGGCTCTGTAGCTGGAGATGGCTCATCAACAGTTGCACCAATTATTGAGGCAGTTGTTGAAGAGTATGCAGGCGCACAACCAGATGTCAAAGTATCAGTAGGGGTTTCTGGTACAGGTGGTGGTTTTGAAAAATTCATCGCAGGTGAAACAGACTTTTCAAATGCATCTCGTAATATAAAAGATGAAGAGAAAGCGAAACTAGGAGAAGCTGGTATTGATTATACAGAGCTAGCTCTAGCATATGATGGTTTATCAGTAGTCGTGAATCCAGAAAATGATTGGGCGAAAGATTTAACTGTAGAACAATTACAAAAGATATGGATTGAAGATGGAAAAGAGAAGAAATGGTCGGACATTGATCCATCTTGGCCAGATGAGAAAATCGTTTACTATTCACCAGGTACTGATTCAGGCACATACGATTACTTTGATGAAATCATTTTAGATGGAGCTGATCTAGTAAGCTCAGCAACATTATCAGAGGATGATAATATGCTAGTTCAAGGTGTATCAGGTGACAAAAACGCGATCGGATTCTTCGGTTATGCTTACTATCTAGAAAATAAAGATAAATTAAATATCGTTAAAGTAAATGGTGTAGAGCCAAATAATGAAACAATTGAAGCTGGTGAATATACACCACTTTCACGCCCACTTTTCACATATGTGAAAAATAGCGCTATGAAAGATAACGAAGCAGCATATGATTTCATTAAATTTACATTAGAAAACGCAGGTGATATGGCTGAGGCTGTTGGCTATGTTCGTTTACCTGAAGAAAAATATACTGAAGGCTTAAAAACTTTAGAAGGCTTAAAATAAGTAGACATGCATAGAGGGAAAGAGATGTATGCTCTTTCCCTCCCTTATTTGAAAGGAGCTCCCAATGGTTTCTCAAAAGGAAAATAAGACCTCATCTGTGCAGCAATTAATTGCAAATTCGCGCAATCATAAAACTAAGAAAATAGTGGAAAAAGCAATGCCAGCTCTATTATTTTCTGCAGCAATTATCTCTATTTTAACGACATTTGGCATTGTTTTCACCCTTATTTTTGAAACGTTTGAATTCTTCAAACGTGTGTCGATAACGGATTTCCTTTTTGGGACGAAGTGGTTACCGTTTTCGGGGAATGAACCGTTATTTGGAATTTTGCCGTTAATCGCTGGTACATTAAAAGTGACACTTATTGCAGTTGTAGTAGCCGTGCCATTTGGAATTGCTTCAGCTATCTATTTAAGTGAATATGCAAGTGAAAAAACAAGACGTATTGTGAAACCTATTTTAGAGGTTTTAGCAGGTGTACCGACTATCGTTTACGGATTCTTTGCTTTAACGTTTGTCACACCTTTATTACAAGAAATTGTACCTGGACTTAAATTATTTAATGCACTTAGCCCAGGGATTGTTGTAGGTATTATGATTTTACCAATGATTACATCTCTATCTGAGGATGCCATGTCTTCAGTACCAAATAGTATGCGCGAAGGGGCTCTAGCTCTAGGTGCAACAAAATTTGAGGTAGCCATTAAAGTAGTTCTGCCTGCTGCCCTATCTGGCATTATCGCCTCTATAGTATTAGCTATTTCCCGGGCAATTGGAGAAACGATGATTGTGTCGCTTGCAGGTGGATCAACACCGAAATTTGATCTCAATGTGACGGATTCTATCCAAACAATGACAGCATACATTGTACAAGTTTCAACTGGTGATGCAGGTTATGGAACTACTATTTACTACTCCATCTATTCTGTTGGATTTACACTATTTATCTTTACGCTAGTAATGAATTTACTGGCTCACTATATTTCGAAACGCTTCAGGGAGGTTTACTAGATGCGCTATATGGATGACACAGTCGTCATGAAACGAATGACAAAGCGTATTACATTCAATAAAGTTTGGAAAACCTTATTTTTCTTAGCTACTACGTTTGCGCTTGTTACCTTAGCTATTTTGCTTTACCGCATAGTGACACAAGGAATTGACTATTTAAATATTGATTTCTTAACGAATTTTGCATCACGTTTTGCAGATAAAGCAGGTGTCAAAGCTGCCCTAATTGGTTCACTTTGGTTAATGGCAGTTGTAGCGCCAGTATCCATTATTTTAGGTGTAGGTACGGCAATATATTTAGAGGAGTACGCAAAGAAAAATAGAATCAACGACTTTATTCGTATGAATATCTCAAATCTAGCGGGTGTACCTTCCATCGTTTTTGGATTACTAGGTTTAACTATTTTTGTACGCATGATGGGTTTAGGAAAAAGCGTTTTAGCTGCTGGCTTAACAATGAGTTTATTAATTCTACCTGTCATTATTGTAGCGGCACAAGAGGCCATTCGTGCTGTACCCAACGAGCAACGAGAAGCTTCATATGGGATGGGCGCAACAAAATGGCAAACGATTTTACGAGTGGTACTTCCAGCCGCTATTCCCGGTATTTTGACAGGAAGTATTTTGGCTATGTCCCGTGCCATTGGGGAGACAGCGCCACTTGTTGTCATCGGAATTCCAGTCATTCTACAATTTTTGCCGAATGGTTTACTAAGCCAATTCACAGCCCTACCGATGCAAATCTATGATTGGGCAAAACGTCCGCAAGAAGCATTTCAGTATGTGGCCGCAGCTGGTATTTTAGTGCTTATGACTGTTCTTCTATTGATGAACTCTATTGCCATCTTTATTCGAAATAAATTCCAAAAACGTTATTAATGAGGTGACCTTATGGTACTAGATTTAAAAGAGGAAAAAACAATTGTCAAATTGAATCAAGCGACGACGAAATCTTCCGCTGATATAGCGAAAAATATTGTTTATGATACACGTAACTTGAATTTATGGTACGGTGATCATCAAGGCCTAAAGGATATTAATTTAAGTATTTATGAAAATGAAGTGACGGCAATTATCGGTCCTTCTGGCTGTGGTAAATCTACGTATTTAAAAACATTAAACAGAATGGTAGAGCTTGTTCCTAGCGTTCGTACATCTGGTGAAATTTTATACCGTGAGCGTAATATTTTAAATAAAAACTATACGGTAGAGGAATTAAGAACACGCGTAGGAATGGTGTTCCAAAAGCCAAACCCGTTCCCAAAATCTATTTATGATAATATCGCGTATGGACCAAGAATTCATGGCATTAAAAATAAAAAGATTTTAGATGAAATCGTTGAGAAGTCTCTAAGAGGAGCAGCTATTTGGGATGAGGTCAAAGATCGTTTAAATCAAAATGCCTATGGATTATCTGGTGGTCAGCAGCAGCGTATTTGTATTGCAAGATGCTTAGCGATTGAACCGGATGTCATTTTAATGGATGAGCCAACATCTGCATTAGACCCAATTTCTACATTAAAAGTGGAAGAGCTTGTGCAAGAGTTGAAAAAAGACTATTCCATTATCATTGTGACGCATAATATGCAGCAAGCTGCACGTATCTCTGATCGAACAGCGTTCTTCCTGAGTGGAGAAGTGGTAGAATACGATAAAACAGATATCATCTTCCAAACACCATCCGATCAACGTACGGAAGATTATATCTCAGGACGTTTCGGCTAAGGAGGAGCAATCAATGGTAGTACGTGAGCGTTTTGAACAGGAGTTAAAAGAAGTTCAGGGGCAATTTATTGCACTTGCCAATAGCAGCATTTTTGCATTAAAAACAGCTTTTGAGGCATTAGTCGAACAGGATTTAGAAAAAGCATTGAAAATACTTGAGGACGATTTAATCATAAATCGGCTAGAAGAAGAAATAAATGATCATGTGATTCTTATGATTGCTAAGCAACAACCTGTAGCTACTGATTTACGTCGTCTCATGGTCCTTGTGAAAGCAGCAGCAGATATGGAAAGAGTGGGCGATTATGCTGTGAATATCGCTAAAGAAGCAATTCGAATTGGAAAAGAACCGATTGTGTTCCCTATGACAAATCTACAAACAATGTGCAATAAAACTGTAGAAATGCTAGAGAGCATTATGAAGGCCTTTACAGAGGAAGATACCGTTCGTGCTAAAGAAATCGCTGAATTAGATGATTATGTGGATGATTTATACGGAGCTACGGTTACACTTTTGCTGCGTGCAGGCGTGGAAGACCCCGCACATATTTCTCAAATTACCCATCTAACATTTATTTGCCGATATTTAGAGCGCTCTGCAGATCATGCTACTAATATTGCGGAGCATCTTTTTTACTTAGTGAAAGGCAAGCATTATGAATTAAATAATTAAAGAAGAAGAGCTATTTGCTAGCTCTTCTTTTCATTTGAAAAAAATAATGAGAAGCAGCAACATTGTGTTTTTATGTGGCGTCTATATAGCGAGCGTTTTGTATTGTCAAAAAAATTTTTTGGTTATACTATAGACAATATCCAAAAAAACGTGGTGCTTAGGAGGTGCTGCTTCGTGAAAGACGCGATAGAATTACTCATAGAAAAGTTTAATCAAGATATGTCACTAGAACAACGTAATTATTTACGTTTTCTCTATGAAAACTTACATCTTGAGGAATTAAGCAGCAGGGAACAACATTATTTTATTGACTATTTTTTAAAGAGTGAACCATTACGAAAAATGGCAGCATTTGCATTAGAATTAGCAGACATTCTGCATGAGGTTCGTGAAAATATTCCCGCTATCGAAAAGGCTGAGAGACTGGCTAATGGCAAGGAGCAGCGTTTGTATTACGAACGGAAATGGTCAGAGCTAAGACGTCAAAAGCTCAAACAGCAAACAACAAAAAATGGCAATGTGTTTTATATACCCTTTCACGACTACAAACAGGATCCTGGGCCCATAATTATTTGTTTAGAGCAGACGACAGGGATGGAAGCTTATTCAGAGCTATGTAAAAGCATGATTTTACCGTTATTTATGAATGCCCATCGCGAAAATCGCGATTTATATATCATCCCATATGACCGGCAAATCAATGTTCACTATCGCTTTGAAAATGGTCATTTAAATTTAGCTGATTTTAAGAGCTTTATTGAATATAAAGCTAAAGGAGAAGCTGAGCTTTTGCCTGTTCTACAGTTTGTCAGATCAATATTGCATGAAAATCAACTAGTCACCGAAGCAGAAGTCATTATATTTACAGAGGGCACTCCTATAGATGGACAGCATCTCGTCAGTAAGCAAGCCAAAGTGATGCTGGAGGAAATGAAACGAAAATACCTTGCTGAATTTTCGGTCATTGCAATGCATGAAGATAATTTTAATGAACAACAATTTTGGTTTGCCAATAAGGCTTTCTTTGCGGATGATGCCATACAATAACAGAAAGGGGCTAACCTTTACGGAAGGTCAGCTCCTTTTTATTGGAGATACATAGGTACTAAAAGGAGATATACATGGATTCATTACATTGGATTATACCTAAATTTACAGTCCCAACTTGGATGGATGTCTTAGTAGCGATTATTATTTGTATAGTTGGTTGGCTGATTCAACGATTTATCATAAAAAAGATCATTAATCGCCTGGTCATCTTTTTAAGAAATCGCCACCGAAATTTCCAAGCCAATGTGCTTGCACAATTTAGTAAAGCCATTGGCTATGCATTTATGACAGCAGTCATTGTGCTTAGCTTATCTTATTTAATAGAAGTTCCTTTATTTACGCATAAATCAACGAAAAATTTTGTATTGTCTATTATGGTGTTTTTTGCTTTTAAGGGCGTATATGACGTTTTAAATTTCTATACAAAGCAGCCACTTCAATTAACTAGCGAAGAGGACCAAAATGTACTATTACCTTTTTTCCTACGAATTGGTAAAGTACTCATTATGATTTTTGCCATGTTTACCATCGCATCATTTTGGAACTTTAATCTGAATGGCTTTTTAACAGGGATTGGTTTAACGGGAGTAGCGATTGCTTTTGGAATTCGAGATACGTTAGCCCATGTGTTTGGTGGTATGTCCGTGGCACTTGATAATCCATTTCAAATTGGCGATTGGATTGCGACCGAAGATCAAAAAATCGAAGGGACGATTGAAGATATTAATCTTCGCAGTACCTTAATTCAAACAGGAGACAAAGGCCTTGTCTATGTGCCAAACTCTTATTTGGTTAATCGTCCCATTTACAACTTATCGAGACGAGAGAAGCGTAAATGTGAGCAATATTTATATGTAGCTGCTACAAATGAAGAAGACACAATACGCAGTGCCTTAACAGCTATTCATAAGGAAATTTATTTACATGCTAACACAGAGAAAGACATGATCCATGTTTATATTGATGAATTTCATTATGACAGGTATCGTGTGCTTATTCGCTTCTTCGTTGCTACGAACGATACAGCAGTCATGCTAGAGGTACGCCAGGAAATTTTCTTTGCCATTCGCCAAATTGTAGAGGAGCTATCAATTACTTTAGCAGCCCCAGAGGACGATGAAGGACCGAGAAAGAAAAAATAAATTGAATTGTAAGATAGTTTGCATTACAATATAACCTAGTAATCAGCGTTGATGAAGAGTAGTAGCTATTAGTATTTGTCATAGAGAGCTAGTGGTTGGTGGAAACTAGTACAAATAAATAGTGAATGGACTTCGGAGCTCTAATTCTGAACTACTAGTATGGATTAGCGTATGCCTACGTTATAAGGCTTAGAGAGGGTCTTTTTATTGACCAATGAAGGTGGCACCACGGCTTTTCCGTCCTTTTGTGATGGAAAGGCCTTTTTATATGGATTTTGGTGTAGAAGAGCAGAGCTTAGAGAAGGAGAGAAGAGAATGACAGTTGAGATGAGAAAGTATGCCATGAAAGTATTACAGGGTAATATGATGACCCCTATCTCTGTCTATCAATCATTGAAGGGGCAGCATAAAATGCTGTTCGAATCGTCAGCCAAGCATGAGGAAAGTGGACGTTACTCCTTTATTGCAGTTGATCCAGTGGCTGAATTAAAAGGAAATAATGAGGGGTATACCTTTATTAAAGGACTGGAAAAGGAAAAATCGAATGGGAATGTACTCGATTATTTAAAGCGAGTGATGCCGTTCCATGAAGAAACGTATCCATTCCATTTTTTTGGAGGCGCTATCGGTTTCTTTGGATATGAAACAGCTTTTTATACAGAAAAAATCGGTGAATATTTACAGGATGAATTAGCCATGCCTGATGTCCATGTTTTTTTCTATGACACATTTATTGTTTTTGATCATATGACACAGAAAATTACATTGGCTTCAATAGATTTATTTAGAGAAGGGCGTTCCTTCGAAGAGATGAAAGCATCTATTTCAAAGATGGAGCAGCAGCTATACAAGGGGACAGCTTTTGCTGCCCTCAAAGTAGATAGTCTTGATTTTAAGCCAATGATTTCGAAGGAGCAATTTGTCGCTTTAGTGGAGCGTGCGAAGCAACATATTTTGAAAGGGGATATTTTCCAAATAGTGCTATCCCAACGGTTCTCAGCCTCGTTTACAGGCTCACCTTTTGCGCTATACCGACAATTACGGACCTCCAATCCCTCTCCATATATGTTCTACATGGATTATGGGTCCTATATTATTTTAGGAACATCTCCAGAAAGCCTTGTAAAAGTTAAAAATCGGCAGGTGACGACAAATCCAATCGCTGGTACCAAGCCGCGTGGTGTGACAAAGGAGCAGGATGAAGCCATTGCCAATGCGCTATTGGAGGATGAAAAAGAAGTGGCAGAACATCGTATGCTCGTGGATTTAGGTCGCAATGATCTTGGTCGCATTGCAAAGGTGGGGTCTGTAAGGCTGATGAAATTCATGCATATTGAACGCTATAAATATGTCATGCATATTGTATCTGAGGTATTAGCAGACCTACGTGACGACCTCCAAGTTTTGGATGTCCTTCGTGCTTGTTTACCTGCGGGCACAGTGTCAGGAGCACCAAAGATTCGTGCGATGCAGCTTATAAATGAATTAGAGCCTGTAAAGCGTGGCGTCTATGCAGGAGCTGTTGGGTATATATCTACGACAGGTGATATGGATTTAGCCCTTGCTATTCGTACCATGATTATTAAAGATGGGAAAGCTCATGTACAGGCAGGTGCAGGTATTGTTCACGACTCTGTTCCATTATCTGAATATGAGGAAACGCTGAATAAAGCTCGAGCACTATTGGAGGTAAAAAAATGATTTTATTAATTGATAATTATGATTCCTTTACCTACAATCTATTTCAACAAATAAGCATGCTTGGGAAAAACGTTAAAGTTGTGAGGAATGATGCTATTACAATAGAAGAAATTCAAAAAATGTCACCGGAAGCTATTGTTTTATCTCCCGGACCAGGAACACCAGCGGAAGCAGGTATTACAGTTAATGTTATTAAGGAGCTATATCGAAAATTTCCTATATTAGGGATTTGTCTTGGACATCAATCCATTGGGTACGCATTTGGAGCAAACATCGTGCAGGCTCAAACCATCATGCATGGCAAGCTGTCACATCTACAATATGAACAAACGGGTTTGTTTGCACAATTAGATGGAGATATTCAAGTAATGCGCTACCACTCTCTCGTTATTGAAGAACCTTCATTACACAGTGATTTTCACATTATCGCAACAGCAGGTGATGACGAGGAGATTATGGCTATACAACACAAAAAATATCCTCTTTACGGTTTGCAATTTCATCCTGAATCTATCGGTACAAAAGAGGGAAGTAGAATGATGCAAGCCTTCTTTGAAAGTATTGCTTAAATAAAAAAAGCTGTCGCCTCCTAATTTGGATCTAGCGACAGCTTTTCTTTATTGTTTTTTACCTGTAATTAATTTCGCAATTTCCTCTAAAGACATGGAGGAATTGACTTCATAGGATCCAATTTGTAAGCTTCGTGCATATTTTGCGTTTGCGAGTAGTAACTCCATTTCAACGCTATTAGAAATAATACCACCGTCTTCAAGCTTTTGGGCGACAATATATGGTGTAATTCCACTATATATTTGCAATGTCATTGTTGTACCATCCGCATTTGTATCTTCTTTAACAGATGGTTCTGAAGAAACAGCAGTAGTAGTTTCTTCAGTAGTATGTACTTGTTTGACTTGTTTTTTCAGCGTAGCAATTTCTTGATTGGCCTGATGAAGCTTATTTTGTAGCTCTTCAACTTGCTGTTGGTTGGAAGAATCTTTTTCAGGTAGTCCAATGTTCACATCAAATCGACTTGCAAGAGCAAGTAAGGCACCGACTAGAAAAATGGCTAGGCCAAATGAGCGAATGGAAGACGTATTCATACATTAACGCCCCCCATTTGCAATCACTTGACGAACTTGTTCTTCTGTTAAATTTGAGCGGATACTAATATCGCCTACTGAAAGTCCTTGTTTATTCAATTCGAGCACCTGACTTACAATTATTTGATGAATCGGCTTTACTTGTGATGGATTAGGCGCAACTTTTGAAGCTTGTGCCGCTTGTTGGACGGCTTGCATGACTTGTTGTACTTTAGGACTTTGGACGCTAGGATTAGGTTTAGGTGTTGAGTTTGATTTTACTTGAAACTCTGGCTCTAATAGTAGCTCTTCCTCTACAATTTTTAAACGGCGCTTTAAATTATTCGTTTCTTGGAAAATGGAGATAGATAATTCTTCGACATCTTTCTCGACTTTTTTCGAGCTATTTTTGAAAAAGAACGATACTATCATCAAAAGAATCCCAAAAATCATTAGTATAATGGATAAATCCAATAGTTTCACCTCGTTGTAGTATGTAATTATAAGATATTTTACCATATGCAAACTTAATATGAAATGAAGGTAGATTTTTTTTCAGTTTGTGTTATAATAGGTTAGTCGTATAAATCATGCTCAAATTTAAATTCTTGATATAGAGTGGGAGGGTTAATGATGCGCGTAAACATTACTTTAGCTTGCACAGATTGCGGCGAACGTAACTACATTTCTAAAAAGAACAAGCGTAACAATCCAGAGCGTCTTGAACTTAAAAAATATTGCTCTCGCGAGAAGAAATACACTCTTCACCGTGAAACTAAGTAATTGCTCATTAAGCCAAAACCACAAGTGGTTTTGGCTTTCTACATTTTATGAATGATTGAGGTTTTACTATATAGGAGGTAGCCTGCATGGATAAAACAACATTACGAAACAAGGTACGAGAAACACTTGCGATGATAAATGAAGAAGTTTATCGCAGACAATCTAAAGCTGTAGTGCAAAGGGTGCTACAGGAACCATATATAATAGAAGCAAATACGATCGGCATTACCATTTCAAATCAGCCAGAAGTCGACACAATTCTTTTAATTGAAGAACTTTGGCAGCTTGGGAAAAAGGTCGCTGTGCCAAAGTGCCACCCCAAAACAAGAGAAATGACATTTTACGCCATTGAATCGTTTGCTCAGCTTGAAACAGTATATATGCATTTGCGTGAGCCTATTCCCGAACGATGTGAGTTAGTTGACGCAAATGAGATGGATATTATCTTGGTACCAGGAGTTGTTTTTGATCGATTAGGCTATCGAATAGGATATGGCGGTGGTTATTATGATCGCTATGTATTAAACTATAAAAAGGGTAAATTGATGTCATTACTTTTTGACGAGCAGATCGTTAATCGTGTTCCTATGGAAGAACATGATTGCCCTGTAGACATCATAGTGACACCGACAGAACGCATTGACTGTCTAGCACATCGAGGAGCGAGCGAAAATGGATAAAATGTTAGATATTTATGAACTCTTGAAAACCTATGGTACTTATATTTATACAAGGGACCCTATTGGCGATTTGATGTTAATGGAGGATGAAATAAAAGAGCTCTATAAAGCGAATGTACTAGACATAAAAGATTACCAAATGGCATTATTACTAATTCGACAAGAAACGACAAGACTTCGTATGGAAGAGAATAAAAAGTAATGTTTGAAATATAATGTAATGGGGTATTGTAAAATTAATGTAACATGTATGTAATATTCTTAAAAACAGTGGGTTTCCGCTGTTTTTATGTTTTTACGAAACTTTTTACAATGTAAAACGTATATATAGATATCTGGTGCATATACGAGCAAGGAGAGTAAAATTTCTAAAAGATATGTGTTGATTATCTGTAAAAAAAGGATTAAGATATATTTTGTTTCAGTAACAAAATGTAAAAAATTATTATTTTTTTGTAAGGAAGTAGGGAGGATGTTAGGAATGAGATCAATAAAGTGGCCTAAACATTCATTTATGATACTAGCAATTATAGCAACTTGGATCAAAACGGTCATTGTTTACCACACGAGCTTTGAGATGAAAATTGAAAATGCAATGCAACAATTTATTTTGTTTATTAACCCATTAAGTTTCTTGCTATTTACGTATGGTTTAGCACTTTTCTTTAAATCAGCAAAAGCTAGAAATCGTTATTTAATTACAGTCAGCATTATTTTATCAATAGTCCTTTACGGAAATGTAGCGTTCTATCGTTTTTATAATGACTTTATAACACTACCGGTATTATTCCAAACAAGTAACTTTAGTGACTTAGGAACTTCAGTAGCAGCCATTGTAGAGCCTTGGGATGTATTGTATTTTGTTGATGTACTTATTTTAATCTTAGCAAATAAATTTATACCAAAAATGAAAAATTCGTTTAAAGTAAATGTGGAATTCCGTCGTGCATTTTTTGTGCTGGCAATCGCTATGTCATTCTTAAACTTAGGTTTAGCTGAAACAGAGCGTCCACAATTATTAACACGTAGTTTTGACCGCGAATTACTTGTAAAAAATATTGGTACGTACAATTACCATCTGTATGATATTTATATTCAAACAAAATCATCTGCCCAACGTGCGCTAGCGGACGGTAGTGAATTAGTTGAAGTAAACAACTATGTTCGCTCTAATCAGGCAGCAGTTAACCCAGAAATGTTTGGGAAGTATAAAGGTCGCAACTTAATTGTTGTGTCTATGGAGTCTTTACAAAACTTTGTTATTAACAATGATATGAATGGACATGAAGTTACGCCATTCTTAAACTCTTTAACAAAAGATAAAGATACGTATTATTTCAGTAACTTCTACCACCAAACAGGTCTAGGAAAAACATCTGACTCTGAGTTTATTGTAGAAAATTCATTGTTTGGTTTAGGACGTGGAGCAGTATTCTTCACACACGGTGGAAATACGTATAACTCAATGGCAGAGCGCCTTGGGGAAAATGGTTACTTTACTAATGTCATGCACCCTAATAATAAATCATTCTGGAATCGTGACATCATGTATCAATCTTTAAAAATCAATAAGTTCTACGATATAGATTCTTATACGGTAGAAGAAGGGCAAGCTGTGAACTGGGGAATGAAGGATACGCCATTCTTAGAGCAATCTGCAGCGTTAATGAAAGATATGCCGCAACCATTCTACTCAAGACTTATTACGTTAACGAACCACTATCCATTTACATTGGATCCGGAAGATATTATGATTCCTGAGTATGATTCGAACTCAGGGACATTAAATCGCTACTTCCAAACAGTACGCTATATGGATGAAGCTTTAAAAGATTTCTTCCAACAATTGAAAGATCAAGGTGTTTATGATAATTCAATTATTGTCATGTATGGTGACCACTACGGTATTTCAGAAAACCATAATAAAGCAATGGCACAATATTTAGGAAAAGATCAAATTACACCATTTGATAATGCATTACTACAGGAAGTACCTTTATTCATCCATATCCCAGGATCTGACGATGGGAAAGAAATGACTGAAATAGCTGGGCAAATGGATTTACGTCCAACGATTTTACACCTACTAGGCATTGAAACGTCAAAAGATATGCAAATGGGTGCAGATTTATTCTCTCCAGAGCATGAAAACTTCGTAGTGTTCCGTGATGGACGCTTTATCACAGATAAATATGTGTATGCGGGAGAAGCTTGCTATGATAAATCAACTGGCGAAGAAATAGAAGTTGAGCCATGTCAGCCATACGCTGATCGTGCAACAATGGAGCTAGAAAATTCCGACGCCATTATCAATGGAGACCTTCTTCGATTCTATGATGAGAAGACAGGTAATTTAAAACAAGAATCCGTTAAGTAAACAAAGGGAGATCTCGTTATGAGATCTCTCTTTTTACTTTATACAATTGACAAATTTGTTGAAGTGATTATAATTAGTGTAAATATCTGCATAACGAAGATTTGTTTTTCACATTTCGGAGTATAAGAGTCAAAGGCATGGAAAAGAACAAGTAACTTTAATAGAACTGACAGAGAGTAGCCAGTAGCTGAGAGGCGCAAGGGATATTAAAGTGAATACATCTTGGAGCTGCGTACCGAAATTCTAGTAGGCTACGACGGGTTTGCATCCGTAATCATTGCAATAGTATCGCCGCGGCTGTACTAATGGAGGAGTGCTATTTGAGTAGCTCTCGAAAAAAGGTGGTACCACGTTCATTAACGTCCTTAGGATTTAATCCTAAGGGCGTTTTTTGCATCTGGACGTCCTATTACGACATTAGGGCGACAGCAGTCCTTTTAGAAACTCTTATAGATCTTGCAATATTAATTTTTAATATTACAAGGAGATGTTTTGTATGTTTTTAACACCAAAGGAGCAGTTAGCTATTATTAAAAAAGGTGCTAACAAAATTGTTGATGAACTCGAGCTACTACAAAAATTAGAGCGCTCATTTCAAGAGAAAAAACCCTTAACAATTAAGTTAGGGCTCGATCCATCCGCACCAGATATTCATTTGGGCCACGCAGTTGTGTTACGAAAAATAAAACAGCTGCAAGATTTAGGGCATCATGCTGTCATTGTCATTGGCGATTTTACCGGCCGTATTGGTGATCCTACAGGAAAATCTAAGGGACGTGTGGCATTAAGTGATGAATTGGTGGGGGAAAATGCCAAAACATATTGTGAGCAAATTTTTAAAGTGTTAGATGAAGAAAAAACGACTATCCGATTCAATAGTGAATGGTTAGCAAAATTAAATTTTGAAGAAGTTATCCAGCTGGCAGCCACTACCTCTGTTGCCCGTATTTTAGAGCGTGAAGACTTCCAAAAGCGTTACCATCAGCAAATACCAATTGGTATGCATGAATTTTTTTACCCCCTCATGCAGGCGTATGATTCTGTAGAATTAAAAGCTGACATTGAATTAGGGGGAACCGATCAAACGTTCAATATTCTCATGGGACGCACCTTGCAAAGGCATCGTGGGCTAGAAAAACAAATTGCTATTTTTATGCCATTACTTGAAGGGTTAGATGGTGTGGAAAAAATGAGTAAAAGCTTGGGGAATTATATTGGTATCCATGAAGCACCCGAAGTTATGTTTAAAAAAATAATGGAAATACCAGATTCGCTCATTATCAAATATTTTGAATTAGCAACAGATGAGCATCCACTTCAAGTGCAGGCCATTCAAGAAAGACTTCGAATGGGGGAGAACCCTCGTGACTTAAAACTACACTTAGCAGAAATAGTGACAGCCTTGTATCACGGTCACGCTGCTACGATGGATGCAAAATCCTATTTTGAAGCTGCTTTTCAAAAGAAGGTTATTCCAACTAACATTCCTACATTGCTACTTGAAATTGATAAAGAACGAATAGAGGATATCATTCCGCAATTAATTTCTATCCATTTTATTCAGAGCAAAAGTGATTTTTTAAGGCTCATTAAGCAAAATGGGGTTTCCTTGAATGGAGAAAAAATGGCTGCGGACGATCTATCTCGCGTATTAATGAATGAGGATGTCCTACAAATTGGTAAGAAGAGATTTCTAAAATTAAATAAGTAAAATCAGATAATATTCAAGAAAAAAAGAGCAATCTCAAATCGAGACTGCTCTTTTTTCTGTCTAAATTTTAGTGTAATTTTGGTGGGTAACCGCTATGAACGATTGTCATGATGACAAACCATCCAAACACGACAGCACTTAATAAGTTGAAAACAACGCTTAAAAGGTTCTTTTCTTTAATTGCTTGGAATGTACCAACTACAGCTAAAATCGCTACTAGACCAAAAATAACCATTAATAAGTTCATTAAAATAGACACTCCTTTCGACATCAGAAAATGAATGTCGTAAACAATATTCCTCCTTAATTGTAAACGTTCTACCTGTTTTTGTCGAGAACTAATATAGCGCAAACTATGAACATTTATCGTCAAATTGTGGCAAAGCCTGTATAATAGAAAAATGAGGTGATATCTATGATGAACGTACGAAGTTTTTCTCTTGGTCCAGTCCAAACGAATTGCTATATCGTATCGAATAAAGACAAAGAATGTATCGTTTTTGATCCAGGTGAAGAAGCGGAGCGTCTTCTTAAAACAATCCGTAGCAATGGCCTAAAGCCGCTAGCCATTTTCTTAACACATGCACATTTTGACCATATTGGTGCGGTGGATGCGGTTCGGGAAGCATTTAATATACCTGTATGGATTCATGAAAAAGAGGTCAGCTGGCTAGGAGATCCAGAAAAGAACGGCTCTAGTAAATATGCTGCATTACCAGATTATAGGGTAGCTGCACCTGCTCAAGACACTATCATTAAAAAAGAGCAACAATTCGAAATAAGCAATTTTGTTTTTCAAGCAGTATTTACACCAGGACATTCACCTGGTAGCATTTCTTATGTATTTGAAAAAGACGGCTTTGCGATTGTGGGAGACACATTATTTGAACAGGGCGTAGGACGGACGGATTTAATTGGTGGGTCCACCAAAATATTATTAGCATCTATTCATGACAAATTATTAACACTACCTGAGGATACAATCATTTATCCTGGTCATGGGAATTATACAACTGTCAGTGCAGAAATGGAAACTAATCCGTTTTTAAATGGGTTTTAAAATACCAATGCCCATAAAAAAAGCGTATCTCGTAAATGAGATACGCTTTTTTAGTTGTATTAATGACCGCCACCAGGTACGTGAATGAATGTTGTATAGTACGTGAAGCCAGCGAAGAATACAGTTAAATATGCTCCGAAAATGTACATGTACATACGTTCTGAAAGGTTTAAGAAGCCTAATAATAAGAATAAACCTGTATTACCTAAGAATAATAGCGATACCTCGTTCATACCACCAAGGTAGAACATAACGGCAAAAATACCTGTCCAGAATGCCATAACTTTATACATATTATCCATGAAATTTCCCCTCCTTTTGCCCACGACACAATAATCTCTTACTCATTATAAATGATATGAAAGGTGTCTGTAAACTGGAACTTATGCGTCTTTGTGACAAACAAATGGATTTTTTAACTAGCTTTCGATTTCTGTCACGTTTATTTCATATTTACATAAATCACAATTATGTATCATACTCTCAATTTGTACAAATTCATTGTTTGAAAATAACGCATCTAACTGCCCTTTTAAATAGGATTCATGTAAGGAGCAGACTATCTCCGAATAAGTTGTAAGTTGCTCTTGGAATGGACAATTGAAAATGGAGAATATCACCTTTTTGCCATGTTCTGTTTGTTGAATTTGTGGAACATAGCCAATTAATGCGGCATTGTCAGTTAATAGTTGAAGCTTCTCGTCGAAGGAAAGGGAATTATTGATGGTCAATTCAGCGTTCATATTTTGTTTCATTTGCTGATAACCATCTTGATAGCTAATTTCCTGACATTTTTCTAAGACAGATGGTCCAAGCTCTTCCACTAATTGAATCGTCCATTTCAGTAAACGGTCTTCATCACGTCTAGGAAATGATAATGATACACCTTTCTCTGAAGCCTTATACACACGGCCAGGTCTTCCACCCTTACCTGTTTTCACATAGTCTGCGGAAATAATATTAATTTCTGAAAGCTTTGTTAAATGAAGTCGAGCGACATTTGGATGGATGCTAAACTGATCAGCAATATGTTGGACGGTCACTGTTTTTTTCTCTTGCAATATGTACTCATAAATAGAGTATCTTGTTTCATCAGCTAAAGTGCTGGTAATTTTCAATGGATGGATCATATGCTTCACCTCATTAGTTTTTTTATAAAATTATGTTCGTCTACCAAGTGTTAGGAAAATAATCATGTTCATTCTATTATATTCCATTATTGAAAAAGATACAGTTCATTTCGACATAAATATTAATTTTTTCATGTATGTATCTTCTTTTTTAGTGGGAAATTGCACTTTATCCACATTTCTATAGCAAAAAACATGAATGATGGGAAATTTTATAACAAATTTTTATTTTCAGAAAAGGGCTTTTCTCGTAGGAAGATCCTATTTATACTAGGAAATAACGAATAGTGCGGTCATATTCGAATGAACTAGAAAAGGGGTGCATATATGCAGAATTTTGAAATAGTCGTTGAACAAAAATGTGAGCAACTTTTACTAAAAGCCTATCATTTTGGGGCAACCGATTTATTATTGGTGCCAGGCAACGTGAATTATCAGGTCTATTTTCGTAAATATGATAAGCTGCTTCACGCAGGTGAACTTCCCAACGATCTTACGGAACGGATGATATCCTATTATAAGTTTCTTGCACAATTAGATATAAGTGAGCGTCGTAAGCCCCAAAGCGGCTCCTTCCAAAAGGCGATGGAACAACAGCCATATGCTTTTCGAGTATCTACACTGCCTTCCGTATTTTTAAAAGAAAGCCTCATTATCCGCTTGCTTCTCCAAAATCATTCTTTTCCACTAACTTCCTTATCTTTTTTTAAAAGCTCAGCTTACAAATTAATGGAACTTGTGCAAAATCGACAAGGCCTTTTGTTTTTTACAGGGGCGACAGGCTCTGGTAAGTCCACTTCTCTCTATTCCTTAATACATTACTGTTCTACAGAATTAAATAGGCATGCAATTTCCTTGGAAGACCCAGTAGAAAATAACCAAGCAAATTTACTTCAAATTCAAGTGAATGAACGAGCAGGCGTTACATACGCTTCGGGATTAAAAGCTATATTAAGGCATTCACCTGATGTAATCATGATTGGAGAAATTCGTGATAAAGAAACAGCAAAAGTTGCAATCGAGGCAAGCTTGACAGGGCATTTAGTCGTTTCAACCATTCATGCGAAGGATTCTCTTAGCTGTCTTTACCGTTTAATGGACTTAGGGGTATCAATAGATGAGATTAGGCAAACTGTCATCGGTATTGTTGCCCAAGTTCTTTTTCAGTCTTCAGATTTACAGGACGAACGTCGTGCGTTGTACGAGATTTTATCGGATGTTCATCTCAATCAGGCCATAACCGCTATTCAAAATAAGGGGAATTTTCGACTACCCCACGAATTAACATTAAAGGGACAAAAAGAATTAGTGGAGAGCCATTATGCTGCTACAAACATATATCGGTAAATTCCAATTATATTACAACAGAGCTACCAAGTGGCGTGTAAAGGAGCAAGCAAGATTTATTCAACGTTTATCTGTATTAATGCAGGAGGGCTATTTATTTCCACAGGCTATGTCGATGCTATTACCTCATCATATAGAAGATCATGAAATTATTCAGCAACAAATTAATGAAAAACTAAGACAAGGGGAGGGGGTAACAAGCATATTGGAAACATTACACCTTGCTAAACATCATTTAGTAGCGATTAAAGTGGCAGAAAACAACGGGCGTATGCTTGATGTATTAAAAGGTGTGGCAAAGCAAATGATTGTCAGTGAGCAGACAAAGAAAAAGCTAATCAAATTGCTTATCTATCCTGTCATGCTAATTTCATTTTTATTGATACTATTTTTTATATTCCGAACAATTTTCTTGCCTAATATTGAAAAAATGGTGTCAAGCCGTTCGATTGAAGGTGAGAAGTCAAGCTTGGCTCTATCTAAAATATTACTGCATGTCCCCGATTACGTGATGCTAACATCTTCGATTGTGATAGTCAGCTTATTAATAGTACATTTCTTTCTTAAGCGCCAACCCATTCCTCTACAACTATCAATACGATTAAAAATCCCGCTTTATCAATTCTATATTCGATTGTCGTGGACAAGACAATTTGCTGCTTATTTAGGGAGTTTACTACAGAGTGGTTTTTCATTGCAGGCTAGTCTTCAAATTCTAGAGGAACAATCCTTTCAGCCTTTTCTACAGTATTTGTCGCGGCAAATTAAAGAAAGGGTAATCTTTGGAGAATCATTGACGCAAGCAGTACAGATTGTGTCTATTTTTCACAGGGATTTTGCTACTTTTGTAGAGCATGGAGAACAAAGTGGTTATTTAGGGAAGGAACTTACTTTGTATAGCGAATTACTAATGGAAAAGCAGGAGCTTCTATTGCATAAGTTACTAGCCTTCATTCAACCAAGCTTTTTTATTGTTATTGCTATATGTATTCTAGCCGCTTATGTTAGTTTACTATTACCAATTTATCATATGATTGATTTAGTTTAGGAGGAGCAAGATGAAACAAATCAAACAACAAAATGGCTTTACTTTAATCGAAATGCTGATTGTTTTGTTAATTATATCAATCCTTATTTTAATTACAATTCCAAATGTTACGAAGCACTTTGCTACAATTGATGAGAAGGGCTGTGCGGCCTATATTAATATGGTGCAGGGGCAAGTAGAGGCCTATAGAGTGGATTTTATGACATTTCCGACCCTTGAGGATTTAGTGAAGGAGGGCTATTTGAAAGAAAATGAAACAACTTGCCCTAATAAAGAAGAAATAGTCATTACGATTAAAGGAGAGGTACGCTTAGCAAATGCTGATGCAGGTACTCAAGGATAATGAGGGAGCGACAAAATGAGTTGGGCTTTACGATTCTCGAAATGCTAATTGTTTTATTCCTTGTTATGAGTCTAACAGCCATTGTGAGCAAATTTTCTATAAAATTAGCGGAGTCAAAGGAATTAGAGCGTTTTTTTACACAAATTCAACTAGATATTCAGTATATTCAAACCTATAGCATGAACCAGCGACAATATATCGCGATGAAATTTGAAAGCTCTACAAGGCGCTACGTTATTCAAAAAGATGCTTTTTCCAATCTATATGTCCGACCCTTTCCAAAAGGAGTTGAATTTTCCCCCGATGAGAGCTCTATTTATACGATTGTTTATAATGTAAATGGCAATGTCAGGTCCGCTGGCACTATTGCCTTTCACACACCACAGGGAAAGAAAAAGGTCATCATTACATTAGGGCGAGGGAGAGCAAGAATTGAATGAATCAGGCTATTCTTTTGTTGAATCGATTTTGGCTATGGGTATCTTAATGTTACTTTGCGGCTCCTTATTGCCCATTAGCTACACGATGAAAACGAATCTTATGAATAAAAAAATGGAAATGATTGCAGCTGAAACAGCTTACGAGGGCATGAAGCTATTTCAAGCTGTACAACAAACTGAGGGCACAAGAATCATTGAAGAAGTTGAGTATCAATGGGTGTTTAATGGTGAAGAGATTTGTGTTCGTTTTCACAATATACTCAAGCAACGACAAAAATGTATTCTCCTTACAGGTAATAGCAATGAATAATGAGAAGGGCTATACCTTACTAGAAGCGTTGTTTCAATTAATTGTGTTTGCGCTTATTTCTCATCTTTTTGTCCTAATTATGCTGTGGTATGCTGAAATGACCTCAACTATGCAATCGGATGAACAGGCGAAATGGGAGCTGTTTGTGTATGATTTCAATAAAGGTCTAAAGGATATTTTAGCGTTCTCCGTACGAGAGGATCAAAAAAGAATATCTTTTCAGACTAGTGAAACAGTCCACTATATTGATTGCTATCGTACTATTATTCGTGAACAAGTAAATGGAGGACATGTTCCCATGCTAAATGGCATTCATAAATGTCACTTTACCTATAGCGAAAATAGGCTGACTGTGTCGGTGGAAATGCCTAGTGGTATGAAAAAGGAGCGAACCTTCTATGTGCCAATTATTGAAAAATGACAGAGGGGCTATATTTTTAATCGCAATTGCATTATTATTTCTTGTAACTACTTTTCTTCTTGCGTATTGTATGTCATATGAAATGCAATTTCGAACTTATGACGGGCTCGAAAAATTGAATGTTAAAGCTACGATAAATTTATTGGGACAAATTTTGTCAGACAGTGTAGAATCGTAGTTATAAGAAGGTGATTCGAATTGCGAAAAATATATTTGGTTGGTTTTATGGGCAGTGGAAAAAGTGCTTTAGGAAGACGTTTAAGCTTTTTATTAAAGATGCCATATTATGATATGGATCATGAAATAGTGAGACAGCAAGGAATGTCCATCCCGCAGATATTTGAAAAGTACGGAGAGGCCCATTTCCGAAAAATAGAAACAGAATTTTTGAAAAGTTTCCGTGACGAGGCTTGTATTATTTCTACGGGCGGTGGAGTTGCGATCAATGCTGAAAATCGAAAAATTATGAGGCGTAGTGGCTTAGTATTTTTTTTAGATGCTTCGTTTGAGGATATTTATAAACGAGTTCAGCATGATCCCAATAGACCAATCGTACAAAGTTCGACTAAAGAGGAGCTAGAAAATCTGTATCATTACAGGAGAAAGTTTTATCGTGATGCAGGGCATATTCAGGTCTTGACAGAGGGCAGAACCATTCGTCAAATTTTAGAGTATTTAGTGTTTCAAGTAAAAAGGCTTAAAAACGAACGATAAATAATTAACAACCGTTTAATGTTCGTCTTTTATTATCTTTTAAAAAATGATTGCCTTTTCAATGCATTTAATGTTAGGATATAGACAAATAAGTAACTAAATGTTCATTGAATACTAAATAGTACCAAGATGTATCTTGGGCGGATGATTGTACGGGGAGAGAGCGTGGTTAGACGCCACCGAAGGAGCAAGTAGCAATGGCTATGAATCTCTCAGGTAAAAGGACTCGTATAAGACGCAACTCTGGAGAGAGCTGTAGTATAACAATAGCAGCCACCAAAGGGGAAAGCCGACTAATTGGCAGTATCAACCATGCGAGTTAGTCTGGTGTAACTTTCAGGTGCAAGGACAGAGAATCCCGAAAAGGGGTTCGTCTGTCTTTTTTTATGTCTATAGGTACTCTGTAAAAGCTTTACATTGCCGAGCCATGACTGTACCAATACAAAAAGCAGACGAACTACTACCAGTAAAAATGTAACTAACAATAAGGGGGCAAAAAAGAATGACGAATGAATTAAAACGTACACCTCTATTTGAAGAATACGCGAAATACGGTGCTAAGACGGTTGACTTCGGTGGATGGGAATTACCAGTTCAATTCTCTTCTATTAAAGATGAACATGATGCAGTACGTAATCGTGCGGGATTATTTGATGTATCCCATATGGGTGAAATTTTAGTAACAGGTCCCGATGCATTAAATTTTTTACAAAATCTTTTATCCAATGATGTTTCAAAAATAGCTACTGGCCAAGCACAATACACAGCTATGTGCTATGAGAACGGCGGTGTAGTCGATGATTTACTAACGTATAAGTTAGCTGATGACCACTATTTATTGTGTGTGAATGCAGCTAATATCGAAAAAGATTACGATTGGATGCTGGAAAACCAACATCAATATGATGTGACAATTGACAATCAATCAGATGCCTATGCACAAATTGCCCTACAAGGACCTTTAGCAGAGGAAGTTCTTCAATCCTTAACTTCAACTGATGTTAGTGCTATTAAATTTTTCCGATTCCAAGAGAATGTAGAAGTCGCAGGACATAAAGTACTAGTTTCACGTAGTGGATACACAGGAGAAGATGGCTTCGAATTATATGGAGCACCCGAAGACATTAAAGCATTATGGGGTAAAATTTTAGATGCTGGTCAAGACAAAGGTGTTGTCCCTGCAGGTCTAGGCTGTCGAGATACACTACGTTTTGAAGCGGGTCTGCCACTTTACGGTCAAGAATTATCAGCAACCATCTCTCCTCTTGAAGCAGGTATCGGCTTTGCTGTGAAATTAAATAAAGAAGATTTTATTGGTCATGATGCATTAGTAGCTCAGAAGGAAAATGGTCTTCCACGCAAACTAGTCGGCATTGAAATGATTGATAAAGGGATTCCACGCCATGGCTATAAGGTGTTTAAGGATGGTAAGGAAATTGGTGAAGTTACAACAGGAACACAGCTTCCTTCCTCAAAACGTAATGTTGGTCACGCGTTAATTGACAGTCAATTCGCAACAATCGGAAATGAAATGGAAATTGAAATCCGTGGAAAGCAACTAAAAGTAGTTACAGTTGAAACACCGTTTTATAAGCGTTCAAAATAATAGTTGAAAAGAGGGACCTACATTTATGAAACATCGTTATTTACCAATGACGGAGCAAGACCAAAAAGAAATGTTAGACGTAATCGGTGTATCCTCAGTTGATGAATTATTCGAGGATATTCCAGAGAAAGTACGTTTTAAAGGCCTTTATGACATCAAAGCAGCGAAATCGGAATCTGCTTTATTAAAAGAGTTAACAGCACTTGCTGCTAAAAATAAAGACACAAATGCGAATGTATCATTTTTAGGTGCTGGCGTTTATAACCACTATAAGCCAGTAATCGTGGATCATGTTATTTCTCGTTCAGAGTTCTATACAGCTTATACACCCTATCAACCTGAAATCTCACAAGGTGAGCTTCAAGCTATTTTTGAATTCCAAACAATGATTGCAGAGCTTACTGGTATGGATCTTGCCAACTCTTCTATGTATGATGGAGGTACAGCATTGGCTGAGGCAGGGATGTTGGCAGCAGGTCATACACGTCGTAAGAAAATTTTAGTATCTGAAACGGTACACCCAGAATATCGTGATGTTGTGGCTACATATGCCTACGGTCAATCTATTGAAATCGTAACAATTCCACATAAAGATGGTGTGACAGATATTGCAGCTTTAAAAGAGCTGATTGATGACAACACAGCAGCAGTTATTGCTCAATATCCAAACTTCTTTGGCCAAGTTGAGGATATTCAAGTAATCGGGGATATCGCGCATGAAGCAAAAAGCTTATTCGTTGTGTCGTCTAACCCACTTGCCCTAGGTATTTTAACTCCTCCAGGCAAACTAGGTGCTGATATATGTGTAGGTGATGCACAAGTTTTCGGTATCTCTGAAGCATTTGGTGGTCCACACTGTGGTTTCTTTGCAGTCACAACTAAATTAATGCGTAAGGTACCAGGACGTCTTGTTGGTGAAACAGTCGATGGTGAAGGTCGTCGTGGTTATGTATTAACCCTTCAAGCGCGTGAACAACATATCCGTCGCGATAAAGCAACCTCTAATATCTGTTCGAACCAAGCGCTTCTTGCACTTGCAGCTTCTGTAGCGATGACAGCTCTAGGGAAACAAGGTATTCGCGAGATGGCTACACAAAATATTGCGAAAACACGTTATGCAAAAAATGCCTTTGAAGCAGCAGGCTTTACAGTAGCATTCCAAGGTGCACATTTTAATGAAATCGTAGTGAAAACAAATAAATGTGTGAAGGAAATCAATAAAGGCTTGATTGAAAAAGGTATTATCGGTGGATATCCTTTAGGTCAAAATTATGACTCTCTTAAACATCATGTGCTAATCGCAGTGACTGAATTACGCACAAAAGAAGAAATTGATGCACTAGTTGCAGAAATGGGGGCTCTTCATGCATAACGAAAATCAAACACTCATTTTTGAAATTTCAAAAGAAGGCCGCGTTGGCTATAGCTTAGAAGCGCTTGATGTACCTGAAGTAGATTTAGCAGATGTATTACCTGCCAATCTAGTACGTTCAGAGGCAGCAGAATTACCTGAAGTATCTGAGCTTGATATCATGCGTCACTACACAGCACTTTCTCGTAGAAACCATGGAGTAGACTCTGGCTTCTACCCACTTGGCTCTTGTACGATGAAATATAATCCAAAAATTAATGAAGCGGTTGCTCGTTTTTCTGGCTTTGCCAATGTTCACCCACTGCAGGATGAATCAACAGCACAGGGTGCTATGGAGCTCCTTTATGATCTACAAACGTCGTTAGTGGAAATTACTGGGATGGATGAAGTGACATTACAGCCAGCAGCAGGCGCGCATGGAGAGTGGACAGCATTAATGATGATTCGTGCTTTCCATGAAGCAAATGGAGAAGGTCACCGTAACAAAGTTATCGTCCCTGACTCTGCTCACGGAACTAACCCAGCTTCAGCAACAGTAGCAGGCTTTGAAACAATCACTGTTAAATCCGATGATAATGGCTTAGTTGATATCGAAGACCTTCGTAAAGTCGTTGGTGCTGATACAGCTGCATTAATGCTAACAAACCCGAATACGCTTGGGTTATTTGAAGAAAACATTATCGAAATGGCAGAGCTTATTCACTCTGTAGGCGGGAAAGTTTACTATGATGGCGCAAACTTAAATGCTGTTATGAGTAAAGCACGTCCTGGCGATATGGGCTTTGACTGTGTGCACTTAAATCTGCATAAAACATTTACAGGTCCACACGGTGGTGGTGGTCCAGGCTCAGGTCCAGTAGGCGTAAAGGCAGATTTAATTCCATTCCTACCAAAGCCAGTCCTTGTAAGAACGGAAGAAGGAGCATACCATTTCGATTACAACCGTCCACAATCTATCGGACGAGTAAAACCATACTATGGTAACTTTGGTATCAATGTACGTGCTTATACGTACATCCGTACAATGGGTCCAGATGGCCTAAAAGCTGTTACGGAATATGCTGTATTAAACGCCAACTATATGATGCGTCGTTTAGAGCCATTCTACGATCTTCCATATAACCGACATTGTAAACATGAATTTGTTTTATCTGGTCATCGCCAAAAGAAATTGGGCGTTCGTACACTAGATATCGCAAAACGTCTGTTAGACTTTGGCTACCATCCACCAACAACATACTTCCCACTAAATGTGGAAGAAGCGTTAATGATTGAGCCAACAGAAACAGAATCTAAAGAAACATTAGATGCATTCTGCGATGTGATGATTCAAATTGCGAAAGAAGCAGAAGAAAATCCATCCATCGTTCAAGAAGCACCACATACAACAGTCGTATCTCGTCTTGATGAAACACGCGCTGCTCGTACACCAGTGCTGCGCTATCAAAAAGCTTAATATTGTAAAACCGCTCACTTTTTTGGTGAGCGGTTTTTATATGAATATTTTAAGTAATGATAATATTTACATAAAAATCAATTAATTGTTATAATTCCCTTGAGATAGTTTGTGAAAGGAGGAGATTAAAATGCAAACGACATCGTCTGAATTGAGTTTACCAACGAATAGTCTATTAAATAATACATACAGAGTCAAACACCTTCTTGCAACGAGTAAATTATCATTTGTTTATATAGCTGAATACATAAGCACTGGAGAAGAAATTATTATAAAAGAGTTTTACCCTTTAGAGATTGCTTTACGAGATTTGGATAACAAATCAGTAATCAATCGTTTACCCTCTACAAAGGAAAAATTTCAGGAATTAAAGGAGAGATTTCTAAGTGAAGCTTGCATGCTCCAGCAATTGAACCATCAACATATTGTTAAGTATAGACAGCATTTTTTTGAAAATGGCTCCGTTTATCTTGTTACAGATTATTATGAAGGAGTTCTATTGGAGCAATATATACAAAGATATGCATTGAGTGAGAGACATCTTCTCTATAAAGAAATATTTTTACCTTTAATAGATGCAATTACTTATTTACATAATAAGGGGATCATACATCGTGATATTAAACCTAGTAATATTATGATTGATGCCAAGGGACAGCCCCATTTATTAGATTTTGGATCTGCCGTATACTATAGAACCTTAACAAAATATCCGATATTTACTAGTCCAGGCTATTCGCCCCTTGAACAGTATTCCATGAAAGGAGAGCAAGGAATCTATACCGATATTTATAGCTTGATGGCAACCTTATACTATGCATTAACTAATAAAATACCAGTAGATGTATCACAGAGGTTAATTGAGGATAAAATTGCGAATGTGAGAAAATATAATCCGAAAGTAAGTATTTTTATGTCATTCACTATTATGTGGGGGCTGCAAATAGAAACTAAAAAAAGGTGTTCCTCCCTAAAATTTATTAAAAATATGATTGCTATTGAATACAAGTTCAAATGCAAAAAGAACTATTTTGAGATTTTTGATTCCAAATGACCAAATTTACTATTCGCTTCATACTATTTATCCATTTTTACTATATTGAGTATTTATCATAAAACAGCTTATGGCCTAAGGTAAAACAGACCATAAGTTGTTTTTTTTATAAAAAAATATTATAAAAGCCATAAATTGTATAAAAATATCAAATTTATTGCCATGTAATATTTTTACTAAAGATACTTATAAATGTTTTTCGTGACAATATATTCTATAGAAAATATTGACATTGATTTTAGATATTGTATAGTTACCAATGTGATACATTAATCATTAGTAAAGTTTGTAAGAAAGATGCATAAAGTTGGACAGAGATTCTTATAAATTAATTTCAATTTCACTACATAGCTTTGTATTATGTTGGTATATTTTAACCAATTTGTTTTATTATTCTATATTACTATGTGTAGAACAGTGATAATTAGTACATAAAACAATAGTATTTGATGTGGTTTTGTAATATCCAACCCTGTACTCATTATGCTCGTATGTTCTAATTACTTACTAATGCTTATGCCTACTCGAATTCGTTTTAAAAGGAGGGATGGCTGTAGAATTATGCAGCCAAATGAATGGAGATTATTAGTCAAACAAACAGAACAATGCTCTTTGAAGAAATAAATCCTGAGAAATTGGATTTAATTACGCTCGTTGGAGACGTCAAAGACATTGATAGTCTAAGCGATGAAAAAATTAAAGAAATTAATCAAAGTCTTCTTGTAAAAAGTTTCGATGAATTTTTAGATAAGTTTTCTCCCACGGTTTACTCATTTTACAATGCCGCAAATCAAAAAGTCATGTATACCTTAAAAAAACCAGAAGGAATCCAAGATGATTGTATTTCTGAAATAGCAATTGACCAAAATAATGATTTTTTAAAAATGCTATTTACGCTCATTGATACAAAAAGAAGTCAGGGCATTACCAATGTAGATTTTAAATTTGAAAATTTACTTGATATGATCTCGCCTAAAAAAGTCATGGATGACATTCGCCAAGTGCGTAAAGAGATTCATTACCTGTATGGTGAATACGATAAGCTAGATGAAGGTGATCCTAAGAAATTAGATACAGGTGACAAGCTTAATCTTATGTTTGAAGTAGCAAGTAGAAACTACAACAATGTGATGGCGATGTTACCATTAGCAATCGAAGATATTAAAACAAGATTATTATTGGGTGCTAGTCAAGATGAGGGAGAATCTGAAAAGCTACAAATAGGTACTCTTACAATTGGTGACAATGGTGAATTGAAAATCATTGAGGCACCACAAACAAATAGCGCTGAATTAATGGTCATTGAGGAAAATAGTAATTATGGCTTAAGTACTGTATTTGAGGAAGATTACGAAGCGATAACTGAATCACCATCTTCTTATGTAAAAGATTTAGTAGTCAGAACGTTTTCGCCGCTTCCAGCGATTAAAGCTGAATTCGATGTAGAAACGGAAGTTCAAAACTACAATACATATCTTGAATTCTATAAGGATGCAAAGGATGAATTTGTTAAAACCGTTAAACCTTTAGTTGAAAAATTATTAGGTATCAAAATGTATTTTGATCAATATGCAACTAAAAACAAGGGTATGCAACCTTCATTAATTGTCACTAACACTAAGTTAGATATGCTGGTAAAAAGTAATAACCTACCAAGATTACGTACTTACTTAAACACTGTGAACTCGAAAAATGACTTTACAGATACAGTATGGTATGGAATAGTACCAGCCCTTGAACTTGAAGCATCTGGAAAAATGAAAGTAAGTCGATCTAGGTTCAAAGGAAACGATAAAGTGGCTAAGCAAGAGGGGAACACGATGGAATCGTTATCCATTCTCTTGGACACGATAAAAGATTATAAGGTGCAAATTTTCTTTAACTTTATGGCTGAAGAAGAAACAACCTTTAATGGGATTGCAACAGCTGGTATTGATCGTCTTATCGATAAATGCTCTGTACTGGTTAGAAAGGATTATAGTGAGTTTGCTATACCATGTTTACCAAACTTCACGATAATTCCGAAAGATAAATCCGGAGTCGTTATAGATACGCGTATGCATACTACTGAAAATGGAGCACGTTTATCGAAGGAGAAAGAAGATATCCTAAAGCTATGGATTGAAGGCGTTTATGTGGATGCTAGCTATGTTGCAGCAGGTATCGTATCTGCCTACCAATGTCCAGAGTATTTAAAGGAATCATTTAAAAATGTTAAACGAAATTATCCGGGAGTTCGATTCGATATTGAAGCGGGAGATAATTCACTAAGAGCAGTAACAACTATGGCAAAAGAGATTTCCGGTTTTACGAATAATATTAAGGATGCTATTAATAGCAGAAGCTTTGGTTTTGTATTCTCTTCTGAAAATGCTCAACTACAGGATAAAGATATTAGACGTATTACTGTCTATAAAGCAAGAAGTCTTGCAATGGAAGAAGATGGGTTTGATTCAATCTACAAAACTCAAGTTAGTACGTATATTGAAAGAATCCTTCGTTTCCAATCAGGGGACTTTAAACATGAAAATATTGTTCGTTTCTTTAGTAATAATCCAAGCAGTCAAAAAAGTAAGTGGCTCAATGATAAAGGCCATGTAAACTCTATTATCCATGATGGAGACGATATCGGCTACATCATTGATGAGAAAACAAGTCTTTGTCAGATTGATCTTGTGTTTAATGGGAATGTCAAAAACCTTGAAGTCACGATTACTAAAGGAACAAGCGCTGTTAAAGCCTAACAATTTATTTATTTCAATCATTAAAAATTTACGTAGTATGTTTAAGATTTATGAATCATAAGTCTTTTAACATAAATATGAATCGACTAACATCATTCAGATGAAAAATTACATATTTCATAAAGCTTGTTTTAAAACACTGCCCTGTGAAATGAGATAGCTATGCTTAAACTTCATTCATCGGAAAAGATGGGAGTCATTCAACCAAAATTAGGAGGAACTAAAAATGGGTTTTGTATTAAAAGTAGAAGGATCTGAAGCAATTGAATTAGGGTTAGAAAGCATTATGACTGTCGAATATGAGACAGATACACCGAATGATTCTAACGCTCGCTCTACAGATGTTGGGGCAACTTTAAAAGTGAAAGGTAAAATTTTAACTGCCACTGATGGTGATAATTCTGATGATACGATGAAATTAGGATTATGGTCATTAGTACCAGCTGAAAAAGCTGATTGCTACCGCAAAGTGACACTTGAAGTGATCTCAGCTGATCAAGTAGTTAGAAAAATTCATTTCCCAAATGCTTTCGTTGTGGACTATACAGAAAGATATGGTGACACTGAAGGTATTGGTGAATTCTTCTTATTCATTAAACAAAAGAAAGACAAAACAGACTTGGCAAAAATCGAGGGCGGCTACGCTGTCTAAGGTTGTTGCTTGATAAAACTCTTCTAATTATCTAAGGAACTTATTTAGTTCCTTAGATAATTTTTAATAATCCTAAATTGGGGTTGAAATGATGAAAACACATTATGAAATTTTAGGTGTTAGCAGAAACGCTACACAAGATCAAATAAAGCTTGCTTATCGGAAGCTATCCAAAAAGCACCATCCAGATGTAAGCGGAGGAAACAAAGATTCAGAAGATATTTTCTTAAAAGCTACAGAGGCCTATAAAGTACTGAAAGATCCAGCATTGAGAGAATCTTATGATGCCCGCCTCGATGATCTAGGGACAAGCTGGCAAACTGAGCAAAAGGATGAAAGACATTCAAACGGACATCAATCTGCAGAGAAAAAACCAGATTTTAATATAAATAATATTGAAAAAAACTTTGAACACTTTTTTGGCTTTAATCCGAAAACAAAAGAAATGTCCTCAACCCTACATAAAAATGCGAAGAAAAATCCCCTTGATACTACGGATTTATTTGAGCGCTTTTTTAACAAATAATCAAATGGCATAAAGTGAGGAAGTGTGAATACATGTATGATCAATATTCAACTGAAGCTTACAGTGAAAATGCAAGAAAAAAAATGTTTATAAAAATTATCGATATTATTATTGTCACCATTGCCTTCTTTTTCATTTTATACGTGTTTGTTATGAATCAGGAGGTTCTTTTAAAATTTGTTATTGGCACAGTAATGGTCATCCTTGCTATTATTTACGGTTCTCTCAAATACGAGGCAAAAGCAATCACTCAGACTATGACAAACAAGGACATTTCTAAGCTTGTTCTCCTAAATGCAAGTGGGATGGAAGTGGATGAATGGGAACTTGGTGATCAAATTTCATTACTTATAGGAAAAAGTTCAGCTGAATATAAGGCAGATATTGATTTAAGTGGAACAGAATATGAATCTCTTGTTAATTATGAACATGCAGTACTCAACTGTGTAGCTGGTATTTGGTATGTAGAGGATATTGATTCTGTTAATGGTGTAGGCCTAAAAAAGGCGCATAAGCGAGTGAAAAATAGACTAAAACAAGAGATTCCATACCCACTAGGTAATGGAGATACGATATACATAGCAAATACACGAATTTTGGTGAAATAGAGAAAAAAATTCGTAACATAGATGGGGGATTTAGCAATGAGTTTAATTAGATGTACAAATGGTCACATGTTTAGTTCAAGGAGACACCGTAATATTTGCCCATACTGTAACGTCATGGTGGAGCAGGAGCAAAGACAAAATAGTCCATCCACACCTGTCATTGAAGCAGATGATAAAACCTTGCCTTACTTAGGAGAAATGGATGGAATTGACCCTGTTACAGGATGGTTAGTTTGTATTGAAGGGCCTCAAATGGGGAGAGATTATCGCATCTTATCGGAAAAGAATTTTATCGGTAGAGCAGAAGACATGCATATTCGTATTGCTGGAGACAATTCAATCTCTAAGCGTAATCATGCAGTCATTGTATATGATCCTAAAAAACGTAACTTTTACTTGCTACCCGGAGATGCATCAGGACTAGCCTATCTAAATAATGAAGCGGTTTATACACCAACTGAATTGGCAGCCTATGATGTTATTCAGTTAGGGAGAAGTATGTTCTTATTTATTCCGCTTTGTGGTGTCCACTTTGAATGGGAAAACAATCAAAGTGAGGAATGATGACGAATGGACCATAAGCTAGTACCTTACATAATTGCATTAGTTTTTATTGTCGTACTTATTTTTTTACTCATCATACGAGGCATGCTTGCTCAAAAAATGGAAAAAGGGAAAATTTACGTTGGAAATGGTCAAACAATAGGAAGACGTGATGAACAGGATGATTATTTCTCAACCGCTGAGACGACGCAAGGCACAATCGCGGTACTTGCAGATGGGATTAGTGGGTTAGCCAATGGTCGCATGGCCAGTACAATCGCAGTGACAACATTTATAGAGGAATTTAAAAAGCTTAGTAGCCTCAATCATCTACAGGACTTTTTAAAGAAAGCAGCTAAAGATAGTAATCATATGATTGTAGAAAACTTGAATGGCTCAAATGGAGGAACAACATTAGTCACCGCCATTATTGATAACGATGGTTATCTACATTGGGGTGCGGTTGGTGATAGTGTTATCACGATTTTTAGAAACGGTGAATTTTTAGCGATTAACCAAAAACATATTTTTGAATCGGTTTTAACGGAACGTTATATTGCGGGTGAAATTTCGCAACTTGAAGTGCAGGAAAATCCTTTGAAAAAACGATTGATAAATTATTTGGGATATGCAGGCTTTAAAAATCTAGATACAGGAAATAATCCTATTCAACTACATAAAGGAGACAAGGTTTGCCTATTTAGTGATGGAATCTATGATGCTTTAACAGAGGTTGAAATGGAAAAAATCCTCTCTCAGCAAGCTCCACCCTATGATTTAGCACAGAATATTATAAAAGCCGTTGAACAAAAACGCCTAAAGAATCAAGACAATGCAACCATCTTGATATTGGAAAAGATATGGTGACGGGGGAATAGAGAAGGAGGAGACTTATGAGAAAGGAAAATTGTGACTTTAAAACTAGTTTTTTATCTGAAGCCGGGTCCTTTCTGCAAAATAAAGATTACTTTGCTTATACAGAACTCGATGATATTGCTTGTTGGGTAGCCATAAAGGGCTTAGATGCGGATCAGGAAATTAGTAGTGCGGAACTTGCTGTAAAGGCAATTTTAGAACGTTTTATGGAAAAACCAACTATGTCGAGAAGAAGCATAAAAAAATACCTCAAGCATGCGCAAAATATACTTCAAGCTCAAAGTTTACGTGTAAGATTGAAGGCTAGTGTTGTCATAGTTGTTTCAGATTACTCAAAGATGATTGTGGCAGTAGCGGGAAATTCACGACTCTACCATTTCCGTAATGGCACATTAACCTACAAAAGTACAGACCAAAGTTTAGCACAGGAAATTGTGAACAATCGAAATCGCTCCTTAGATATTAGCCAGCATGAAGAAAGAGGGAATTTGCTAAATTATCTGGGTAAGCCAAACAATTTTCAACCATTTGTGTCTAAGAAAATGAAACTCATGGATGGGGATGCCTTATTACTTTGTACTGCAGGATTCTGGGAAGATGTTAGTGAGATTGAGATGGCCGATGCACTTGAAGGTGTAAAGGATTCAGAACAATATACCGATTTATTAGAAGAAATTTTATTAAGTAGACAAAGAAAAGTGGTAGAAAATTATACAGTTGCTGCAATTTTTGTCAATAAAGTGTATCAGGAAACAAATAAAAACAAGAAGAAGTATATAAAAATGATTGCTGCTGCATTAGTAGTAGCGTTGGTTGTAGGTGGTAGCACTATTTTCTATCAAGCAAAACAAGCTAAAAAAATTGCTGAGCTGACAGTAGAAATGAAGGACCATGAAAAGAGCGGCAATCAATATTTTCAGGATGGAAATTATGATGAAGCACTCCTTTCATATAGTGAGGGCCGAAATGCGGCAAAGAAATTGAAAGATCCTATACATAGAAATTTGCTAGCTAGAAAATTAAGAGTGACACAACTTATTATCAATGGTGATCAATCATCGGAGACTGGGAAATTTGCTGAGGCGTTGGAACACTATGAAAAAGCGAAAAAAGAAGGAAAACTCATTCATGGATTCGGTAAGGAAGAGGTAGTGCAAAGAATTGACAATATGGATTCCATCGTTGAGATTGTTGACGCCATAAAAGATGCCGATTTTCGCTTTGAGGCTGAGGATTACAATGGTGCTTTAGCAATCTACCAAAAGGCTAGGAAAAAAGCGCTGGCTATTTCATTTACTGGCGAGCCACAAATTAAAACAAAAATAGAAGACACAGAGGAAAAAATAAAAGAATTAGAAAAGGCCCAGAAAGAATTAAAGGCAGAGGGATTAGAAAAAAATGGCGATCAGAGCTATGCCCGTCAGGAATACGCAAAAGCAATAGAATCCTATACGCTTGCACAAGAGATCTATCAGGAAACAGAATTATTGGCAAAGGTTTTAGGACTAGAGAGAAAAATTATGAATGTAAATGATAAATTGAATCCTATTCCACAAGGACAAGCACCGGAAAATGCTGTCCAAAACGACGCAGACTTACCAATTGATGAAGCACCTGATGCAAGTTAGCAATCCATTCTGGGTTTATGAAAGAAGGAAAGTAAATTGTTAAAAGAGCTCATGTTCGAACGTATACGAAAAATAGAAGATTTAGAGCAACGTCAATTACTAAAGGATATTGTAAGTGGTGTCTTTGTAAATCTCATCGACTATCAAGAGGATATGAACCGCAAGCTTGAGGAGCGTATTTTCAATGAAATGGATGATATAGAGAATAAATATGATATCTACGCAACACTGCTTCCAAGGGAGGATGTCGATCCCATCCATGACTGTTTATTTCCGATATGTCCAACAGATATAGAGGAGAAAAAAATCTACACGGATCAGCTTCTTGGGTCCATTAAAAAGGACGAACAAACGACGCTCATGACTTTATTTTTAGCGTGTAATTCGGATGAGATTCAACATTTACTTGCACAGCAAAGATTATTTAGGGGAAGTTTAAAGACGTCAGAGGGACAAGCTGAGATTAAAGTTGCCCTCATAAAGAATAATCGGTATTTAAGGGAAATCGAAAAGCTATACTCTATTTTTCAAATAAATGGCCTTCCTTGGAAAACAATTAATCATCCATTTGTTCATAAATTTCTGGACGTCATCGTTGTAGACTGCCCACCGTTACATGAAGATGTGGAAATAGAAGAAGTGTCGATTGATTTAGAGGAATATGAGCAACACAAACGATTAAACATGGTGCCGCTTTGGAATATTCAACCCCATGTAGTGAAAAATAGTGGTTTTCCCTTCCCTGCTTTAGATAGAGTCAATTTTGAGCATGTCTTATCATTACGAAAAACGGGTAATCAACATGGCTATGTCATTGATACGGAAGAGGAAAATGTTAGGTATGTCAAACGTTCAGACCATGAACTGACAATTGTTTCGCCACTAGAGCAATCAGGAGAATGGCGATTACTAAAAATTGCTAAAGTGGAGCAAGAGCAAATTGGCAAATTAAATTTTGCACTAGTTTCAAATAGTCGTAATGACTATTTTATGCACAAGCTTTCTTATAAAAATAATCAAAACGTTTCTACAAAAGGAGAAATTATTCGGCTGATAAATTCTTTTAAGGCAGCAGATATGCTTGAACTAGTGAAAATTGATGTTTTCGAGGAACAAGAAACAATAGGGAGTCGTAACCTTATTCAACCATTTTTAATGGATAGACAAGAAGGAAACAGTTATAAAAAAACAATGCTATTGCAATTCATATCTAAACAAGATAGAGACTTTATTGCGAATGATGTATTAAGCTTCCTGATTGCTGAAATACAAAGACATTTTATGGAATATAAATGTGTGGGTAAATGGCTATGAATTATATTTGGGATTTACTTATAAAAACAGAAGATGAAGGCTTTCAAACCAAGGATATTTACTTTCACCTGGCTCAAATTTATTCACCGTATATGGAGCTTAGTCCACAGCTATTAAATTCACAGGTAGTAGAGCAGCATGTTGAAGTAAATCCTTATTATCGTTATTTTCAAATCTTTAAAGACCTGTTTCATCCTGATCATACATCAGATAAAGAGTTTAGAGACTGCCTATTAGATATAACCTTACACTTTTTAGCTGAGATTGATCGCATGCAAGGTATGAATAAAAAAGAATTTTATATTCGCTTTATCCTGAGGGATATTCAGGCAAATGTATTTGGAAATCGGGTCCGCGATTATATCAAGCTTTTTTCAAAAAAAGAACAAGAAATTGTTGCATTAAACATGCTTAGACTCTATCAAACAGGCGAGGAAATATACCTGATCAAAGATACACTGAAAAATATTTTTAAAAATTGTTTCATTTACGTTAAGTCAGAGGAAAAAGCTGAGTTACTTCTTTACATTCAGCAAAGAAAGACTGAAAAAAATAGTAAAATGCTTCAGCTCATTCAAGAGATTTTTCTACCAGTTGGCTACCATATGGAAGTTTATTGGCAATATCACTTTGGCATTATGGGAGTAGAAGAGACCATGAAGCTAGATCGAATAGCTCTTTATTAAAGAGAGCAAGGGAGGGCTATAGGTGACGACCAAATACTCGTATAAATTGAATATGAATAAGCGTTATTCAGAAAAAAAATATATGACCTATACACGTGTAGAGTTAATGGAAATGACGACCTTTCAGCTTAGAAATATTTGTTATAAGGAAAAGCTCATAACAGGTTTAATTAACACGCTGACAAGGGACGAATTAATTGAAAAGATTTTAAGATATCGTGGGGCTGAGGAACATCTTCTCATAAAAGAGAACCAAGATGGGGGCTTTGAAAGAGTAGAAGAGGCTTTGCGAAAATATTTAAAGACGCCGCTTTCTGATAATGGGGGTATTAAAATCCCCGCCAAAATGAATATCTATAAAGGTATGAAAATAGATAAACCCGATCAATATTTAGTTGAAACAGGCGGGTTTCTAGTGGAATCCAATGTATTGCTTGTGAATGAGCAGCTAGAGTTATGTGGAATCTTAAATATTGTCAAGGATGATGAAAGACCACAAAGTTATTATTTAACTGCTGATCAAGCACTTGGCATACGTGAGACAAAAAATAAAAATTATAGCTTTATTTTTTTACGGAAGCAAGATTCTGAGTATATGTATAAAACGTACTATCAGGAAATTCCGCTACCACCAACAAATTTACATTATTACAAAGTACCGATACCAGATTTAGAGATGAAGCAATTAGAGACGACAAATGCTATCCTTGCGATTGATTTTGGTACAACAAATACAACAGCCGGTGTTTTTTTGGATAGTGATTATGTCTCATCTCCTTGTAGCCATGACCTTTTAAACAAGAGAATTGAGCTTAATAGCATTAATTTTGTCCAATTCCCAGACGCACTCCATCAAAATGAATGGATTGAAGTAGTGCCCACAGTGCTTTCAGTAGCAGATTGCTCAAACACCGAGCATGTCAGCTATCATTTTGGCTATGAAGCGCTTAAAGTGATGAAAAAAAATAGTTATACATCTTTGGCTACTAAATTTCAGGGAATCAAGCGTTGGGTTAGTAATTATGCAAAATTAGAAGAAGTGATGGATGCGAATGGCAATACAGCACTTATCCCGCGTAGTCAAATCATCAGAGAATTTTTACTTTATATCATACGCATGGCTGAGCATCAATTTAAGTGTCGATTTAAACATTTGCATATTTCAAGTCCTGTCAAGCTGAAAACACAATTTTTAGATATGTTTCAAGCCATATTACCTGAATATCAAATTGAAACAGAGCATGCTCTCGATGAAGGGATGTCTGTTCTATATAACACGATCGCCAATCAAATCGAGAATCAAAGCTTTATGGATAGTAAAGAATACAAAGCACTTGTCATTGATTGTGGTGGGGGAACGACAGACCTCTCTTCCTGTAAATTTCGCATAGAGGACGGCCACATTTCCTACAAAATTGATATTCATACAACCTATGAAAATGGTGATACCAATTTTGGAGGTAATAATATTACATACCGCATTTTCCAATTTATGAAAATTGTTTTTGCGAACTATTATAGCCGAGGGAAAAATGCGTATGACATTGATGCGTTAATTGATATCCCCGGAAAGGATATTTATCGATATGTAGATGATTATGGCGTAGAGGCAGTCTACAAGCAATTCGAAGAAGCATTTGAAGATGCTGAATCTATCATTCCTACACGCTTTAAGGAATATGAAAATCGGACACGTGATGAGTATCTAAGAGTTCGCAATAATCATTATTTTTTATGGGAAATGGCAGAGGAAATGAAGAAGGAATTTTTCCGAAAAACGGGTATTTTGAGAAGCCGTTTTTATTCAGAAAACGATACACAGCAGGATAGTGATTTGAATATCACAACAGTAGATCGCTGGTGCTTATCGCTATTAGAACATCATCAATTTAAAGATGTTTACGACTATCCAAATGTTTTTTTCAATATTAAAGAAATCAATCATCTTATAAAAGCAGATATTTATGATATTGTTCGCGAATTTTTAGAGGAGTTTTATGAAAGTGGCATGCTTGGTGAATACTCCATTATTAAGCTGACTGGACAATCCTGTAAAATTGATGCCTTCCGAGAGGCTTTAAAGGAGTTTGTGCCAGGCCGTAGCATTGAATTTAGGCAAAAGGCTGAAAATGTAGGGAAAGTGCCAGAATTAAAGCTTGCCTGCTTAAGAGGAGCGTTGCGTTACTTAAATGCGAAAAAAATTGGCATGATTGAAACTACTGTTACGAATGATGCTCCTATAGTACCCTATTCCGTTAGCGCATTTACACATAACCGGCAAGAAAAACTTCTTATCAGTAGCTTAGAACGATTGAATCAAATTCATGGAACTATTTCACGCCCATGGGGAGTCACAGAGGTCGAATTTTTCCTAACTGGAAGTGATCATCAGACAACCCAAAAGTACACCTATTTCAATAGGCAGGAAAATTTTGTACCCGTGCTTTATGAGAGTATTGTGTCATTCTATTCCAATAAAATCCCACAGGACGAGACTGATTCAATAGCCAATGGTGAAGTGAAATTTTTCGTCTTCGCAGGAGAGGATCATTGGGGCTTCCATGTAGTACCAGTGGCTAGGAAAGAGGAGCAGCTGTTTATTGGCAGCAAGGAATTCTTTGCCTTTGAAACGGATCTATCAGAGTTAGATTTCTTTGATGGTTTAAAGTAAGTAGGCATCTGCTAAAAAATAAAAGAGGAGAATAACAGATGTTTACAAATCAATATCCACATTTTCAAAAAGGAAGAATTTTAAAGCTGGAAATGCTAGAGAACCTGCGAGATTTCCCGAGAGAGTTTTTAGATCTATACTTCGAGGAATACTCGAACGGCATTATAGCAGGTTGTCATATTCATGTAACAGATACAAGCATTATTCTAACCAAGGGCATCCTGAAACATAATAAAAGACTCTATATGCTACATAGTAGCTATGAGCTGCCTTATGAGGCAACGGGAAATGAAACGATAGTAAAGGTGCGTTTTGCTGAAGAAGTAAATCATTTGGATTTCACGCAATTTACAACGACTATTGTTCTTGATAGCTCCATGTATCTTGCCCCCAATGAATTGGAAATAGTGCGTTTTAAATTAAAGGTGGGAGCAAAGCTACGATCAGAGCCCATAGATTTTTCGGATTATACCACTGAATACAATACCGTTAATTATCTTCACTGTGAATATGCTGGAGTACAAAGAAGTACCTATCATCCTAAGGTTTTACAATGTTTTGCAAAGGAATTATTAAAAAATCGTCCAAGCAATGCTTACGACATAACATTTGCCCTAGCGTGTTTAAATGAAGAACGAGTACAGCGAGATGTCATTGAAATGTACATTAGTAATCGGTTAGAGCTAGAGTTTCAACCGTTTTCCAATAGTCAAATTCACAAATATTTGTATCGTATATTAATTGAATCCAAAAATGGTGGTCGTGGAACTGGGGCTAGTCAAATGCCTAGTCCAAGTCGACCAAAGCGAATGATCGTTGATTAGTTGAAAAGTTGTCAGTGAAAAAACGTTGAAGAAGCGGAAGGTGAGTGGGATGAAATTTTTAGATGAAAAGATTATTGCATTAAGAAACGAAATGAGAGATCAGGAACGACATGAGTTAGCCCAGCAGCAAGCGGCATTACAAGTGGAACAGGAGCCTGAACAAGACGAACAGGACAATCTACAAGAAGTTGATATTTACCAAAATATTATCACCATTGATGATGAGGAAGTCCAGGTGATAGAGCAACCATTATTGGACGGCAAAATGATTATACGAATGCCAAAGCTATTTTCTATTATGTCTGCTGAACTAGCGTCCTTAAAGTACCCATCAGAGCGTAGACCAAATCTAATTTACACAGATACCTCCTCATCAATCAATCTTGCCTTCAATCTGACACCACATCGCTTAAACGAGGACGGAGTCGCTGCATTTCAAGAAAATATGATGGACATCCTTGAACAAGCTCAACCTTCAGCAGATTGGTTGGATACAGATGTTCAGAAGATCGATGGCAAAACGGTAGGCTTTTTAGAGGTCATTACACCTGCCATTGATGGAGAAATTTTTAATTTAATGTTCTTTGCCTCCGTAGAAGGGCGAGCACTTATTGGAACGTTTAATTGTATGGAGGATGATCTTGACACTTGGCGCCCTATCGCGAGAGCTATGATGGAATCCTTACAATTCACTTCAAGTGAAGGGAAAGGAGGGGCAGTTCTATGAGTGGTGCAGTGACGACTTATCATCATATAAAAATATCGCCATTCGAGCTTGTCAGCATTCAAGAGCTAAGCCTTACAAAAAAAATGAACGAACATGCTAGGTTACGTTTTACTGGGATTGTGCCTGAAGAGGCGAGAGATACATATGTCGAAATGACAGAGGCACAATCTGCCATTGAAGTAAACCAGCTTAACCATCTCGGTGTCCCTTCTCCCTTATTTAAAGGTGTTATTTTAAATGTGAAGGTTAGCTCAGTGCGTGGCATCTATTATATAGAGGTCGAAGCGGCTTCTAGTACCCATCAGCTAGATATTAAAAAGAAAAATCGCTCCTATCAGGATAAGGAAATGACCTATAAGGCTTTATTCAAACTGTTAAATCCTGTTTATCCTGGTCTTGATGTTATTGATGAAGCTACAAAAGGTGCTAAATTAGAAAAGTTTACTCTTCAATATTACGAAACAGATTGGGAATTTTTAAAAAGACTAGCCTCTCGTTTTAATACGGGGCTCGTGCCTGCTGCTACCTTTGACAAGCCAAAGTTCCATTTTGGTGTTCCAGCTGGTAGTGCTCAAGGAAAGCTAGAAGATTATCATTACACGACCAGAAAAAAAATAGCAGACTATCTACTATATACAGAGAATGGTAATGAAGGAATGGGCGAGCATGACTTCCTTTACTATGAGGTGGAAAGTGACAAGGTACTTCAGATAGGAGACCACGTTACATTTAATAAGCAAACACTTTATATATATGAAGCATATACAACTATGAAGGATGGCTTGCTGAAACATTACTATACACTGTCAACGAAAAATGGCATGAAAAAAAGTGAGCTATTTAACACGGATATTTCCGGCTTGTCCTTAGAAGGAAAAGTGTTAGAAGTCGCAAAGGATCATATTAAGGTACATTTAGCTATTGATGACAAGCAGGATAAGGGAAAGGCACATTGGTTCCTTTACTCAACGGGCTATACAGCTGAGGGACATAGTGGCTGGTATTGTATGCCGGAAATCAATGATTTTGTCCACATCTATTTTCCTTCTCACCGTGAGGAAGAGGGGATTGCTAGTACCTCAATACGAAAAAACTTGGATACAACGGCCACTAATAAACTAGACGATCCTTCGACGAAATATTATCGGACAGCCTTTGGTAAAGAGATTAAATTAAGTCCAACAGAAATTCTCATTACCGCACAGGATGGCGATATTTTTATTCGTTTAAATGAAGCAAACGGTATCGAAATTTATAGCAAAAAAGAGATTAAGCTTATATCTGAGGCAGATATTACGGTGAATGCTAGCAAAAAAATCCTTATGTCTGCAGAGGAAGAAATTTCATTACAATGTAAAGAAAGTAAAATTACTATGAATGGCAGTGTGCAAATTTTTGGAAAAGAAGTAAAAGCCAATTAAAGATGAACAAAAGAGAAAGAAGGAGTCACAAATGCAGGCACAGGAAATTTTACAGCATTTTTATGACACAGAAGTAGAAAAAAGAAGATTGAACTATCTTTTGCTGCTCGAGGATTTTTTCCAAGCCTCCAAAGACAAGCTAGCCGAGGAATTTAGGTCGTCCTTTCAAAAGGTATGTCAGCAACTAGCCCAGCAGCAATCGCTTCACCAGAAAGGACCAATTGCCCATATTACATTTTCGATGCTACGCACAGAGCTATTGGAGAGAAATCCGCACTATTTAGTAGAGGCTACGGACGACGAATGGTTTTTTGACCTACAACCTCTTTTAACTACCTATGATGCTAGCTGGGTGCATCATTATTTAGAGCAATACATCCAAGAGCTAAGTTTGTATAGCAAAACCTTTATGGGGGCAATTACGCAAGCAGATATTGATCGCATTAGACTCCAGGATGCCAATCATTTTCACCAATATTTAATAAGTCTTGCTAGATATGCGCTACCCGACATCATCAGATGTCCAGAATATTTAGCACTGGAGCGGGATGTGGCTGTCGAAATCCGTATAGGTGAGTTTATGGATATGAACGAAGTAGTTTATAGCGAGGACTTTTCATCGAAGGATAGTGATGAAATAAAGGCTTGGTTAGAAGAAAAGCTAGAGGATGCATATCCATATGAGGTATTTAATCAATTACGCTTAGCTGACGGAACGTATGAGGGCTTGGATATGCGCTATGCCTTTTTTCAGAAAACCAATTTAACCAACTGTCGTATGCGTGAATGTCTGTTGATAGGCGCCAATTTTAGGGAAAGTCAGCTAATGGACACTGATTTGAGCTTCAGTGCCATTCATGAGGCGGATTTTAGCAATAGTCAGTTACAGGGAGCCAATTTTCAACAAGTACAGGGAGCCAGTGGTTTGCTAGATCGCCAGAAATGGGAAACACCAGGCTATTTACCGCTTCGTTTTACAAATGCGAATTTAGAAGGCGCTAATTTTGAGCTAGCAAATTTACGAGGGGCCAACTTTATGGGAGCAAATGTAAGGAATACGAATTTTACAGGGGCAAATTTAGAAAAGGCCATGTTTTCTAAGGAGGCTCAGCAATATTTAAAGCTAGATCCATTCCAATCAGCAAGTGTCATTTGGAAGTAGATATGGTGAAAAAGGAGAAGAAAAATGAACTATTTTATTCTATCTCAGGATGAACGCATCTCAAATGCTGTCGAGCCTGTTGGTATAGCCCAAGTGATAAAAAAAGAGCTACTTACAATTGAAAGAATGGAGGAATTAGAGGAGCTCGAACGCCAATTTCCTGTATTAGAGAAAGGCGAGATGGTATATACAGATTTGATTGAAAAGCCAATCATGCTCCTTTCTGATGCTGTTAAACAATTAGTGGAAAAATATGAACCACAAATGCCATTCAAAGCGGTTGTTCTCATGGATATACCTAAAGTAATGCAAACGTTATATTGGCTAGTTATTCCACCAAAAGTTCCTTGTCTCTCTGCTCAAACTGAATTTCATCTGGATGGAACGTTAAAAAAATTAGTAATAGACGAGCATTTAGCAGCCCCTTATCCGATCTTTCAAATTGAGGGAATTAAAGAACATTATATAGTAGTTAATATTGAATTAGCCGAGAGCATTCTTCGCCGAGATTTTAGGGGAATACGATTACGGAAAATACAAACTGAAGGAAGATGGAACGATATTCTGGCAGTAGGAAAATAGGTTGAAAAGGGCAAGAAGCGAAAAGGAAATAATTATTTTCTAATCATCGTCAACGATGTTTAGTAAAAGTTACAACAGCTTACGTATAGAAAGGATGGTTTTTCGATGTCAGAAGAATTGCAGACAAAGGGTGGCGACCAACGGAGCTATGTAGTAGCTGGTGCCAAATTATCCTGCTCGCAAGGTGATCAAACAAGTATATTAAAAATGCCAGTCAGCCATGGGGTTTATACGAAAAATAAGGCACAGATGAATACGATGGATTATAAGCCTCATGTCAATATTCAACCATTTGGCTTATGCCAAACATTAGCGAATCCAATAGTTGCGGCGGCCACTGCTGACAATAATGGTGTTTTAAAGCCGATGCCCTGTACACCAGTCATCACGATGCCTTGGATTAATGGCAAGAATGATCAACTAATTGAAAATCATCCAGCGTTAATTAGTCAATCTATTAATATGTGTATGTATTGTGGAACGATAAAAGTAGAAGATGATGGACAAGAATAATCCATTGTCCCTTGAGGAAAGAAGGGAATTCATGTGAACACATACGAGGAAGTAATCGGATACGGTGAGCTTGAACTCGTATCCCCCTATGAAGTCCAGACGTTGCATCATCTTATGTTGACCCAAACAGTGAATGACCACGCAAGGTTAACTATAAAGGGGTTCATCCCTGCTGAAAAGAAAGACAGTTGTATGCGACATGCTAGTACGTCAGATCGAATAGAGCTATTTCAAAAAAATAAAGGGCAACGAATACGCACACTTTTTAAAGGTCAGGTTACAGAAATGGCTGTACGTATGGTGAGGGGAGTATATCAAATTGAACTAGAGGCTGTATCATCTACATTCACCCTAGACTTTAAACAAAAATACCGTTCCTTTCAGCATAATAAAATGACTTATCAGGCACTGTTAAAAAAGGTTTTGAAAGACTACTCAGGTGCAGATGTCATTGATACTGTGTCGAAGGCTACTCCTCTCAAGCAGTTTATATTACAATATAAAGAGACGGATTGGCAATTTTTACAACGTATGGCGTCCCATTTTCGGACAGTGCTAATCCCTGCAGTGGATGCGGATAAGCCGAAGTTCTGGTTTGGGCTACCTGAAGGACGAATGGAAAAGCTATCAGTGGCAAATTATGAAATTTTAAAGGATCGCTCTAAGTTTTTACATAGTAGGCATAATGACATCGATCAGCCAATAGAGGAGCGGGATACCGTCGCCTATGTGATCGAGTCTAAAAAGACTTTAAAGCTAGGTGATCGTGTGCAGCTCCAAGGTAAGGAGCTGGTGGTAGCCAAATCCATCGCCCAAATGAAGCAAGGCATTCTTACCTATGAGTATCATTTGCTGTTCAAAAAAGGCATACGTCAAGACAGACGAAGTATTCCGTTTCTACCAGGTACTGCAATTGAAGGAAAGGTGTTAGAGGTCAAAAAGGATCAGGTACGACTCCATCTCAGCATGGATGAGGCGCAAAAAAAGGAAGAAGCTACCTGGTTCCCATTGGCTACGCCATATACAGCAGAAGGACACAGTGGTTTTTACAGTCCGCCAGAGGTGGGCGATCATGTTCATCTTGCCTTCCCGACACATCGCGAGGAAGCTGCGATTGTTCGCCACAGTGTACGAAAAGGTGGCGAGGCCAACCCAAAAACGGCTGATCCGAAAACGTCTTATTGGGGTACGCCAAAAGGGAAGGACATGAAGCTAGATCCACAATCCGTGACATTTACGGCCAAGGAGGGTGCTGTTTTTCTGCAGCTTCATCAGGACAGCGGCATCACTGTGCATAGTAAGCCCTCCCTGCTAGTCAAAGCGAATGACACGATCACCTTCGCAGGGAAGCGAGTGTCCATGAGTGCAGCCGAATCCATGCGATTCACCTGCGGCTCCAGTAGTATAGTGTTTGACGGCATTACGGATATCCAGGGACAAGCGGTCACGATGGAAGGGTCCATCAAAGCCCCTGTGTCAGTCGCTTCACAGGAAGAAGAAGCAGACCTCGATTCCGCCCTAGACATGATGGGGATGATCCCTGTTGGTGGGGGTGATGCTTAATGGGTCTATTAGGATTAGCAGGAAGCTTACTGGGGATGATTCCAAAAGTAGGCTCCCCAAGTGGCAAGAAAAAAGGAAAGAGCGGAGGATCGAAAGGGAAGAGCTCCAAGAAATCCTCCAAAAAGAAAAGCTCCACTAAGAAAAAACAAAAGAAATCGAGTAAAAAGAAGAAAAAGAAAAAACGCAAGAAGAAAAAGAAAAAGTGGGGGAAATTCTTTACCAAGGCCCGGAAGCTAAAAAATAGTTTATCCAAGAGTAAATTGGTGAAACGGGCGAAGAAGGCCATTAAAAAAGCGATTCTGACCACGAAAAAGGTTGTGAAAAAAGCAAAGGCGGCTGTGACAAAAGCCAAGCAACAGGTAAAGGCCGCTGTCAAACAAACGAAGCAGGTAGTGAAGGAAAAGGTACTACCAGTGGTGAAAAA